>JAYVSR010000085.1:0-19293 GCA_043775155.1 Burkholderiales bacterium | reverse complement strand
GGGCGCGGAGCAGATCGGCGCGGGCAAGCTCGATCACACCATTCAGGTGAAGACTGGTGATGAATTGGAGACGCTGGCGAACCAGTTCAACACGATGGCGCATGACTTGAAGGAATCGTATGGCGGGCTGGAGCGCAAGGTCGAAGAGCGTACGCGGGATTTGCGCGAGACGCTCGAACAACAAACCGCGACGGCCGAGATATTGCGCGTCATCAGCCGCTCGACCACTGACGCGCAGCCAGTGTTCGATGCGATCGTGCAGAGCGCGCTACGCCTGTTCAACGGACTGAGCGTCGCGGTCGTCGTCGTGGATCCCGATGGCCTGCTGCGCGCCCGCGCGTCCGGTGGCTCACTGACCGAAGCCAACCAGGAGCGCATGCGCAGCCTGTTCCCGGCGCCGATCAACAACCAGAGTGTGATGGGCCAGGTGATCCTCAGCGGCAAGGCGCTCAATCTGGGTGACATGACCTTGCTGCCGCCCGATTCTCTGGGCCGCAAGTTGAGCGAAGCCCTGGGCCACCAGTCGATGATGGGGGCGCCGATGTTCCGCGAAGGCGTACCGATCGGCGTGATTACGGTGCTGCGCCGTGAATTGGGCCAATTTGCTGACAAGCAGGTCGAGCTGCTGGAAACCTTTGCCAACCAGGCCGTGATCGCAATTGAAAACATGCGCCTGTTCAACGAGATTCAAGACAAGAGCCGCCAGCTTGAAATGGCGAACAAGCACAAGTCGGAGTTTCTAGCCAACATGAGCCACGAACTACGCACACCGTTGAACGCGATCATCGGTTTTTCCGAGGTGTTGATCGAGCGCATGTTCGGCGATGTGAATGACAAGCAGGAGGAGTACCTGAAGGACATTCACACTTCCGGCCTGCACCTGCTGTCGTTGATCAACGACATCCTTGATCTGTCCAAGGTCGAGGCTGGGCGGATGGAACTCAACCTCGGCCGCTTCGACCTGCCGTCGGCGATTGACAACGCGCTGACCCTGATCCGCGAACGGGCGCAGCGCCAGAGCATCACGCTCAAAAGCGAGATCGATGCGGCGTTGTCAGAAATTTCGGCTGACGAACGCAAGCTGAAACAGATCATGCTCAACCTGCTGTCGAACGCGGTGAAGTTCACGCCTGAAGGCGGGCGCATCACGGTGAGTGCGGTGCCGCGCGAAGGCATGATCGAGATCGCGGTCGCTGACACGGGTGTCGGCATCGCCGAAGCCGACTTGGCTGCGGTGTTTGAGGAATTCAAACAGGTCGGCACCGATTACACGCGCAAGGCCGAAGGCACCGGCCTCGGCCTGCCGCTGGCGAAACGCTTTGTCGAATTGCATGGCGGCAGCATGCGTCTTGAGAGCGAAATCGGCAAAGGCTCAACCTTCATCTTCACGCTGCCGGTATCGCAGGACGACCGCGCCGCCCGGCCTGCCGTCGATCCCGCTGTCGATCCCGCCGTCGATCCCGCTGTCGATCCCGCCGTCGATCCCGCTGTCGATCCCGCCGTCGATTCCACTGCGACCGCCGCATAACTTTTTCAACTCAACTCACACCATGGCCAACGAACTGATCCTGATCATCGAAGACAACGAAAAAAACCGCAAGCTGGTGCGCGACGTGCTCCAGTTCAAGGGTTTTCGCACGCTCGACGCCGTGACCGGCGAAGACGGCGTGGCGCTGGCGAAGGAACATAAACCGGACTTGATTTTGATGGACTACCAGTTGCCGGGCATTGATGGGATTGAAGCGTTCCACCAGATTCGCGGTGATGCAGCGACGGCGCACATCCCGATTGTCGCGGTCACCGCCTCGGCGATGCCGGAAGACGCGATGAAGATGAAGCAGGCAGGTTTTGACGGCTTTCAGACCAAGCCGATCAACGTGAAAGAGTTTGTCCAGTCGATCAACGATCTGTTTGCCAAGCGGAGCGCCTGACATGGCGGCAAAAATTCTGGTGGTCGATGACACGCCAATGAACGTAAAAATTTTGGCGGACGTGTTGACTTTCAAGGGTTTCAATATCGTCACCGCCGGCGGTGGCACCGAGGGGCTGGCCAAGGTGGAGTCGGAGAAGCCCGACCTGGTGCTGCTCGACGTGATGATGCCGGACCTCGATGGCTACTCGGTGTGCCGGGCGATACGCGCCAACCCTGCCACCGCGTTGTTGCCGGTGGTGATGATCACTGCGCTCGACCCGGGCAGCGAGCGCGTCAAGGGCATTGAGGCGGGTGCCGATGACTTTCTGGCCAAGCCGATCAACCAGCCTGAGCTGTTGGCGCGGGTGAAGTCGCTGCTGCGCATCAAAAGTTATCAGGACACGATTGCCCAACAAGGCGCTGAACTCGCCGCCCTTAACGCCGGGCTTGAATCGCGGGTCAACGAGCAGGTCGGGCAGATCGAACGCCTGGCGCGGCTGAAACGTTTTCTCACACCCAAGGTAGCGGACCTGATCATCGCGGGTGAGATCGACGACCCGATGCAGACGCGGCGGCGCGAAGTGACGGTGCTGTTCGTTGATCTGCGTGGCTTTACTGCGTTCACCGAAACCGGCGAGCCGGAAGAAGTGATGCGGGTACTGCGCGAGTATCACGGCGCGTTAGGCGAGATCATCACCGCGCATGACGGCACGGTGGAACACTTCGCCGGCGACGGCGTGATGGTGGTGTTCAACGATCCGCTGCCGGTGGCACAGCATGAGTTGCAGGCAGTGAAAATGGCGCTGGCGGTGCGGGTTGCGGTGGGCGAATTGGCAGTCAATTGGCGCAAGCAGGGGCATACGCTCGACTTCGGCATCGGCATCGCGCAGGGCTACGCCACCATCGGCGCGATTGGCTTCGAAGGACGGCGCGACTACGGCACCATCGGCACCGTCACCAACACGGCGGCGCGTTTGTGCGGCGAAGCGAAGCCGGGGCAGATTCTGATTTCGCAACGCGTGTGTGTGCGCACCGAGGATGCGGTGGCGTCGGAGCCGGTGGGGGAGCTCACGCTCAAGGGGCTGTCGAAGCCGCTGTCTGCGTATAGCGTGACCGGGGTGAAATGACCGCATCACCCGAACTGGCCGCGCTCACCGACGTCTGCGCGCGGCTGGAAGCGGCAAGCATCCCCTACATGCTTACCGGGTCGCTGGCGGCAAGCTACTACGCACGTCCGCGCATGACGCGCGACATCGATCTGGTGATCGCGTTTGAAGGCGTTGAAGCGAGCCGCCTGGCCGATGCGCTGGGCGCGGATTATCACGCTGATGCGGATGCCATCACGGTCGCGCTGCGCGCCTCGCGTCCTTGGAACATCATTCATCTGCCCTCGCTGGTCAAAATAGATTTGATCCCGCGCAAGCCCACGCGCTACCGGCGTGCCGAATTCGAGCGGCGCCGCAAAGTTGAATTGGCGGGTGTTGCGCTGTGGCTGGTCAGCGTCGAAGATTTGATTTTGTCGAAGCTCGAATGGTCACTCGAGTCACGCTCAGAGCAGCAGCGCCGCGATATAAAGTTGCTGCTCGAAGCCCCGCACGAGCGCGCCTATCTTGACGAATGGGCCGCACATCTCGATGTCGCAGGCTGGCTCCGGGAGATTGAAGATGAATGACACCAGTCCCGAAGTTGAAGCCTTCCTCAAGGCGAAATTCGCCGCGATGTCCGGTTCGGCGCGCGCGCTGATGGCTTTGCAAATGTTCGATGCAGCACAACAAATCGTACTCTCGTCGATTGATCCGAAGTTGAGTGATACCGCGCGGCGGCGCGAATTGTGCCGCCGGTTTTATGGCGAGGAATTGGCCCGGGCTGTGTTCCCCTGAACCCCGCGTCGGCCCGCACCGCCCGCCTACGGCGCCTCAACCTGATTCATCCGCCCCAAAATCACCGGCACGCGCTTCGCCAGATACTCTGAGTTGCGGTTGCGATCATAGAACTGCGGGCGCGGCAGCATGGCGGCGAGACGCGCCGCTTGCTCACGCGACAATTGCGCCGCGCTGATATTGAAGTAGTGCCGCGCCGCCGCCTCGGCACCGAACACGCCGTTGCCCCACTCGACGACGTTGAGATAAATTTCGAGAATCCGTTCCTTGTCCATCTGCGACTCGAGCATCCAGGTGATCGCCGCTTCCTGTCCCTTGCGCAAGTAGCTGCGCTCGCCGGACAAGAACAAATTCTTCGCCAGTTGCTGGGTGATGGTAGAACCACCCGCGACGACTTTGCCTTTTTTTTGATTTTTTTCCAGCGCCTTTTCGATGCCTTTCCAGTCGAAGCCTTCGTGATCGACGAACGACGTGTCTTCAGCGGCGATCACCGCGAGCTTGAGCGACTGCGCGATGCGTGGATACGCGACCCATTGATGCTTGAGCCGGGCGTTCGCATCTTTTACGCGGGCGGCATCGAGGCGTTGATCCATGAAGCTGGTCGACACCGGGTTGTGATCGACCCACCACCAAATGCGCGCATAGAGCGAAGCTTGCCAGGCGATGCAGGCGAGCACTGCGACCAGCACCAGCCAGAGCAGACTGCGCCAGATGAGCCGGAACCAGGAAGACTTGGGGGACACTCGCACGATGGCACGTGGCATAGGCGGGCTTAACGCTGGGCCTCCAGCGTCAGCTCTTCGCCGCTGGAAAAAGTCCACGACATGGTCAGGTCGAGCACGCCGTAGTTGGCGCGCATCTCGGGCGAGAAGCGGCCATACGGCGCGGCGAGTTTGACGATCGCCCGCGCGGCGTTGTCCACCGCGCGCACGCCGGACGTGCGATCGACTTCGACTTTTTCAACCGTGCCGTCAGCGAGTATCGACACGGTCAGCACCAGACGCAGTTTGCGGCCGCGCGCCGCTTCCGGGTAGTTGTTGTTGCCGGTGCGCTCGACCTTGTCGGCCCACTGCTTGAAATACATCGCGTACTCGACTTCGCGCGTCGACGGTGTGACTGACTTGCGCTTCGGGCGGGCGTTTTCATCTTCGATGCGTTTGTAAATTTCCGCTTCACGGCGCAAGATCGCCTGCGCAGTCATCGATAGATCAACTCCGGACATCTGCGGCACTACCGGCTTTGGGTCGGTCTGCTGCTCCGGCCGCGCCTCGAACGCCGACACTTTGCTCTTGCTGTCCTTGACTTGCGAGAGCAGTTTTTTCTGCTCGGCTTCGAGCTGTTGCAAACGCGCGGCGGCGGCGGACAACTGCTCGCCGTCCTGCGACTCACGCGATTTGGTGAGAAACGATTTGGCGCGACCCTTGGCGCTGTCGCCACCGCCGTCGAGATTCGCCTGCGCCAGCGCCTCGGCTTTCACTGGCTTGGCGTTGTGCTTGGCGTTGACCAAGATGACATCGAGCGTGGCTTCGTGCGGCTTGAAGCGAAAGCTGTCGGGTGCGGTGAACTGAATCGCCAGTGCCGCCGCGTGAACCACGACGGAGACACCAATCGCCAGCGTCAACACCCGCTGCGGAGCGTCCATCCGGTGCCACCACGCAGGGGCCGGAAAGGTTTGGAAAAACGCTTCGGCGATGCTCAAGCTGGGCTCAATCGAAAGACAGCGGGGGCGGAACAATCAGCGCGACGAAAATGCGCGCGCCGATTTTAATCTGCGTCTGCTTCATCAGTGTCTATTGCATCGGCTTCGGCTCCATCTGAGCCTGCTTTAGCCGCGCCCGTTTCAGCCGCGCCCGTTTCAGCCGCACCCTTGGCTGCCACACCAGACTCCGCACCGGTCGGCTGCGCCGCGTCAGTTCCGGCAATCACGCCGGCAAACGCCGCGTCGAGCGTCAAGCGCCACGGATCCACGCTGCGTACCTGCACGCTTACACGCGCGCCTTGACCTAGCGGCGGCAAACCCGCCACGGCGATCCGCAGCGGCAAGGTGTCAAGCCGCACCAAGCCATCGCGCAGCACTTCGCCTTCGAGCGTCGGGCCGCCGTCCAGCGCCGGCCCGCCCTCCAGCGTCGGCTCGCCTTTGGCCGCGACATAGCCGTGCTGCGCCAGCCACTGGAAGCACCAGTAGCGCTCCATCGTGTCCTGAAATTCGGCGTAGGCGGTGTAGGCGGTGTCGAACGCGGCAATCGCACCAAGCAGGTTTTCTGACTTCGCCGAGAACGGTGGTTTGATCTCGCCATCCGAGGTGCTCAACTCGGCGCTCAACACGGCGATCAACTGCCATTGATTGACCAGATCGACATAGCGGCGCAGTGGCGACGACGACCACGCGTAGTGCGTGACGCCGAGACCGATATGCGGTGCGGGCGCGGAGGTCATGCGCACTTTGCCCTGAATCCCAACGCCGGTTTTGACCCGATAGATGCCGGCTGCGCCTCGGTCGGCCAGCAGCTTGCCCCAGGTCGAATTGGCGAGGATCATCAGCTCGGAGACGATTTTGTCGAGCGGCGCGCCGCGTTTGCGTTCGCTGATGTGGACTTGCGGGCCACGGCCCGGTTCATCGTCGCTGTTGCGTTCATTGTGATTGGCGCGCTCCACTTGCTCGGCACCATCCCAATCAACGCGGAAGTTGTAGTCGCGCATATGCGCCGCCGTCGAGGGCCGGCCGCGGACTTTTTCGAGCGCATTGGCGAAGCGCCAAAGAAATTGCAACTCGGGCTTGAACGGAAACGTACCGCCGCCGGACTCCAGATTTTCTTGCGTCACTTCGGCGTCAAGCACGTCATGGCGCAGGTTGGCGGTGATCTCTACCAGATCAATCGCGCTCGACGTCGCGATGATCGAACCATCGGTCTCATTCACGTCGACATAGAGCGACAGCGCGGGCATGCTGCGGCCTTCGATCAAGGTGAAGCGCTGCACCACATCATCGGGCAACATGGTGATCTTGTCGCCTGGCATGTAGACGGTGGACATGCGACGGCGCGCTATCGCGTCGAGTGCGGACTCGGGCGCGAAGCCCAAGCCCGGCGCGGCGATATGAATGCCGACGCGCATCACGCCAGCACGGCCGGGTTTCACCGAAATCGCGTCGTCAATCTCGGTGGTAGACGAGTCGTCAATCGAGAATGCGCCACCGTTTTCAGAGGGCTGCAAGCCGGAAACCGTTGGTGCGGGCGATTCTTCGCGACTTTCTCCAGACTCAATCGTGGGAAACCCGCGCCCACCAAGCCTCTCCGGGAAGTGCTCAAACAAAAACTGCTCAAGGTAAAAGTCATACGCGCTGGCGAACACCCCGGCGCGATGCAGCAACACCTGCGGCGTCAGCACCAGTTGCGCCGCAGCCGACTCCAGCGCTTTGAAGCCGAGCGACTGCTTGTCGGGCGCGAACAAAATCTGTTTGATCTGCGGCAGCAACTCGGCCGGCACGGTGAAGCGCTTGAATTCTTCAACATAGCGCGCCTGCAACTCGGCCTCGCGCTTTTTGCGCTCAACTGAAGCGAGTGCCGCCTTCAACGCTTCTTCCGGTGCGGCCTTGTAGCGGCCTTTGCCCTTTTTGTGAAAGTACATCGGCGCGCCGGACAAGCGCAAGATCAACGCAGCGGCCTCGACCGGGGTCGGCGCGCGACCATAGTATTCAGCCGCCATTGCATCGGCACCGAACTCGTCCTTGGGCGCTACGTCCCAGAGAAAATCGAGTTCGAGTCCACCGGCCTCAAGCTCGGCAGCGGGTAGAAATTCGGACAGACCGGGTGCCGAAAATTTCAGCAGCACGTTGCCGGCCTTGATCTTGGAGCGCTTGCCATGCGCCGCTTCGACCTGATACGACGCATCGTTTTCGGTGAGCACGTGGCCTACCTTGAACCCGCCGTCTTCCTCGTAAAAGACGTTCAAAAGAGAGCCACTTTCCAGCGAGTAAAATCAGCGGCGATTATAGCTTTCGGTCTTACCCTTTCGGTCTTGTTGATTCGACCCAGCGCCCTCATTTACACGGTTCACTTTTTTACTTCACGGAGAATTCCCCATGGCAATGGATGTCATCGATTACAAAGTTTATGGCGCAGAAATGCAGTACGTCGAGATCGAGCTCGACCCCGCCGAAGCGGCAGTCGGCGAAGCGGGCAGCCTGTTTTATATGGAAGACGACATCGCGATGGAGACGATTTTCGGTGACGGCTCAAACCAGCAATCGGGCTTCTTCGGCAAGCTGATGGGGGCTGGCAAACGCTTGCTCACCGGCGAATCCCTGTTCACCACCCTGTACACCAACAACGGCGCGATCAAGCGCAAGGTCGCGTTCGGCGCGCCGTATCCGGGCAAGATCATTCCGATTGATTTGTCAAAAATTGGTGGCACGTTTATCTGCCAGAAAGATGCCTTCTTGTGCGCGGCTAAAGGCGTGGCGCTGGGCATCGCGTTCCAGAAAAAAATCGGCGTCGGCTTTTTTGGCGGCGAAGGTTTCATCATGCAAAAACTCGAAGGCGATGGCCTGGCGTTTTTGCATGCTGGCGGCACCATGCACAAGCGCGACCTCTTGCCAGGCGAGACGCTGCGCGTTGACACCGGCTGCCTAGTCGGCTTGCAGCCGTCAGTCGAGTACGACATTCAAATGGTGCCGGGCATCAAGACCGCGCTGTTCGGCGGCGAGGGCTTGTTCTTCGCGACGCTGCGCGGGCCGGGGACAATCATTTTGCAATCACTGCCATTTGCACGGCTGGCCTCGCGCATTTTCGCCGCAGCACCGAAGGGCATGGGCGGCGGCGGGCGCGGCGGCGAGCAGGGCAGTGTGCTCGGCAGCGTGTTTGGCGGCGACGACGATTAAGTGCCGATGCAACGCTTGAACGGCAGCGCCTACGGCCCGGGCTTCGCCGGGGCGGGTTCGAAGATCGAATTTGAGGCGGGTGACTACGGCATTCGCCTGGTCACGCCCGAGTCGCAGGACGGCAACCCGCCGTGGAGCGAGATTGCGATTCACAAAACCGGCTGGGACGGCGCGCAAGTGCGGCTCGAATGGCAGGGCCGCACCGGGCGCTATGCGTTGATGCTGCCGGACGCCGCCACGGTGGCCGCGATCACTGCGCTGCGCAGCGCGGCGGGGCATGGCACAGCGATCAAATCTTCGCGCCCCGATGGCGCGACGCACGCTTGGTCACAGTCGATGATCTGGCTCACCTTTGTGTTGCCGGTGTTGTTGCTGGTGGCGGCGCTCTGGCAGCACGACCGCATCGCCACCTGGGCGGTGTCGGCGATTTCGGTCGAGCAGGAACGCAAGCTGGGCGAGCTGGTGTTCGCACAGCAAAAGGCCAAGCTTAAAATGGTCGAAGGCAAACCGCTGGAACTGGTGCGCGACATCGGTGGCCGCCTCACCAAGAACTCGAAATACAAGTACGAGTTCTACGTTGCCGATGACAAGTTGGTCAATGCTTACGCGATGCCGGGAGGTTTTATCGTCATGCATTCCGGCCTGCTGCAATTGGCAGGCAGCGCCGAAGAAGTGGCCGGCGTGCTGGCGCATGAAGTCAATCACGTCGAGAAGCGCCACAGCTTGAAAGCGATGGCTAAATCACTCGGGTTGATGGCGACGGTGAGTCTGGTGTTCGGCGACCTCGGTGGCCTGATCTCGCTCGGCAGTGATTTGATCGGTTTGAAATTCTCCCGTGATCACGAGACCGAAGCTGATGCCGAAGGGCTAAAGTCGTTGGTGGGAGCGGGTTTGCGGCCCGATGGTATGGCTGCGTTCTTTCGCAAAATGGCGTCGCAGGAGAAACTCGATCTTGGATTTTTGTCGACCCACCCGGCAAGTGAAGAGCGCTTTGCGGCGATTGACGCGGCGATCAAGGCGTTGCCAGATGCCGCGCGTAATGTAGCGGCGCTGCAGGCGGACTACGCGGCGATTAAAGCTGCGCTGCCGAAGTAACGCCGAACTAATGTTGGACTCATTACGAACCTCGATGAACACCGAACCCGCAACCCAATCCGGCCCGGCCCGCCGGTTCACCGGCCCGGCGTATCGCGCCATGGTCGCTGCCTTCATTGCCAGCGAACAAACTTATTTTTCGCACACTGAAGTCATTGGAGACTGATGATGAAAAAAATCCTCATCCCGCTTGCCGCGCTCGCTACCCTCACTCAGCTAGTGATGATCCCTTACGCACACGCGCAGGATTTCCCGAATCGCCCGATTCGCCTGTTCGTGCCTTTCGCGGCCGGCTCGACGCCGGACGTATTCGCCCGCATCGTTGGCGAAAAAGCTGCGGCCGGTTTGAAGCAGCCCTTCGTGATCGAAAACCGCCCTGGCGCAGGCGGCAACACCGGCACTGACGCGGTAGCGAAAGCCGCACCCGATGGCTACACCATCGGCGCCTCGATCACCGGCCCGCTGGTCAACAACACGGTGCTGTACAAAAAAATGCCGTACAACCCATTCACTGATCTCACACCGATCACCTTCGGCGTGCATCAGCCGAATGTAATCGCGGTGTCGCCCGCACTCGGCGTAAACACCATGCCCGAGTTGTTTGCACTGCTGAAGAAGAACCCCGGCAAATACAACTACGCGTCCATCGGCGCCGGCAGCCTCTCGCATTTGTCGATGGAATTGATCAAGTCAATGACCGGCACCTTCGTCGTTCACATCCCCTACACCTCGTCGCCTGCCGCCGTCACCGGCTTGATCGCGGGCGACACGCAAATCGCCTCGCTCGCGCCGCTCGCCGTGATGCCCCATGTCGCGACCGGCCGCCTCAAAGTGCTGGCGATCTCGACGCCGCAGCGCTCGCCGCTGCTGCCGCAGATTCCCACCTTCAAAGAGACCGGCGTGCTCGACGTCGTCGCCAGCGCATGGATCGGCCTCGTTGCACCCGCCAAAACGCCATCCGCCGTCATCGAGCGCCTCAACCGCGAATTTGTCGCCGCGATGAAGGACCCTGCAACGGTGGAGAAACTCAAAGCGCAATACATGGACCCGCAGCCTGGCACGCCCGCCGAATTCGCCGCCTACATGCAGGAAGAACTCAAGCGCTGGACGCCGGTGATCAAGCGGAGTGGTGCGACGGTGGATTGAGCATCGTGGCGCGGCCCAGCTTCAGTAGTGATACCGAAGCTGCGCAATCAGCAACGAGTCCTTCTCGACGCGGTAAATCATCCGGTGCTCTTCTGAGATGCGCCGCGACCAGAACCCTGCGAGCGCGTGTTTCAGGGCTTCGGGCTTGCCGATGCCGCCGCACGGTTCGCGTACGGTTGCGCGGATCAATTCGTTGATCCGCTTTGAAATTGAACCCACCATGCGCTTGTCTTGCTGCTGCCAGTAAAGATAGTCTTGCCACGCCTGTTCGGCGAAGATGAGTTTCATTGGCCCAGACTCACTTAACCATCACTTGACCAGTTTGCGCACCACGCCGCGCCCCGCGCCGAGTTGCTCCACGGCGGCCAAGAGGCGTTTCGCATTGGCGGGGCTGCGCAGCAGGTAGGCGGTTTCTTCCAACGACTTGAAATCGTCGAGCGAGAGCATCACCACCGACTGCTCGCCATTGCGTGTGATGATCAGCGCTTCGTGGTCGTTGCAGACACGCTCCATCGTCGAGGCGAGGTTGGCGCGGGCGGCAGTGTAAGTGATGGCGTCCATGGTGAAGACTCCTTTGCTGTTTGGTAGCGACTGTTTATATGTACGCGTTATTGTACATATTTTAGACACTTTCCTCAATCGCATCGACAGGTGCCAACGGCACTGGCGGGCAATTCGATTCTTGCGTCACCGCCGCCCCAACAACGGCGACCGCCCGATCTTCTCGCGCGGTTTTTTGACCGCTGGCGTTAGATCCGAAAAACCGGCACGCGCAATCCGTGTGCGCAGCGACGGCAGACTCCAGGTCTTCTGCAGCCGCAAGCTGTTCATTCCCGCATCCCACGCGTGCAGCATGCGTTTGCCGGGCTCGCTGAACTCGCGATACGCCTTCGCCGCCTTCACCACTTGCGGCGTGACCTTGACGATGGCTTCGCAGATGCGCTCAATGCGCGCTTTTGTATCGGCGGGCATCACGCCGCAACGGATTTGCAAAAAACGTTCGAGCGATTTGCCCGGCGCCCAGGTGCTGCGGCCTTCGACCGATAGTCCCGGCGGGTTGTGTGCGAAATCGTCATAGACCGTGGTGGTGAGCATGTCGTACACCGGCGCAAGGTCAATCGCGTCACGCGACGAATACAACAGCGCGATGTTTTTGGTGTGGCAGTCGGAGTTGCGCAATGCGTAAGTGAGCAACAGCAAGTCTGCCAGTTGCGAGAGCGTGGCGTTTTGCTGTGCAGGCGCAGTCACCACATCCTTGATCCGGTTGACTACCCGCTCCCAGGTGGCGTCGTATTTTTGTTCGGGGCGCAGCAGCAAGAGGCTGCACAGGTCTTCCATTCCCAAGCGCGGGCTGCCGTCCGCCGCGCAGTCGAAGCGATGCACCACCAGCGCGCGGCCATCGTCCGACACTTCTGTACGCGCAGCGGGAATGCCGGCCTGCCGCACCACTTCCATGCACAGATGTTCGTTCAACGCCACACCAGGCAGGCGCGCGGTGCTGCCTTTGATGATGTGCCGCTCGGTCGTCAGGGATGCCTTGATCTGCGGACTGAATGTCGCTGGGGATAAAAACTTCGGCACCACCCCGGACACGCCCGACACCACGTGCCGGCGCACCAGTTCGACAAAGGCTTTTTCAGAATTGTCGCCACGCAAAATGCCGGCCAGGTCGAGCGCACCCGGCGGCTGCACCGGGTCAGCGCCGGGCGTAGCCACTTTCACCCGGCCAATCGCATTGCGGCCCACCACTGCCAGCAAATTCAACGGCGATGCGCCGACGTGCGGGCCGAGCTGCTCTTGCAGCGTTGAGAGCAAAAATCCCTCGGGCAGATTCATCCGGAACACCGGATGAATCTCCGGATACGCATAGGATTCGGTGCGCACCGGCATCAACAGCGAAACGAATTGTTCGGGTGCCGCGTCCGGGTGATACGCCAGCACGTGGCGAAACCCGTCGGTGGACTCCAGCGTTGCCACCGGCTTGTCGTCCACGAAGACGTGCAATTTCATGGCCTGGAGGTGCGCTGACGTTCCGCCAGCGCATCATCGAGCGTGAAACCGCGCTGCACCGAAACGAAGTCAATCTCGCGCTCCATCACTTCGAGCAAGCGCAGCAGCTTGCGCGCGCCGAACTCAGCCACCTTGCCAGTCTCGAAGCGCGCGAGCGTGGACTGCCCCATGCCACACAGCGACGCCAGTTGCTGCTGCGACAGGCCACGCGCTTTGCGCAAGCGCGCGATTTCAAGGCCGATTTGTGGGAGATTTTTCATTACTGTATATGTTATAAAAAATGTAGATTATTGGAAATATAGCCAATAACACCATAATAATATAGCATATACAGCATTAAAAATAGCGAGCCAAAAGTGGAGATAAACCCCACGGCAACCGGTGACGGCTATTGCGCCGCCCGCCACGGCGGTGCCACCAGCCGCCGCTTGCCATCGTTCGACAACCGCAGCCCCGGCTCATCAAGCGCTTCGCGATCCCACAACTGGCAAGTCACCTGTTTGTGTTTTTGGTCGAGGCCTTCGCAGTAGTTGGTGTATTCGCACAGCCGCACTTGGTCGCCGAGTCCCATGCTCGTCTTAAGTGACCAGTCCGGATCAGCAAGGCTCTGCCGCGCCGTGCCGACGATGTCGCAATCTCCGCGCGCAAGCATCGCCTCGGCCATCTCGAAGTTGTGGATGCCGCCGGTACACACCACCGGCGTGGCGAACCCGGCGGCGCGAATCGCGCGGCGAATCTGCGCGGTGGGCGCGATGTTGCGGCCGAACGGCCCGGCCTCGTCGGACAAATACTGCGGCATGCACTCATAGCCGCTGCGCCCGGTGTAGGGATAAGCCGATGCACCAACACCGGGCTGCTTGGCGTCATCAAATTTGCCGCCGCGCGAGGTTGAGAGAAAGTCCATGCCAGCGCGCGCGAACTCGGTGCCGAACCAGGCTGCGTCATCCACCGTGTTGCCGCCGGCTATGCACTCGTCGGCGAGAAAGCGGCAGCCGACCGCGAAGTCTTTGCCAACCGCGCCACGCACCGCGTGAAACACCTCAAGCGGCAAGCGCACGCGGTGGTCGCGCGCGCCGCCATAGCCGTCGTCGCGGTAGTTGATGGCGGAGAGGAACGAGGCCATCGTGTAAGCGTGCGCGTAGTGCAGCTCGACGCCATCAAAACCCGCCGCCTGCGCGCGCAAGGCCGCAGCGGCAAACAGACCCGGCAGCACTTGCGGCAATTCGCGTACGTGCGGTAACTCCATGTCGGTCACGCGTTCGCGCGCACCGAATTGCAGCGCTTCCCACTCGCGCGCATCGAGCACCGATTGCAGCGCCTCAGCCGGCAGTGCGGCAAGCTGCGCGCGCACCACCTCTTCACTCTGCTCCTGCGCCCCGAGTAACTCACGATGGCGCGGCGTGATGCGCAAAAAGCGCTGAAAAAACTTGTCCGCTTCGGGCCGCCGCCGGATACTCAAAAAATCAATCAACTGAATCAACACCCGCGTGTGTCCATCACTCGCGCGGCGGATCGCCGCCACCAAATCACGCAGCCCATCAATGTATCGATCATGCCCGATGCGCAACAGCGGGCCGCTCGGCACGTCACGTATTCCGGTGGCCTCGATCACGATGGCACCGGGCCGCCCGCGCGCGAAGCGCTGGTACCACTGCACCACGTCGGTGGTGGCAAAGCCTTCGTCGTTCGAGCGCCACGGCACCATGGCCGGCACCCAGGTACGCTGCTCAAGCGTGAGCGCGCCGATGGTGACAGGGCTGAACAAGCGCGATGCCGCAGCGGCTTCGCGCGTCGGCGCGCTGCCGTGGGCTGGATGAAACTTGATGCGTTGCGGGGGTTTCCACATAGTCGCGCAAGACTGGATTGATCAGCCGAAACTTGAAACAAGAATATTACTTTAAACCTAAACTATATTTGCCGTCAGCAGCGCCGTCAGCAGCGCCGTCAGCAGCGCTGTCAGCATTATTGGGCCGCCTTTGAGCACATCGCCCTTGTCGTGCAGAGAGTGGTAGATTGCGCGTCCCGCATCAGTCATCACAACCTCCGCATGTTCGAACCAGCCTTCTCAGGCGCGTTGTAGCATGCAAGCGCCATGATTTCCCTCGACACTTTGACCCGCTGGCTGTCAGCGCCCACCGAATCCGAACATCTCGAATTCAAGGAGGCCAAGCAGCAGTTCGACACCACCAAGCTGCTACGCTATTGCGCCGCCTTGGCCAATGAAGGCGGCGGGCACTTGGTGTTGGGCATCACTGACAGGCCACCGCGCCGCGTGGTCGGCTCGCAAGCGTTTGTATCCACCGCCCACCTGAACGACATCAAGGCGCGGATTGTCGACAAGCTGCGCATCCGGGTTGACGCTGTGGAACTGGCGCACCCCGATGGCAGGGTGCTGGTGTTCGAGATTCCCGCTCGTCCCCAGGGGCAGCCGCTGGATTACGAGGGTTCCTACTTGATGCGGGCCGGTGACGATCTGGTGGCGATGACGCCTGATCAATTGCGGCGAATCTTCGCCGAAGGGCAGCCCGATTGGTTTTCACAGGCCGCAAAACGCGGTGCCGGCGCCGACGAGGTGGTGGCGCTGCTCGATACCCAGACGTATTTTGATTTGATGCGCCTGCCTTACCCAACCACCCGCGATGGCGTGCTCGAGCGGCTGTCCGGTGAGGGTTTGATTGTGCAAGAGACCGGAGGCTGGGCGATTACGCAACTGGCCGCCATCCTCCTCGCCAAGGGTCTTGACGCGTTCTCGCCCGCTCTCGCGCGCAAAGCGCCGCGTGTCGTGATCTATGAGGGTGCCGACAAGACCAGCACCCGTGAAGACAAACCCGGCAGCCGGGGCTACGCGGTTGGCTTTGAGAGTCTGGTCGATTTTGTCCACTCCGCTGCGCCACAAAACCGTCAGATCGAGCAGACGGTACGGGAAGAAGTGAAAATGTTTCCGCGGCAGGCGCTTCGGGAATTGATCGCCAATGCGCTGGTGCATCAGGACTTTCTCGCTTCTGGAGCATCGGTGATGATCGAGATGTATGCGGACCGGATCGAGATTTCAAATCCTGGCACGCCACCCATTCAGGTCGAACGCTTCATCGACGAGTACCGTTCCCGCAACGAGCGCCTTGCCGATCTGATGCGGCGATTGGGTCTCTGTGAGGAAAAAGGCAGCGGCGTCGATAAGGTGGTCAAAGCGGCAGAGGTGTTTCAGTTGCCGGCACCAGACTTTCGGGTTGGTGCGTTGCGTACTACCGCGATATTGTTCGCGCATCAGGAATTTTCCGCGATGAATAAAGTAGACCGGATTCGAGCGTGCTATCAACACTGTTGCTTGATGTATGTCAGCAATCAGCGCATGTCGAATCAGTCTTTGCGGGAAAGATTTGGCCTGGCAGAGTCCAGCGCGGCAACGGTTTCGCTGGTGATCGGTGCGGCCAAAGACGCTCGGCTGATCAAGGCTGACGAATCGGAGACCAACTCAACGCGATACGCCCGGTATCTGCCGTTTTGGGCTTGAAAGTGCTTTAACGCAAATCCGATATTTCTCTTTGATCTTCCGAAAACCTTTAAAAATCAACAAGCTAAGTGTTTTAAAGCAAATCTGACGCAAATCACATTGCGTCAGATTTACGCAAAACCTGGTTGATAGAACGCAGGTGACGCCCGGCTCCCTGCCGCGAGTCTAATGCCAGACGTGTCATCAGGGGCGACGTCTCTGAATGACGTGTCGAAAAAACAAGAAAAATTGAACACGTTTTATTGACGTGTTGCGAGCCACGACATATACTGAAAACATGTCGAAAAAATCGTGAAAATTAAACATGTCCGTCTGGCGTCCCGAAGTACCGTACAACGACCTTCCGATCTTGCCCCCGAAGGCGGACGTGGAAACGCGCGCCATCCTGAAGGCCTGCATCCCGGCCCGCGCCGCCCTGGCGGAACTCAAGCAGGCCGCCGAATTGATCCCCAACCAAAGCGTGCTGATCAACACACTGCCGCTGCTCGAAGCGCAGGCGAGTTCGGAAATTGAGAACATCGTTACCACCACGGACCGCCTGTTCCAGTACCAGTCCGCCACCGAGCGTGCCGACCCCGCCACGCGCGAGGCCTTGCGTCACAGCACCGCCCTGCTGGAGGGCTTCCGCGCGCTGAAAAAGCGTCCGCTTAACACACGCACCGCCGAGCAAGTTTGCACCCGCATCAAAGGAGTGGAAATGCAGGTGCGGCGCGTGCCGGGTACTGCATTAGCGAGTGACAAGAACGGCATCGTGATCTACACGCCGCCTGTGGGCGAAGACCTGTTGCGCACCAAACTCGCCAACTGGGAACGCTATCTGCACGAGACGCCAGACGTAGACCCGCTGATCCGCATGGCGGTGGGCCACTATCAGTTCGAGGCAATCCACCCTTTCACCGACGGCAACGGCCGCACCGGGCGCGTGCTCAACAGCCTGTACCTGATTCAGGAAGAGTTGCTGACCCTGCCGATTCTTTACCTCAGCCGCCACATCATCGCCAACAAGGCGGACTACTACCGGCTGCTGCTCGGCGTCACGCGCGAGGAGGCTTGGGAGCCGTGGATTCTTTACATCCTGAAAGGTGTCGAAGACACCGCCAAATGGACGACGTCCAAAATTGCGGCGATACGCTCGCTCCAAGCGGCGACGGTCGAGCATGTGAAAAAGGCCGCGCCGAAGATCTACAGCCATGAGCTGGTCGATCTGATTTTCGAGTTGCCTTACTGCCGCATTCAGAACATTGTCGATAGAGGCATCTCGGGCCGGCAAACCGCCTCAAGCCATCTCAAGCGTTTGACCGGCATCGGGGTGTTGAATGAAGTTGCTCTGGGGCGTGAAAAGCTTTTCATTCATCCGAAGCTACTGAAGCTGCTGACGCGCGACGGCAATAAAGTTGACCCTTACCCGTGAACGAAGCCGAGACGCAAAAGCCCATCGACGCGGCAAGAGCGCGCCGCTACAGCCCACATCAACATCAAGCTGCTGCCTGAGTGAAGCCCGCAGCATCGTTCCAATAATCCGCGCCTACCAACGCCCTCGGCGGGCCTAAAACCGTTGGCAGGAGCGCTTCTTGGCGGAGTTGCCGGACGCTCTTCGCAGCCGCAGCCGAGGCATCACAACACCACAGGCTGATCCGGCAATTCGTTGCGGCCCGCGCCCTGCGCCGGAAAATGACGCGCGAGATGTTGCGTGACAGCGCTGATGCCGCCGAGCACACCGGCCCGATAGTCCGCTTGTTTGAACGCCGTCTCCATTTGGCGGCACAACTGTTCCCATTCGTGCGCGCCGACTCTGGCGTGAATGCCGCGGTCAGCGACGATCTCAATGTCGCGGTCAGCCAGCAGCAGATAAATCAGCACGCCGTTGTTGTGTTCGGTGTCCCACACGCGCAGTTGCGCGAACACTTCAATCGCGCGCTCACGTGCCGATTGCCCTTTGAACAGCGGCGTACTATGCAGCGCGCCTTCGACAGCAAAGCGAATTTGCCCGGCGTGGCGCGCTTCGCTTGCGCCAATTGCCGCCTCAATCGCTGCCAGCGTGCTGCGCGGAAACGCGCGCTTGAGCTGCCAGGGCGTGGCCAGCAGGTGCCGTGCGATGCGCAGAATGCTCGTTTGATTCTTCATCTGTGTCACCAGCGCCCCGATGCGCCACCGCCGCCGAAGCCGCCGCCCCCACCGCTAAATCCACCACTGCCGCCACCGCCACTACCACCCAAGCTGCCGCCGCCATAGCCGCTGACGACACGCCCAAGCGCACTGCCGCCCATCAACGTGAACACCAGCGCGATCACCCCGGCGATGGAAGCGACCGTGACCACGCCGACCAGAAACCATGCGATCAAGCCAACAATGCCGCCGGTAACGACCGCACCGGGCAGCCGCCCGAGCGCTGCGCGCAGCACGCCGCCGACCACCATCGCGAGTACAAACAGCACCGGTAAATATTGCTCAATGCTGCCAACGCCATCACCGCCACTGCGCTGCCGCGCGGGTGCGGGCAACGGCTCGCCATCGATCACCCGGATCATCTGCTCCACCCCGGCGCGGATGCCGCCATCAAAATCGCCTTGTTTGAAACGCGGCGTGATGGTCTCGGCGATGATGCGTTTGGCGGTGGCGTCGTTGAGCGCGCCTTCGAGGCCGTAGCCGACTTCGATGCGCAGCGCACGGTCGTTTTTGGCGATCAGGAGCAGCACGCCATCGTCAGTTTTTTTGCGCCCGAGTTTCCATTTCTCCGCGATACGCAGGGCATATTGCTCAATGGGCAAGTCTCAGCGTTAGCGGAACACTTTTTTGACACTGGTGTGACAAAGTCTCAGCGTTAGCAGAACAGTCATAGAAGGCCTTTGAAGAGTTTATG
>JAYVSR010000084.1:0-24841 GCA_043775155.1 Burkholderiales bacterium | reverse complement strand
ATATTGGATCGCGCCATTCTAACCAGTCGCGCGCGAAATTGCGTTGAGTGTGCCGTCGGGTGCCGATTCGCATAACCCAAGATGCTGTGCTACTCTAACGTTTATGCACAAGCAGCGGTATAGACTATGAATTCTTCTACTGTCGCTTCCTCGATGGCAACGCCTTCAACGATGGGCTTGAGCGTGCCGGATTTTTCCGCCACCTGCACCGGTACATCGTTCCATCTTGCGGCACAGCGCGGCAAGCACGTGGTTCTCTACTTCTACCCCAAAGACAACACGCCGGGTTGCACTACCCAAGGGCAGAATTTTCGAGATTTGCACATTCAATTCACGACGGCCAAAACCGTCATTTTCGGCATTAGCCGGGACAGTCTCAAGTCGCACGAGCGGTTCAAAGAAGCGATGGCATTTCCGTTCGATCTCATATCAGATCCGGACGAGGCGGTGTGCTCGCTCTTTGGCGTGATGAAAATGAAAAATATGTATGGCAAACAGGTACGCGGAATTGAACGCAGCACCTTTTTAATCGACGCCGTGGGAAAAATGCGGCGCGAGTGGCGCGGTGTCAAAGTGCCGGGCCATGCACAAGACGTGTTGGAGGCAGCGCAAGCGCTATGAAGCAGCGGACTCACTCTCCCCTCAGCCGCCAACCGGAGCGCCGGCGCGTCGCATGAGAATCTGTCCACTCATGCTCTGCCTTCCGGCGATCCCGTTCGGAGCAGAAATCAAGCCGATTCATTTAGGCCGTTTGTCGAAAGACGAGCGGCCTTTTTCTTATTTTTCCACCAGCCGAAGGAGAGTGCTTTGAATTCCCCAATAACCAAAATGACAACCAAGAAGCCTGCGGTGAAAAATACTGCCAGCGTCACGCGTCTACGACCCGCCGTCACCAAGCTCTTCGTCCTGGACACCAACGTATTGATGCACGATCCGACGAGCTTGTTCCGCTTCGAAGAGCACGACATTTTCTTGCCGATGGCGACGCTCGAAGAACTCGACAATCACAAGAAGGGCATGACCGAAGTCGCGCGCAACGCACGGCAAGCGAGCCGCTTTCTCGACGAGTTGGTGAGCGGCAATGAGGGTGCGATTGACGATGGCATCCCGCTTGAGAACCACAACGGCAAGAGTGCGACCGGGCGCTTGTTTCTGCAAACCGAGGCGATGACCCACGAGCTGCCCGCGTCGTTGCCATCGGGCAAGGCGGACAACCAGATTCTCGCCGTCGTGTTCAGCTTGCAGGACAAGTTTCCCAAACGGCAAGTCGCGTTGGTGTCGAAGGACATCAACATGCGCATCAAGGCGCGCGCTCTCGGCCTGGGGGCGGAAGATTATTTCAACGACAAGGTGCTCGAAGACACTGATCTTCTCTACACCGGCGTCACCGCGCTGCCGGCTGATTTTTGGAACACCCATGGCAAAGGGGTGGAGTCCTGGAAGCAGGACCAGAATAGTTTTTACCGCGTCAGCGGGCCGCTGACCCGCAACTGGCTGATCAATGAATTCGTTTATCTCGACGACAAAGACACGCCGTTCGCCGCCCAAGTCAAAGAGATCAGCGGCAAGACCGCGATCCTGCAAGTGTTGCGCGACTACTCACACCAGAAGCATTCGGTTTGGGGCATCACCGCGCGCAACCGTGAGCAGAATTTCGCGCTGAATTTGCTGATGAATCCGGCGATTGATTTCGTCACCCTGCTGGGCCAGGCTGGCACTGGAAAAACCCTGCTCACGCTGGCGGCGGGCCTGATGCAAACGCTGGAAGAAAAGACCTACAGCGAAATTATCATGACGCGCGTCACCGTGCCGGTCGGTGAAGACATCGGTTTTTTGCCCGGCACCGAAGAAGAAAAAATGACGCCGTGGATGGGCGCACTCGAAGACAATCTCGACGTGCTCAACAAGACCGACGACGAAGCCGGTGACTGGGGCCGCGCCGCGACGCGTGATTTGATCCGTTCACGCATCAAGGTGAAGTCACTCAACTTCATGCGCGGCCGCACCTTCATCAATAAATTTTTGATCATCGATGAAGCGCAGAACCTGACGCCGAAACAGATGAAGACCTTGATCACCCGGGCCGGCCCCGGTACCAAGGTGGTATGTCTGGGCAACATTGCGCAGATCGACACGCCCTACCTCACCGAAGGGTCATCAGGCCTGACGTTTGTGGTGGATCGCTTCAAGGGCTGGAACCACAGCGGGCATGTGACGCTGCAACGCGGTGAGCGTTCGCGCCTGGCGGATCATGCCGCCGAGGTGTTGTAGTTAAACGAAGCGAATCGCCACCACTTCGTATTCGCGCTCGCCGCCCGGCGCGCGCACGGTGGCGATATCGCCTTCGGACTTGCCAATCAAGGCACGCGCAATCGGCGAGTTGATCGAGATTTTGCTGTGTTTGATGTCGGCTTCGTCTTCGCCGACGATTTGATAGGTCACCTTGGTACCGGCCTCGACATCTTCGAGATCAACGGTGGAGGCAAACACCACGTGGTCTTCATTGATCAATGATTTTGGGTCGATGATCTGCGCCATTGAGAGCTTGCCCTCGACTTCGGCGATGCGCCCTTCGATAAAACCCTGGCGCTCTTTCGCCGCATCGTAGTCGGCGTTTTCCGATAAATCCCCCTGGGCGCGAGCTTCCGAAATCGCGTTGATCACGTCCGGACGATCTTTCGATTTCAAACGCTGCAACTCTTCGCGCAATCTGGCAGCGCCAAGCACGGTCATCGGTACGGATGCGGCCATTACGATTCCTCTTTAACTTTTCAATTCCAAAACGACACGGGCGGTGCGCTTGTGCCACCCTTGCACCGCCCGTTCAATCAACGCATTTTAGATCACGCTGCTTTGAGCAATGCGTGCAACCCATGCAGATCGTAAGGCACCATCTCGGGCAGGCTGCCCAATCCCATGCACGCCGCGCGTGCACCGGCGATGGTGGTGAAGTAAGGCACCCTTGCTGCCAGCGCCGAGATGCGGATCAGGCGTGAGTCAGCGATCACGCCTTTTCTGGACTCGGTCGTGTTGATCACCAGCACGATCTCGCGGTTCTTGATCATGTCGACAATGTGCGGCCGGCCTTCTTTCACCTTGGCGACCATCCGCACCGGGATCTGGTTTTTCTCCAGCACCGCCGCGGTACCACGGGTCGCGACAATCCCAAAGCCGAGTTCCGATAACGAACGCGCCACCTCAATCGCCTTCGCCTTGTCAGCGTCGCGCACCGAGAGAAACACCGTGCCAACCTGCGGCAGCTTGACGCCGGCCGCGAGTTGGCTCTTGACAAAAGCCTCGCCAAACGTCGTGCCGACACCCATCACCTCGCCGGTCGATTTCATCTCCGGCCCGAGCAGCGGATCAACGCCGGGGAACTTGGTGAACGGGAACACCGCCTCTTTGACGCTGTAGTAGGGCGGCAGCACTTCCGCCCCGATGCCTTGCGCATCGAGCGACATGCCGGCCATCACGCGCGCGGCGATTTTTGCCAGCGGCAGGCCGGTGGCCTTCGATACATAGGGCACGGTGCGCGAAGCGCGCGGATTGACTTCGAGGACGTAGACCACCTCTTTGCCGTCTTCGACCTTGATGGCGAACTGCACATTCATCAGCCCGACCACCTTCAACGCCAGTGCCATCGCAGCGGTCTGCGCGCGCAATTCATCCTGAATTTCACTCGACAACGAGTAGGGCGGCAACGAACAGGCCGAGTCACCGGAATGCACACCCGCTTCTTCGATGTGCTCCATGATGCCGCCGATGAACACGCGTTTGCCGTCGCAAATGCAATCCACATCGACTTCAATCGCGTCATTCAAAAAGCGATCCAGCAGCACCGGCGAATCATGCGACACCTTGACCGCCTCGCGCATGTAACGCTCGAGATCACCTTGCTCGTGAACAATCTCCATCGCCCGGCCGCCCAGCACATAGCTCGGGCGTACCACCAGCGGATAACCGATAGCTTTGGCGTGCTCGATGGCCTGTGCCTCGGTGCGCGCAGTGCGGTTCGGCGGCTGCTTGAGTTTCAACTCGTGCAGCAGTTTTTGAAACCGCTCGCGGTCTTCCGCAATGTCGATGGACTCAGGTGATGTGCCAATGATCGGCACGCCATTGGCTTCGAGCGCCTTGGCGAGCTTGAGCGGCGTCTGGCCGCCGTATTGCACGATCACGCCTTCGGGTTTTTCTTTATCAACAATTTCGAGCACGTCTTCAAGCGTCAGCGGCTCGAAGTAGAGCCGGTCTGAGGTGTCGTAATCGGTCGAGACGGTTTCCGGATTGCAGTTGACCATGATGGTCTCGAAACCATCTTCGCTTAAGGCCAGCGCGGCATGCACGCAGCAGTAGTCGAACTCGATGCCCTGGCCGATCCGGTTCGGCCCGCCGCCCAGCACCATGATCTTGCGTTTGTTCGTCGGCTGCGATTCGCACTCTTCCTCGTAGGTCGAGTACAAGTAGGCGGTGTTGGTGGCGAACTCGGCGGCGCAGGTGTCAACGCGCTTGTAGACCGGCCGTACATTGAGTGCGCGGCGACAATCGCGCACCGCTTTTTCGTCCGTCTTGAACAGCTTGGCGAGACGCCGGTCGGAAAATCCCTTGCGCTTCAGGCGCAGCATTTCAGCCGCGTCAATCTCGCTCAAGGCTTTGTCATCGAGCTGCGTCTCTTCATCGACGATGTCCTTGATCTGCACTAAAAACCACGGATCGATCTTCGTCAGGTGATGGACTTCTTCCAGCGTGAAGCCGTTCTCGAACGCATCGCCGACATACCAAATCCGCTCTGGCCCTGGCTCACCAAGCTCTTCTTCAATCGTCGCGCGATCCGTCGTCTTCTGATTCAAGCCATCGACGCCGACTTCGAGTCCGCGCAACGCTTTCTGAAAGCTCTCTTGAAAGGTACGGCCGATCGCCATCACTTCGCCGACGGATTTCATTTGCGTTGTCAGCTTCGAGTCGGCGTCTTTAAATTTCTCGAAGGCAAAGCGCGGCACTTTGGTGACGACGTAATCAATCGCCGGCTCAAATGAAGCTGGTGTGGCGCCGCCGGTGATGTCGTTCTTCAACTCGTCGAGCGTATAACCAATCGCCAGTTTCGCGGCGATCTTGGCAATTGGAAAGCCGGTCGCCTTCGACGCCAGCGCCGACGAGCGCGAGACACGCGGATTCATCTCGATCACGATCATCCGGCCATCCGCCGGATTGATCGCGTACTGCACGTTCGAGCCGCCGGTGTCCACCCCGATCTCACGCAGCACCGCGAACGAGGCGTTGCGCATCAATTGGTATTCCTTGTCGGTCAGGGTCTGCGCCGGCGCTACCGTGATCGAATCACCGGTGTGTACTCCCATCGGGTCGAGGTTTTCAATCGAGCAGACGATGATGCAGTTGTCGGCACGGTCGCGCACGACCTCCATCTCAAACTCTTTCCAGCCAAGCAGTGACTCTTCGATCAACAGCTCGCGGGTCGGCGAGGCTTCCAGGCCGCGCTTGCAGATGGTCTCGAATTCTTCTTCGTTCCAGGCGATGCCGCCACCGGTGCCGCCCAACGTAAACGAAGGACGGATAACCACCGGAAACCCGCTCCCACCAACAGTTTCATGGATATGTCGCTGTACGCTCCAGGCTTCATCCAACGAGTGCGCAACGCCGGAACGCGCCGACTCCAGCCCGATGCGCGTCATCGCCTGCTTGAATTTTTGCCGATCTTCGGCCATGTCGATGGCTTCTTCTTTCGCGCCAATCAACTCGACTTCAAATTTTTCCAGCACGCCGTTGTGCGCCAGATCGAGTGCACAGTTGAGTGCGGTCTGTCCGCCCATCGTCGGCAGCAACACATCGGGGCGCTCCTTCTCGATGATCTTGGCGACCATCTGCCAGGTGATCGGCTCGATGTAAATCACGTCCGCCGTCGCCGGGTCGGTCATGATGGTCGCCGGATTGCTGTTGACCAGAATGACCTTGTAGCCTTCCTCGCGCAACGCCTTGCAGGCTTGCGCACCGGAGTAGTCAAACTCGCAAGCTTGCCCGATGACAATCGGGCCGGCGCCGATGATGAGGACGGTCTTGATGTCAGTACGCTTAGGCATTTTTGTTTTTCTCCATCAGCGCGGTAAAACGATCAAACAAATACCCGATGTCTTGCGGCCCGGGACTGGCCTCGGGGTGGCCCTGAAAACAAAACGCCGGCTGGTCGGTACGCCGCAAGCCCTGCACCGAGCCATCGAACAACGACACGTGCGTGACCTTCAAGTTAGCCGGCAGCGTCGCCGGATCCACCGCAAAGCCGTGGTTCTGGCTGGTAATCACCACCTGCCCGGTCTCCAAATCTTTTACCGGATGATTGGCCCCGTGGTGGCCGAACTTCATCTTGTGTGTCTTCGCACCCGACGCCAGACCCATGATCTGGTGACCCAAACAAATGCCGAACACCGGCGTGCCGCGCATGATGATCTCGCGCGTCGCGGCAATCGCGTAATCACACGGCTCCGGGTCGCCCGGGCCGTTGGAGAGAAATACGCCGTCCGGCTGCATTGCCAACACGTCCTTGGCAGGCGTTTGGGCCGGCACCACCGTCAGCGCGCAACCGCGCGCAGCCAGCATGCGCAAAATATTGCGCTTGACGCCAAAGTCGTAGGCCACCACCTTGAATTTGGTTGCGCCGCGCGCGCCGTAGCCTTGCCCCAGCGACCACTCGGTCTCGTTCCATTCGTAAGGCTTGGCGGCGCTCACCACCTTGGCGAGATCCATCCCGCCCAGACCGGCAAACGCGCGCGCCTGTTTGAGCGCTTCAGCTTCGTCCGCTACGGTCAACGCGGACGCGGCCATCACGCAGCCACTCTGTGCGCCCTTCTCGCGCAAGATGCGGGTCAAGCGCCGCGTATCAATCTCGGCAATGCCAACGACGTTTTCCGCCTTTAAGTAGGCATCGAGCGGCTGCTGGCTGCGAAAATTCGACACCACCATCGGCAGATTGCGGATCACCAGGCCGGCCGCGTAGACGCGCCCATTGCCTGATTCCACATCGTCGGCATTGACGCCGGTGTTGCCGATATGCGGGTAAGTGAGAGTGACGATCTGGCGGCAGTAAGACGGGTCGGTCAGGATTTCCTGATACCCCGTCATCGCAGTGTTGAACACCACCTCGCCCACGGACTGGCCGTGCGCACCGATGGAAATTCCGCGAAAAATACTGCCGTCGGCGAGCGCAAGAATTGCGGAGGACGGCTGCGACATGAAGAAAAACGCTTTCGAAACACTCGCGCAACCGGTTTGAAAGTACCCTCATTGCAAGGGTGAAAAAAAATGCGCGAGCTAAGGCAGCATTATAGCGAAGGCGGCAGTGCAACGCCCGGCAAAACACGCAATTTTCAGTCTTGCGGGCTGTATACACAGCGCGCGTTCATTGTGTACGAATTGCTCGCCCCAGCGGCACCGCGCCAATATCCGCCGCTTTCAGCCTGCGCTCAACCACGCTTGCGCGCCGCCTCGTACAAGGGCATGACGCGCCCCGAGTAGTCCGTCAAATCACGAATCCGCGTCTCGCTCGATGGGTGGGTCGAGAGCCATTGCGGCGGGCCACCGCCGGCCGCCTTTTGCATCTTTTGCCAGAGCGACACAGCAGCACGCGGATCGAACCCGGCGCGCGCGGCGAGTTCCACGCCCATCCGATCCGCCTCGGTTTCGTGCAGGCGGCTGTTCGGCAGGTTGTAGGTGAGGTTGGCGACCATGCCCGCCATATCGACGGCCCCCTGCCCGCCGCCGAGCGCGATGCCAGCGCCGGTGGCGAGAATGCCCGAAGTCATTTGCTGCGAGGCGCGCTCGCGAGAATGCTCGCGCAGCGCGTGGGCGATTTCGTGACCCATCACGGCGGCGATTTCATCGTCGGTGGCGTTGAGTTTTTGGATCAGGCCGGTGTAGACCGCGATCTTGCCGCCCGGCATGCACCAGGCGTTGACCTCAGCCGAGTTGATGACGTTCACTTCCCAGGCCCAGCCTGGCGCGTCGTTGCGGAACACGCCGGTGTGCGGGATCAGGCGATTGGCGATGGCGCGCACGCGCGTGGTCTGCGCCGGGTCTTTGTTGAGCTGGCCTTTTTGAGTCGCCTTCGACAACTCCTGCTTGTAGGCGGTTTGCGCACCCTGCTCCAACTGGCGCGCCGACACCAGCGCCGACATGGTCTGTTGGCGGTCTACGCCGACTGCGCCGCCTTCGGTGGTACGCACGGTTTTGCAGCCGCTGATCGATGCCGCGAGCGGCGCGATCAACGCAGCGGCCAACAACATCTTGACTGGCAGCATCTGAAACATTTTCTTACGCATGGCGGCTCTCCAGATGAAACATGGCGCGATCTTAACGACTCTGCGCAGCAGCACGTTGACCCGGCCACAACAGCAACACGCCAACGACACCGGCGATGGCGCTGATGGTGTACGTCCACGACGGCCCAATCACCTCCCACAGCGTGCCGCTCACCATCGCGCCGGCAAAACCGCCGAGACCGAAGGTGAGGCTGATATACACCGCCTGCCCGCGCGCCTGATTGCCGGCGCCAAACAAACGCCCGGCCAGCGCCACCGCGCTGGCGTGATAAATCGCAAAGGTGAAGGCGTGCATCAATTGCGCGATCACCAGCACCCACCACCACTCCACTGCCCAGGCGATCAGTGTGAAGCGGATCGCGCAAAACACGAAGGTGGAGAAGAACAAAGTCTCCAGCCGGAAGCGCTGCATCAACTGCGGCAAATACTGGAACACGATGATTTCGATCAGCACGCCGATGCTCCACATCCAGCCGATGGCCGATTTGCTGTAACCATTTTGATCGAGATAAATGGAGAAAAAAGTATAGAGCGCTGCGTGAGCGAATGCGTTGAGAAAACCAGCGGCGAGGAACACGCGCACCGCTGGCAACTTGAGTTTGCCGCGCAAGGATTCGCGCGGCGCATCGGGCGTTACATGGCGCGGCGCGGGCATCAACATCGCAGCGGCGAACACCAGCACCAGCAAGCCCATCGTCACATGCAGCACCGTACGCACCGGCAGAGTGTCGAGCAGATAACCCAAGCCCAGCACGGCGATCACAAAGCCCACCGAACCCCAGACGCGAATACGACCGTACTGTCCCGGCGCTTCGCGCACCTGATCGAGCGTGATCGCTTCAATCAACGGCATTTGCGCGCTAGTGAAAAAATGCATCACCACCAGCACCGCGAACAGCCACGCGAACGACGTGCCGAAATACATCCCGGCAAACCCGATCAACGAAGCCAGTGCGGCAACGCGCACAATCGCCCGCTGCCTGGCCGTCGTGTCTGCCAAATGGCCCCAGGCGGTCGGCCCGAAGATGCGCATCACCTGCGGAATCGAGTAGAGCAACCCGATCTGCGCCGCCGTCATGCCGATGTCTTTGAGGTACAGCGTGATGTAAGGCGAATACGCGCCGACGTAGGCGAAGTAGGCGAAGTAGTAAGCGCCGAGCGACGCTGCGGGGGACATGATTTAGCGCGCCACCAAAACATAGAGCGCAAAAAGCGCAAAAAACATAATTTCCATGATTGCCATCATCCGGAGACCCGCATGGATACTAGCTCGCAGCCCATCGGCCACCGAAAACCGTTGTCCACCAACGGTTTCATGCAATGTCTAGTTGACGATTTTATCAACGCCCGACAGCAAAGCCGCCAAACTCGGGGAATACGGTTGCACCAGGTTGAGGTGCGGGCCAATCTGCCGCGCCCACTCGACTTTGTCAGCACCGGAATGCTGCCGGCGTCGGCCGCCCAACGCTTCAGCCAATTTCTCCCAGGCACCGATGACCTCATCCGGAGCAATGCGCTCCAGTTTGCGCAGGTCCGCCTTGGGATACGCCGCCTTGACAGCCGCCAAATCAGCAATCAGCCACGACTCCGTTTCTTCGACTGCAATGCGAAACAAGACGAGCGGCGGCTTGCGATCAAGCTGCCGATATGCCGCCACCAGCGATCGCTTGAGCTCCCGGCAATCGTCATTGTCAGCATCGACCAAAACCAGCACGCAATAGGTCTTGTCAAGATGGGCATAGCCGCGCAATTTCGCCGGCAACTGATGCAGAAGGGTACGGTTGGCCGGATCTGGCCGCGCCATCAAATTTTCCGGCAGGCGGCCCTTGCCCCGGTGGGAATGAATTCGAAAATCATGCCCTTCCAGAAGCCCAAAGCGGCGTGACAACACTTCGCGCACCACCGGCACATCCGACTCGCCCTCGGTCAGTACCTCGAAATTCATGCCGGATTGCCACGGCCAAAATGATTGCTGTACCAAAGACTGCCAAGCGGGATTCCCTCAGCATAAAGCTGTGGAACGTGCGCCAGATCAGCGGCACGCGCAATTTGCGAAAACCCATCCTCGTCCTTGTCCATCACCCACACTTCCTCTGGCGTCAATGCATCAACAAAGTGGGTGGCGTGGGTGGTGACCAACACTTGCGGCCCGTCCGTCTTTGCCGCATAGCCTTTCATTTCGCGCGCCAGCGGCTCCAGCAACTGGTGATGCAGGCCGTTTTCCGGCTCTTCAATGCCGATCAACGGTGCGGGTTCCGGGTCTTCGAGCAGCAGCAGATAGGCAAACATTTTTAATGTGCCGTCGGACATGTCCGCTGCGTAAAACGGGTCGACGAACCCACGGTCATTGAATTGCAACAGCAACCTGCCGTCTTTCTGCCGCTCGGCAGTAATTTTTTGTACGCCCGGTATTTTTTTTGCAATCCGGTCCAGCACTTCTTTGAAGCGCTTGCTCTGCTGCCGCTCCATAAACTGAACGTAGTTGGCGAGGTTATCGCCAGTACGATTCAAATGCTTTTGCGCGCCAGCGATGGGCATGCCACGAGCCAGGGCAGGTACAAAATAGGAGAGATACCACCCTTCGAGAAAACTCCGAAACGCGACAATTCGCGGATGATCAGCAAGATTGCCGTAGCTGGCGATCCCCAGCCTGCGCGCGTCCTCAAGTTCAATATCGAGCTTGCTGGTTCCTTCGACTTCTTCGGTCGCCTCGCCAGCCCAGACGGCTCCTACGCCATGATTTAGTTCGAGAAACGAATATGGCTGGCCTCTACTCTGCCCCTTGCGCCTTTGCCGCAGCCTTTCATAGGCCACCACCGGTCTGTTTTCACCATCCAGATCGATATGCAGTGAGTAGCTAATCGGACGCGAATTGTGTTCTTCACGATAGTAAATCTCAAACTCGATTGGCCCTGTTTGCCCGCGCGTGCGAACCTTTTCAAATCCGCCCCGACCAGGTTTTTCACACGCCTCTTCGACACCGGACGTCAGACAGTCTCCGATAAAGCCAAACGCATCCATCAAGGTTGACTTGCCAGAACCATTGGGGCCGATTACGGCAACCATCCGCGGCAACGGGGTTCCTTGTTGATTCTCGAACGTACGCCCGATCAATATCTCCTTGAGCGCGCGATAGTTTCGAACTCTGATGCCCTCAATCGTGGCCATATCCGAAATCCCTAATTCATCCCAAAGAGTGCATTGTCAGAGTTCACTATCGCTTGCCAGCGGGAATTTTGGGCGTGCTGCACACCACATCGCCACACAGCGCGCGCTGGCGCAGCGCGTGATCCATCAGCACCATCGCCAGCATCGCCTCGGCAATCGGCGCGGCGCGAATGCCGACGCAAGGATCGTGACGGCCATGCGTCTCGACCACAGCGGGTTTGCCAGTCACGTCAATACTCACGCGCGGCAGCCGAATGCTCGACGTCGGTTTGAGCGCAATCGACGCCACGATGTCTTGCCCGGTCGAGATGCCGCCAAGCACTCCTCCGGCGTTGTTCGACGTAAAACCTTGCGGCGTCATTTCGTCGCCGTGCTGCGTGCCTTTTTGCGTCACTGCGCCAAAGCCCGCGCCGATCTCCACGCCCTTCACCGCGTTGATGCCCATCAGCGCATGCGCGATGTCGGCATCGAGCCGGTCGTAGAGCGGCTCGCCGAAACCGGGCGGCACGTTTTCCGCCACTACCGTCACGCGGGCGCCGACCGAGTCGCCCGACTTGCGCAACTCGTCCATGTAAGTTTCGAGCCGTGCGACGGCAGATTTATCAGCGACGAAAAACGGATTCGCCTCGCGGTCTTCCACATCATCCCAGCTTTTGAACGGCACCTCAATCGCGCCCAGTTGCGCGAGATACGCGCGAATCAGCATCCCATATTTTTCTTGCAACCACTTCTTCGCAATCGCCCCCGCCGCCACCGACGGCGCAGTGAGTCGCGCCGAAGACCGCCCGCCGCCGCGATAGTCGCGAAAACCGTACTTCTGCACATAAGCGTAGTCGGCATGACCGGGCCGAAAGCTGTCGGCGATGTTGCTGTAGTCCTTGCTGCGCTGATCTTCATTGCGGATCAGCAGCGCAATCGGCGTGCCGGTGGTCTTGCCTTCAAACACGCCAGAGAGAATTTCGACGCCGTCAGACTCTTTGCGCTGCGTCACGTGACGCGAAGTGCCAGGCTTGCGCCGGTCGAGGTCGCGCTGAATGTCGGCGGCGTCGAGCGCCATGCCGGGAGGACAGCCATCCACCACGCAGCCAATCGCCGCGCCGTGCGACTCGCCGAAGTTGGTGACACAAAACAAATGGCCGAGGGTGGAGCCGGACATGGCGCTGCATTCACAGGAGAAAAATGAATTTTAGCCGATGGCCTTGTTGCCAGACGCTCGCATGCGCATGGCGGGGAGTGCTGCGGCTGGCACTGCGACTTGCAATGCGGCTCGTACCGCCGCTCACACTGGCTCACAAACGAGCAACCGGCACCACAACTTCGCTATTTCCACTCTCCTCGTATCTCAAGCGTCGCCGCCCGCAAGCCATCCGGCGTCACCGCCTGTGGCGCCCATTCAGGCGCAACCTTCAACTCGATCCGCGCAAACGTGCCGCGCCGGAACGGTTTGCTCATCGCCGCACCGTCTTTGCGGCTGAAGAACGAACCCCACAAACCGGACAGCGCCATCGGCACCACCGGCGCCGGCTGGCGTTTGAGAATCTCCATCACACCGGGGCGGAACGGATACAACTCGCCGGTGTCAGTGATGCGCCCTTCGGGAAAAATGCCGACGAGATCGCCGTCTTTCAGCGCCTGCGCGGCATCGTCAAAGGCCTTGTCGCGCAGCGCCACGTTTTCTTTCGCTGGCGCAATCGGAATCGCTTTCGCGGTGCGAAACACGAAGGACAGCACCGGCACTTTAAAAATATTGTGATCCATCACAAAGCGGATCGGGCGCGGGCTGGCCGCCATGATGACCAGCGCATCGACGAAGCTCACGTGATTGCAGGTGATGATCGCCGGGCCGGATTCGGGGATATTTTCCAGACCCGATTTCTTCAGGCGATAGACCGAGTGAATCAGCAGCCAGCACAAAAACCGCATTAAAAATTCCGGCACCAGGGTGTAGATGTAGACGGCGACGGCGGCGTTGAGGAGAGCAGTGACGAGGAACAATTGCGGAATCGAGAAGCCTGATTTCAACATCACCGCCGCGAGCACGCTGCTGGCAATCATGAACAGCGCGTTGAGAATATTGTTGGCGGCGATGATGCGCGCGCGATGCGATGGCTCGCAGCGGGTCTGGATCAACGCGTACAGCGGCACCGAGTAAAAACCACCGAACATGGCGAGCAAAAATAGATCCACAAGCACGCGCCAATTGATGCCGTGGCTCAAAAATGCGAACACGCCTTCGGTACCGGCCGGCTGCATGCCACGGGTGGCGAAGTACATGTCGGCGGCGAACACCGTCATGCCAATCGAGCCGAACGGCACCAGGCCAATTTCAATTTTGTGGCCGGACATGCGCTCACACAACAGCGAACCCAGACCGATGCCGACTGAAAACACTGCGAGCAACAACGTCACCACCGTCTCGTTGCCGCCCAGCACGTCCTTGGCGAAGGGTGAGAACGAGGTCAAAAATGTCGCGCCGAAAAACCACAGCCACGAGATGCCGAGCATCGACAAAAACACCGCGCGGTTGCCACGTGCGAGTTTGAGATTGGCGAGGGTCTCGGTGAGCGGGTTCCAGTTGATCACGAGTGCTGGCTCGCTGGCGGGCGAATCCGGCACGAATGCCGCTGCAACCCGACCGGCCACCGCGACCAACACGCACACCACCGCCACATAGACCGGCCCGGCACCGCTGATGCCAGCCAGCGCGCCGCCCAACATGGTGCCGACGAGAATCGCGACGAAGGTACCCATCTCGACCAAGCCGTTGCCACCGACCAGCTCGTTCGCCTTGAGATGCTGCGGCAGGTAAGCGTATTTGACCGGGCCAAACAGCGTCGAATGCACACCCATCATGAACGTGGCGGCGTAGAGCAACAGCGTCGAGTGCATCACGAAGCCGACGGCGGCCAGGAACATGATGGCGATTTCGAGGTTCTTCACCCAGCGGATCAAGCGCGATTTTTCGTATTTGTCGGCGAGTTGCCCGGCCGTCGCCGAGAACAGGACGAAGGGCGCGATGAATACCGCGCCGATCAGGAACGCTGCGACTTTCGGATCGGAATCACCAAACTGGGCGGCGTGAAAGGTGACAAAAATCGTGAAGGCGAACTTGAATACGTTGTCGTTCGCGGCACCGGCAAATTGGGTCCAGAAGAATGGCGCGAAGCGGCGCTCTGACAACAGCGCGAATTGGCCGGCGTGCTTGCTGTCCATGCCGGCGTTGCCGCCGGTGGATGCCGCCTCGGAGGAGACGGTGTTGTTTGAAGTTGAATTCATGGACGAAGTGTCACGCACTGAGCCGGCGTTGCACAGTGGATGGTGTCAAGTAGCGCGATACGCTCCTGCCGGTAGTGCGGCGGCACCGGCACGAAGCGCCCGCTCTCTATAAACCGGCGAAAACCCTTGTCCCCCAACGGTCTCCGGCCGATCATCACGAACCAAACCAGCTCAAGCCGGCCAGTCCTTGATGTAGCCCTTGAGCATGCGGTTCTCGAACGCCTGCTCTTCGAGCACCGCCTTGGCAACGTCGTGAAACGAAATCACCCCTTGCAACACGTCGCCTTCCATCACCGGCACGTAACGCTGATGGCGGGTCAGCATCAGGCTGCGCAATTCATCGACTTCCATGTCCGGGGTTGCCAGTGCGGGCTCGACCATCACGTCGCTGACGCGAATTTCGGACATCGTCGGCGTTGGGCCAGTGCGATCCTCGACCTGGCGCTTGGCGAGGATATTGATGATCTCGCGAAACGTCAACATGCCCGCAAGTTTGCCGCCCTCCATTACCAGCACCGAACCAATGTCATGCTCAGACATGGTGATCACCGCTTCGGACAACAGCGTCGACGGCGTGACGCTCCACAACGTGCCACCCTTGATGCGCAAAATTTCTTTGACTTGCATGATCGCCTCCTTTGATTGGCTGACTGTCAGGACGAACGCCGGGGTCTTACGTCTCTTGCCACACCTGAAAACCGGTACCAGCCGCAAGCGCTGCGCGCGCGGCACCTTGGGCGCGATCAATCAAATCATCCACGCTCGAAATCATCGAGTCAAGCGTGGCGGCACCGAAGCTGGCAGCAACGCCCTGCTCCTGCATACCTTTGGAGAGCCGCGCTGCGGCTTTGGCGGCGTATTCGGCGTGCGTATCAATACAGATCATCATGAACTCAGCATCACCCGCGCGGCACACTACGTCCTGCATGCGCGCGGTTTCACGCAGCAGTTGCGCAGCGCGTGTCATGTCGCCCACGCACAGCACCGCGATCACTGAAAGCGCACCGCCGCGCCGCCGTGCCGCTGCCCATTCGCTTTCGAGGCGGGTGCGGAAGTAGCGAGCGTTCGGCAGACCGGTCTCAGCGTCAATCGCCGCATTCTGCAGCAGATAGCGATAGGTGGACGCGAGTTCAGCGGCGAAGCGCAACGCCGACTGTTGCTCAGGCGTGTCCAGCAGCAGGCGCAACTGGCCGTTCAACGGGCGCTTCAAGCACTGCGCCCAGTCCTGTGCGTGTTTGGCGACATCCGCGCACGCGGCTTGCAAATCTTTGGGTGCCAGCCCGAGGCGCGCAGCGCGCTGCACCGCGTCCAGCGCATTCGCTTCCGGGTAGTGCGAAGCAAATGCGGCCAGCAACTCGCCCAGACGCACGCACTGGCCGATCAAATCAGCGCGCGCGCCGGTGAGCGGCGCATCTGGTTGCAGGGTCGCGTGTTTGTCAAGGGCGCTGAGCAAATCCGGACTCGGCCCCCACGCCGCCGGTGCCTGGCGCCAGGCCGGTGTGGCGTTGAGCCAAGCCGATAAAAATACTTCTTCGTTTTTCGGCAGCGGCATCCGCGCGGCCACCGCCTGAGCGGCAATCGCGCTCAAGATCGCGGTGTTGGTCGCGTCGACGCCAGCATCTTCAAGCAACAGGCCGGCCACTACCTGCTGCACATAGCGCAGACCAAAGAGCGGCAGCAAATCAGCTTCTTCAATCTCGCCACGACGGCCCAGGCCCGGCATTGCCGCGCAGGCAAGCACGCGCTGGGTCAGGCCTGCATCGGCGGCCAGCAGCGCGCCGAAGCGCTCGTCCAGACCGGGAGCACGGTTGGTCAGTTCCAGAATTTCGCGAGCCGTGCCGGTAGCCATGTTGTTTTTTTGACAGTTCAATGTGTGATGCGGTGTGCAATGCCATGGGCATTTTGGCATAGAAAAACACGGTCAGATGAAGCGAAGCGCAATTTCACGCGTGCTACCATAATTTTCTCGCTCGCCTCAACACCCACCTCTACATTGCCGGTCTTCCTGTTTCCGGCTTACCTGTTGCCTGCCGCCCCATGCCCGCCCCCAAATACCCCGGCTTTGACACGCTCTCCCTGCACGCAGGCGCTGCGCCTGACCCGACAACTGGCGCGCGTGCCACCCCAATTTATCTCTCTACCTCCTTCGTCTTCAAAGACTCGGATCACGCGGCCAGTCTGTTCAACATGGAGCGCTCCGGCCATGTGTACTCGCGCATCTCGAACCCGACCACCGCCGTACTCGAAGAGCGCATCGCCGCGCTCGAAGGCGGCGTCGCCGGCCTCGCCACCGCGAGCGGGCAGGCGGCGCTGCATTTAGGGCTCGCCACGATTGCCGGGGCCGGGTCACACATCGTAGCCAGTCGCGCGCTCTATGGCGGCTCGCATAATTTGCTCGACTACACGCTACGCCGCTTCGGTGTCGAGACCACCTTTGTCGACCCGCGCGACATCGACGCCTGGCGCGCCGCGATCCGCCCGACCACCAAGGTGTTGTACGGCGAGACGCTCGGCAACCCTGGCCTCGACGTGCTCAATCTGCCGGTGATCGGCGCATTGGCGCACGAGAACAAAATCCCGCTGTTCGTCGATTCGACCTTCACCACGCCGTATCTGTTGAAGCCGCTCGATCACGGCGCGGATTTAATTTATCACTCCGCCACCAAGTTTCTCTCCGGCCACGGCACGGTGATCGGCGGCTTGTTGGTCGATGGCGGCACCTTTGACTGGATCGCCTCGGGCAAATTTCCTGAGTTGACCGAGCCCTACGACGGCTTTCACGGCATGGTGTTCGCTGAAGAAAGCACGGTGGCCGCATTCAGCCTGCGCGCGCGGCGCGAAGGCCTGCGCGACTTCGGCGCGACGATGAACCCATTCGCCGCGTTTCAGATTTTGCAGGGTGTAGAGACGTTGCCGCTACGGATGGCGCGGCATGTCGAGAACGCGCGCAAGGTCGTCGAATTTTTGACCAAACACCCCGCCGTTGAGTCGGTGTCTTATCCCGAGCTACCCGAACATCCCGACTACGAGCTGGCGAAGACCTTGCTGCCAAAAGGCTGCGGCGCAGTGTTCTCGTTCAACCTCAAAGGCGACCGCGCAGCCGGGCGACGCTTCGTCGAGTCGCTGAAATTTTTCTCGCATCTCGCCAATGTCGGCGATGCACGTTCACTAGTGATACACCCCGCTTCGACCACCCACTTCCGGGTCGCCACCGACATGCTCGCCGCTTCCGGCATCAAGGAAGGCACGTTGCGTTTGTCGATCGGACTGGAAGACGCGGATGACCTGATCGAAGACTTGGCGCGCGGCCTGAAAGCCTCGCAAAAAACTCCGAAGGCAGGAGCCTGATCATGTGGCTCACCGTACGCGGTCAAACAACTTACGTCTACACCGGCGGCAAACCGTTCGACGCGAAACTGCCCACCGTCGTGTTCATCCACGGCGCGCAGCATGATCACAGCGTCTGGATTTTGCAAAGCCGCTATCTCGCGCATCACGGCTACGGTGTGCTGGCGGTCGACTTGCCGGGGCACGTCAAAAGTGCCGGCGCGCCGCTGGCATCGGTCGAAGACATGGCGCAATGGATGTTCGAGATGCTCGATGCGGCTGGCGTGCAGCAAGCGTCCCTCGTCGGCCACAGCATGGGTTCGTTGATCGCGCTCGAAGCCGCTGGCACACAACCCGCACGCGTGACCAAACTCGCGCTAGTAGGCACTGCCGCACCGATGCAGGTGGGTGCAGAGCTGCTCAACGCCACCCACGACGACGAGCCGCTGGCGCAGGACATGGTGAACATCTGGTCGCATTCAACCTACGCCGCCAAGCCATCCAACCCCGGCCCGGGCTTTTGGACGCTTGGCGGCAATTTACGTCTGATGCAGCGGATCAAACCCGGTGTCATGCACAGTGATTTCAACGCCTGCAACGCTTACATACAGGGCTTGGCACGCGCTGCACAAGTGATCTGCCCGACACTGCTGCTGTTGGGCGAACACGACATCATGACGATGCCGCGCGCTGCGCGCGAGTTAACTGCGACGATCAAACATGCGCGCCGTGTATTGATTCCGGATTGCGGTCACACCTTGATGGCTGAGCAGCCTGACACGGTGCTCGAAGAACTCGCGCGCTTCCTCAACACATAGCGGTTGCGCGGGTCGCCACAAAGACCGCCGCGCGGGCGTATGATGGCTTTACTCATTGCCAAGGAGCTTGTCATGCCTGCACGCCAACGGTTTCTCAGGTTCGGGTTTCTCACGTTCGGGTTTCTCACTCTCAGCGCCGCCGCCCTCGTGACACTGGCAAGTCTGCCGAGCCACGCCGCGACACCCAGCGCAGGCGGCAGCGCACAAACTGCAACGCCGGCTTCCGAAGCGGAACAACGCGCCGCGCAAACCATGCTGGCGGCGCTCGACAATGTCGTCAAACTCAAAGTCACCGCCGTCGCCAATGCGCGTTCTGGCCGCACCTTGGGGCGCGAACGCGAAGGCAGCGGCGTACTGTTGGCTGACTCCGGCCTGGTGCTGACCATTGGTTATCTGATTCTCGAAGCCGACACCATCGAGATCACCGATCACACCGGGCGGATCATTTCTGGCAGCGTCGCCGCCTACGACCATTCGTCGGGATTCGGGTTGATCAAACCGGCAGCCCCGCTCAGCGCCAAGGGGATCGCCATCGGGTCGTCGGGCGACATCAACGAATACGACAAGCTGATCTTCGCCACCCACGCCGGCAAAGAAGGCGCGAGTCTCGCGACCGTCGCCTCAAAACGCCGCTTTGCCGGCTACTGGGAATACCTGATCGACGACGCGATTTTCACGGTGCCGCCACGCGGCGATCATTCCGGCGCGGCGCTGATCAACCGCGACGGCAAGCTGGTCGGGATTGGCTCCCTGGTCGTCGCCGACGCCGCCGTGCCGAACCGCCGCTCGCCCGGCAACATGTTCGTGCCGGTCGATTTGTTGAAGCCGATCATGGGCGAACTCACGGCAAGCGGCCGCTCGAAGGAATCGACCCGGCCCTGGCTCGGCCTGTCAGCGCAAGAGGTCGATGGCCGCCTGCACGTGCTGCGCGTCCAAGAAGACGCGCCCGCCGCCGAAGCCGGTTTGAAACCGGGCGACATCATCCTGTCGATCAGAGGCGAAGCGGTCAAATCGCTCGAAGAGTTTTATCGCAAGCTGTGGTCGCAGGGCAGCGCGGGCATTGCGGTGCCGCTTAAGGTGCTGCAGGGCAGCGAAGTGCGTGACGTCAACGTGCGCTCGATTGACCGGATGGATTACGTACGCACCAAGCAGGCGCTCTAGCGCAACGCCGAAACGGCGTCTCCGCAAGACTCGCAGCGCACCGCCCGCAATCGGGCGGAGAGCCGCTCCCAGAGCGACTCTGGGGCTTGATCGAACAACCATTCTTCGGTCGCGGGCAAGGCCCGCCAGCCGCCGCGGGCGATTTCGTTTTCGAGCTGTCCCGGCGCCCAACCGGCGTAACCGGCAAACACGCGCACGCGTCCGGGTTCAGCGTTTTGTACCAACTGGCGGACCCGCGACGCCCCCACCACCAGATGAATCCCGTTCACCACTTCAATCGCCCCCTGCTCGGGCACCGACCCGGCGCTCCCGGTCGCGGGCGCAGCGCCCAGAGCGATCAAGCCGCGCGGTGCCAGTGGCCCGCCGAAAAATACTTCGCGCACTTTGGCGTCTTCGGGAACTGCCGCACTGCCATCGGCCATGCGCCGGTTCAATATCACGCCAATCGTCTCATCGGCTGGCGTGCGCGTCACCAGCACGACGGTGCGGGAAAAATTGGCATCCCGCAGATCAGGATGCGCCACCAGCAAAAGCCCGGCTGGCCGGGCTGCTGAGGGTGAGGGCGCTGGTGCGGGCGCTGGTGTCGGTGACTGTGCGGGCAACTGCGCCGCCGTCTGCGCCCAAGCCGACGCAAACAAAATGATGGCAATCACCGCGACCGCCAGCCAGGTTGGCCGCAACCGTCGAATAGGGCGGCTTAACCAATTATTTTGCGCGCTTACCATCCGCCCAATTATCTAGTAATCTTCCACCTATGGCCGACGACAACCTGTTCCGTACCAGCCGCATGAACGTGATGCGCGGCGCGAATCTGATGTTCATGCCCGGTGAAATCGTCTATCTGCAGCGCCGCGTCCAAGAGTTTGCGCGCGGCGCCGAAGTCAAAGTGATCTCGGTGCAGGCGGTGCGTCCCGGCGAATACCGTTATCAGATCCTGATCGGCGAGAAGAAAATGTGGGCGTTCGAGTCCGACCTGCGCCATACCGCGCCGGTAGACGGCGGCGGCCCGCAGGACATCATTTCATCGACCCAGCGCATGCAAACCCTCACGCTGTCGCAACGCATGTCGTCTCTGGCGGCGAACACGCGGCCAAATCCCGCTGGCCGTGCCGCTGCTCCCGGTGCTGTTACCGGTGCTGGCCCCACCGCAGTCCCCGCAAGCGCGGCACAACGCATGCACACCAGCACGCCCGAGGAACGTTTGCAACAAATGCTGCTGACCAATCGCATGCGTACTCTCGGCTTGACCGGCAGCAACCCGGTGTTGAGTGCAGAGGCCGCGGCAGCACCTAAGGCACCCGCCGCTGCCGCCGTGCCCGCACCCTCGCCCGCAGTCCCACCGATCAAACGCGACTAGGCGCGGTGCTTCACCGCCGCCTTCAAGATTCCGCGCAGAATATTCACTTCCTCCCGCTCAAGGCGGGCGCGGCCAAACAGCCGCCGTAGACGCGGAATCAGACGACCCGGGTTGTCGGCTTTGTAAAACCCGATTTCAGCCAGCGCAGTTTCGCAATGGCGTATCAGCCCTTCAACATCGTCGGCGCTGGCCGGCGTGTCCATCACGCCAGCGGGTTCGGCCAGCGCTGCGAGTTGCTCAGCAGTGATCAACGCCATTCGTACCTCGTAGGCAAACACCTGCACTGCCGCCGCCAGGTTCAGCGACGAGAAGCCTGCCGCCGCCGGAATGTGCGCCAACGCCTGACAGCGGCGCACGTGATCGCTGGTCAAACCCGAGGTCTCATTGCCGAACACGAACGCGATGTCACCGTCTGCAGCCGCCGCGAGCGCATGTTGCACGGCAGTGCGCGCGTCGTGCGCATTGGGCGCGATCTGGCGCGGGCGCGCTGTGGCCGCCACCGCGAATACGCAGCCCTCAAGGGCTTCATCGAGCGTCGCCACGATGCGCGCCGCACCCAGCACATCATCCGCGCCAGTGGCGCGCGCCAGCGCGACATCGTCGATGGCGACTTTGGGCGTGACCAGCGTCAGACGCGATAAACCCATTACTTTGATCGCGCGCGCGGCCGCGCCAAGGTTGCCGCTGTGGCTGGTTTCGACTAGCACAATCCGCACACGTGCGAGCACCGCATCGGCAGCGCCCAGGGTACTGCTGTGGCGGGTACTGCTGTGGCGGGTACTGCCATGGCGGGTGCCGCTATGGCGCGTTAAAAGAGGTTCGTGCATGGCGGGCTAAAATGCTCGTTTGAAGTGAAGGGAAGTCTCTGTCATGCATCCGATGTTGAACATCGCCATCAAGGCCGCACGCAAAGCTGGCAACATTATCAACCGCGCCGCACGCGACCTCGACCAGATCAAGGTCGAAACCAAACAACGCAATGATTTTGTCACCGAAGTTGATCGAGCCGCCGAAGCTGCCGTGATTGATGAATTGCGCCGCGCCTTCCCCGACCATGCGATTCTCGCCGAGGAGTCGGGCGAAATCAAAGCCGCGCAAATGGATTATTGCTGGATCATCGACCCGTTGGACGGTACCACCAATTTCATTCACGGCGTGCCGCAGTATTGCGTCTCGATTGGCTTGAAGCACAAGGGCATCATCACCCAGGGCGTGGTGTTCGACCCGGTGAAGAACGAACTCTTTACCGCGACGCGCGGCGCCGGTGCGTATCTGAACGACAAGCGCATACGGGTTTCCAAGCGCGACAAGCTGGCCGACAGCTTGATCGGCACCGGCTTCCCGTTTCGTGACGGCTCGGGGCTGGATCGTTATCTCAAACAATTCAAGGCGGTGACGCTGGCGGCGGCAGGGGTGCGGCGGCCCGGCGCGGCGGCGCTTGATCTCGCCTATGTCGCGGCGGCACGCTTTGATGGTTTTTGGGAGACCGGTCTGTCGCCTTGGGACATCGCCGCTGGCAGCTTGTTGGTGCAGGAAGCAGGCGGCCTGATTGGTGACCTCAAGGGTGATGCCGGTTATCTGGAGAGTGGCGAAGTGGTGGCGGGTACTCCGAAGGTGTTCACGCAAATGTTGCATGTGCTCGATGCGGCTTGATCATTCGCAGGCGGTGCGGCGGTAGACGGCGCCTCAGCTACTTGCTCACTGCGATCCGCTATGGCAGGCAATTTTTTTCGCAAACTGTTTGGCGGCGGCAACGCCGCCAAATTCGATGCGCGCATCGAAGCCGCGCACGACCTGACGGATGCGGGGCGCGATGTAGAAGCGCTGGCTCTGTGCGAGACGTTGCGGGCTGGACAACCGGCGCATCCGCGCCTGCTGCATCTCAGAGGCGTGCTGGCATTACGTAGTGGCGATTCGAACAATGCGGTCATCTGGATCGCGCGTGCCATCACTACCGATCCAGCATCCTCTCTATTTCGCTTCAATTTGGGCAACGCATTGAATGCGAGCGGTGACACGCCAGCAGCAGCCGCGGCTTTTACCGAGGCGATACGGCTCAACCCTGGTCACGCTCCCAGCCTGTTCAATCTGGGCAAAGCGCAGCAGGCAATCAACCAGCACGATGAAGCCATTCTTACTCTCAGCCGGCTAAATCAGTTGCAGCCGAACAACCCTGCGGTACTGGTCGAGCTAGGCACCGCCTGCTATGGCAAAGCCGGCTCGACCCACAGCATTGCCGACTACCAGGCCGGGTTGCCGTTTTTCACCGCCGCCCTCGCGCTGCCTGGCATTGCGTCAGATGCGCAACTCAACGCGCGCCTGTTCAAAGGCGATTCACTCCACTATTGTGGCCGCCACGCAGAGGCACTCGTGATGTTTCGAGAAGCATTGGCCACCGAACCCAACCATCTCGAAGCCCTGGTCAAGAGCGCCAACTGTCTGAACCAGCTCGGACGCGCGGCTGACGTGTTGCAGATTTTGAAACGGGTGCTGGCGATTGACCCGGACCATCTGCTGGCCCGGTCCACCATGATCAGTCTGGCCGACTATCTGCCTGAGTTCGACGCCGCTGCAAACACCCGTCTGCGTTTCGATCTAGCCGCGAAGTTCGCGTCACCACTGCGCCGCACCGCGTGGACAAATTCACCGTTGCCTGATCGGCGGCTTAAGGTTGGCTACGTATCTCCCGACTTGCGCACGCACGTCGCGATGTTTTTGTTTGAGGAGGTGTTGCGTCTGCACGATCCGCAGCAGTTCGAGTGGTTTATCTATGACGCGACGCCGGTGCGTGACGAAAAATCCGCCGCGCTGCGCAAGCTGGTAAAGAACTGGCGCAACATCGATGCAAAGCCAATCGACGAACTGCCCGCGATGATCGAGCAAGACCAAATCGACATTCTGGTTGATTTGGCCGGCCATACGTCGAACAACCGGATCATGACCTTCGCCATAAAGCCAGCCCCTGTGCAGGCTTCATGGCTGGCCTATCCCGGCTCCACCGGTTTGCGCGAAATCGATTATCTGATCAGTGATGGACACACTTCGCCAACACATCTTGCGCATCACGCGTCGGAAAAAATCTGGCGTCTGCCGAACACGCGTTTTTCTTATGGTCCGCCACGACATGGCCCGGTGCCAGCGCTGCCATCTGCCACGACACCGGTGACGTTCGGTTGTTTCAACAACATTCTGAAACTCAATCTTCGGGTGTTCGCGCTATGGCGGCAAGTACTCGACGCGGTGCCGGGTTCGCGCATCGTCATCAAAAATGCACTGTTGAACGATCCGAATGCCAAGACGATGCTCAGTGCTGATCTGGAACAGGCAGGAATTGTTGCGGATCGAGTCGAGCTTCGAGGCGGCAGCCCTTATCTAGAAAATTTCGCCCACTACAACGACATTCACATCGCTCT
>JAYVSR010000083.1:0-9971 GCA_043775155.1 Burkholderiales bacterium | reverse complement strand
GGCACCAATTTTCGCGCCTGCGCCGACCACTGTGTTCGCTCCAATCGACACGCCCTCGCCCAAACATGCGGTCGCATCGACCACGGCGGCAGGATGAATCCCGGCAGCCTGCGGTGGGCGCGCATCGAGCAGTGCGGCGACGCGCGCAAAACAGGCGTAGGGATTGGCGTGAATTAGGCGCGGCTTGGTCGTCAGCGCGGCGTTCGCTTCGGAGAGAATGAACGCGTCCGCAGCGGACGACGCGATATCGGCGCGGTATTTCGGGTTGGAGAGAAACGCAATGGCACCAGCGCCAGCAGATTTGAGCGTTGCCGTATGCGACACACTCACCGATGCATCGCCTTCGACACTCCCGCCGGTGCGCTCCGCCAACTCGGCGAGGGTGAATGAGCGCGCCGCCATTAAAGACTTACTTGGACTTGAGCACGTCCAGCACTTTTTGGGTGATATCGTGCTTCGGATTCGCGTAGGCGGCGTCCTGGAAGATCGCGTCGTAACCCTCTTTAACTGCGATGTCTTTTAGCGTATTGTTTGCCAACTGCAGCACCGCAGCGAACTCCTCGTTGCGGCGCTGACTCACGTCTTCCCGGAACTCGCGCTGCTTGCGCTGAAAATCACGATCCTGCTCGCCCAACGCACGCTGGCGCTGCGCCCGCTGCGACTCGGATAATACTGCGTCATCCTTTTGCAGCTTCTCGCTATCGGTACGCAGCTTGTTACCCAGATCATTGATCTCTTTTTCGCGCTTGGCAAACTCGGCTTCAAGTTTTTTCGAGGCGCGCTTGGCCGGCTCAGATTCGTCAAAAATCTTTTGCGTGTTGACGAAACCGATTTTGCTTTGTGCCGCCGCAGCGCCGCACCACGCTGAGGCGGCCAATGCCAAGGCCAGCGCCGCCAGCCCTGCGATTTTTACTGTCAATTTCGTTGCTCCAAAAAAAACGTGGGCATATTGTGCCACGAGCGCTAAAACGTGGTGCCGGCGGTAAATTGCAGGCGCTGTAAGCGATCCTCACTCTTGGCATTAAGTGGCTTGGAAAAACTGATGCGCAATGGCCCGAACGGTGACTGCCAATCGACACCCACTCCGGTGGAATAGCGCACACCGCCGCCGCTGATGGCGCCATCGCCAAATATCTGGCCCGCATCGACAAAGGTCGCCAGACGCACCGAACGATCTTTCGCCAGCCCAGGGAACGGGAACAACAATTCGGCGGACGTCGTCGCCCGGCCGAAGCCACCCAACAGGCTGCCGTCGGTATCGCGCGGGCCTAGTGAGTTGGTTTCAAAGCCGCGTACTGAACCAATACCGCCGGCGAAAAAACGCTTAAACGCAGGCAGGGGTTTATCGCCAATGCTGCGCGCGACGCCCACTTCGCCGCGCAGATACAACGTGGTATTCCGGCTCACCGGATAGTAGTAACGCTCGATGTGATTCAGACGCCAAAACTGAAGTGAGCCGCCCGGCAGTCCAACCTCGGCGCTAGCGTTCGCAAACCGCCCGCTGCGCGTATAGGCCGCACTGTCACGGGTATCGCGAAACCAGGCCGAGGTTGCGGCCAGCGTTGACGTATTCGCGCCGAAGGTATTGACGTAATTGTTGATTGACAAGGGCGGTGTGGCACCCAAGGAAAAATTGGTGAAGTCAATCGACAGACCGAACACCAAGGTATCGACCTTGGTAAAGGGATAGCCAAAGTTGACGCCGCCGCCCGTGCTGCCGGTTCTGTAATCGCCTGCGTTGACGTTGGCCGCATTAAAGTCGCGGCGATAAATCGAAAAGCTGCGGCTGATGCCATCAACAGTGAAATACGGATTGGTCTGCGACAAGGAATACACTTTGTTGGTCTTGCCAGTACTGATCGAAGCGGCAATCGTATTGCCGCTGCCAAACACGTTGGCCTGCGAAACTGAAGTCTGCACCACCAATTTGTCGGCGCTGGAAAACCCGGCGCCGAGCAGCAGTTGGCCGGTCGGCTTTTCTTCCACCTTGATATTTACATCTACTTGATCCGGCGTCCCCGCAACTGCGGGTGTCTCCACCGTCGTATCTTTGAAGTACCCAAGCCGGTCCAGACGCTTTTTCGAATCAGCGATTTTCTCGTTGTCGTAATAGGCGCCTTCAATCTGGTGCAGTTCGCGCCGCACCACTTCATCACGGGTACGCGTGTTGCCCGCCACGTTGACCCGGCGCACATATACCCTGCGGCCCGGATCGACAAAAATGCTGAACGCAACTTGCTGTTTTTCGCGGTCGATCTGCGGCGCGGAGTTGGCATTTGCAAACGCATAACCTTCTTTGCCAAGGCGATCCTGAATTTTCTTGGTCGATGCTGCCAGCTTCTCGCCATTGAACACATCGCCAGTTTTCAGTTCAACCAGCTTAAGCAGTTCCGCTTCCGGTACCACTAAATTCCCGGCGATGCTGATACCGGAGACAGTGAATTTCTTGCCCTCGCGGATATTCGCGGTGACGTAAATATTTTTCTTGTCCGGCGTGATCGAGACCTGGGTAGATTCGAGATTGAACTCAAGATAGCCGCGATTAAAGTAGAACGAGCGCAGCGTCTCCAGGTCTGCCGTGAGCTTCTGCTTCGAGTACTGATCGTCTTTCGAGTACCACGACAGCCAGCCCGACCGGGACAACTCAATCTGATCGAGCAATTCGCTTTCCTTGAAAGCGTTGGCACCGACAATATTAATTTGCTTGATCCGGGCAATCTCGCCTTCGTTCACAGCGAGATTAATGCCGACGCGATTGCGTTCCAGCGGCGTCACTGTGGTCTTGACCGTCATGCCGTACAGACCTTTAGAGAGAAACTGGCGCTTCATCTCTTGCTCTGCCTTGTCGAGCACGGCGCGGTCAAAAATCCGCCCCTCGGCCATGCCGGTTTCTTTCAGTGATTTTTTTATCGCCTCTTTGTCGAACGACTTCAGTCCGGTGAAATCAATCGTCGCAATCGCCGGACGCTCGTCGACGACAACCACCAGAATGTCGCCTTCGACCTCAATGCGTACATCCTTGAAAAAACCAGTCGCAAACAATGCCTTGATCGACTCGGCGGCTTTTTCGTCGGTGAAGCGGTCACCCACTTTGACCGGCAAATAACTGAACACGGTACCTGCTTCGGTACGCTGGATGCCTTCGACGCGGATGTCCTTGATGACAAACGGATCGAACGCCCACGCTGGCGCGGTGGCGAGAAACGCGGATAACACCGCAGACAAAACGACAGGGAGAATGCGCGCGAGGCGCATGGAGATGGAAGGAATTTTTTAACCCGGCAGCAGGCGCGAAATATCGTTGAACAGAGCCAGCGACATCGCAATCATCACAATGGCAATTCCGAATTTGGTACCGGCTTCGACCCACTTGGGCGGCACCGGTTTTCTGCGAATTGCCTCAATCGAATAGTACAACAGATACCCGCCATCCAAGACCGGAATCGGCAGCAGATTGAGCACGCCCAGACTGATGCTCACCAGAGCGATAAAGTTAAGGTAATAGGTGGCGCCCAAGCGCGCGGTTTTGCCGGCGTAATCGGCAATCGTCACTGGCCCTGAGAGGTTGCGCCAGGACACTTCGCCGATCACCATCTTGCCCAGCATTTTCAGGCTGAACACGGACATCTCCCAGGTGTGGCGCACCGCTTTGACGAGGCTTGCGCCGACGCCGTAGTGGATTGCGATCATGACCGGGCGGTCGTTCAGCTCCGCGCCGATGCGGCCAAACGCCTTGCCGTCTTTTTCGATTCGCTCCGGCGTGACCTTGACGGCCAGCATGGTACCCGCACGCTCGACGTCAATCACCAGTTCACGCGCGGGGTTGGCGCGGATCAGACGCACGAAATCGTCGCCCGAAACAATCGCGGTACCAGCGACCTTGCGCACTACATCGCCCGGCAATAATCCCGCCCGCTCGGACGCCGACCCCGGTTGCAGCGCGGCGATTTTGGGATTCGGGCGGAACGGGCGAAAGCCAATTTGCTCCATCGGGTTGGCGTCAAGGTCAAGCGTGGCGATCTGTCCCAAGTCGAGTTCGGTCGACACCAATTCACCGGCGCGCTGCGCTTCGAGCTTCACCGCGCGACGATCATTCGCCGCCTGCAGCAAGCGCCAGGACAAATCGGTCCACGAGCGCACGTCCTCGCCATCCGCACGTACGATCAAGTCGCCCGCCTTCAGGCTGGTGCTACCGGCCGGCGCAGCCGCCACCGGCGCGGCGATGCGCGCCACCGGCTCATCGATGCCATTCAGATTCAAACCCCAGTAGACGCAGATTGCCAGCAACAGATTGGCCAGCGGCCCGGCGGCGATGATCCACATACGCTTGGGCAAACTCTGCGCGTTAAAGCTGCGATGCTGCTCACCGGGCGGTATCTCGTCTTCCGGGTCTTGGCCCAACAGCTTGACGTAGCCACCGAGCGGGAACGCCGCAATCGCCCATTCGGTTTGGTCGCGGCCCCAACGGCGCGCAATAATCGGCGAACCAAACCCCAGGCAATAGCGCAACACCTTGACGCCGCACATCCGCGCGGCAAGGTAGTGGCCAAATTCGTGAAACGCCACCAGCACGCCGAGGGCGAGGAGGAACGCGGCGAGAGTGTGGAGCAAGGTCATGGCAATGTCGATTTGATCAAACGATCCAGAATGGCGCGCTCAACACATCAAGGAATTAACGTATCAGGCAATCAAAGACTGCGCCGCCGCGCGCGCGCGCGCATCAGCGTCCAGCACGTGTTCCAGCGTATCTGCGGCAGTGCGGCCAATCCGCGCCAGCGTCTCCTCAACCACCCGCGCGATGCCAGTGAACTTCAACCGCTGCGCCAGAAACGCTTCGACCGCAATTTCATTGGCGGCGTTCAACACGGCTGGCGCGGTGCCACCCGCCGCCAGCGCGTCGTAAGCCAATTGCAGACAGGGAAAGCGCGCCAAGTCAGGTTCCTCAAAGGTCAACTGCGCGAGCTTGAAAATATCAAACGCTGCCGTGCCGGCCGTGATGCGCTCGGGGTAAGCCAAGGTCTGCGCAATCGGCGTGCGCATGTCCGGGTTACCCAGTTGCGCCAACACGGAGCCATCCGCATATTCAACCATCGAATGCACCACGCTTTCCGGATGAATCACCACTTGCACTTGGGCCGGGGCGACGCCGAACAACCAGTGCGCCTCGATCACTTCCAGCCCCTTGTTCATCATGGTGGCCGAATCGACCGAGATTTTACGGCCCATCACCCATTTCGGATGCGCCACAGCCTGCGCCGGCGTTACCGTATCGAGCGCGGCGGGCGGCGTGGTGCGGAACGGCCCGCCAGAGGCGGTGAGCAAAATCCGCCGCACGCCTTCGTTGACCAACCCGCGCGTAAAGCCGGGCGGCAGCGATTGAAAAATCGCGTTGTGTTCGCTGTCGACCGGCAACAATTGCGCGCCACTTTTTTCCACCACGTCGAGGAAGATCGGGCCGGTCATCACCAGCGCTTCTTTGTTGGCCAGGAGGATGCGCTTGCCAGCTTTGGCTGCCGCTAGGGTGGCGGGCAAACCGGCCGCGCCAACAATGGCAGCGACCACGGTGTCGGCCTCTGCCGCACATGCCACTTGAATCGCTGCAGCCTCACCTTCCAATACGTCAATATGGCTAGAACTCGCTCCCAGAGCGGCTTTCAGGCCATCGCGCAGGCGCTGCGCGGCAGCAGCGTCGTTCAACACCACGACGCGCGGACGATGAGCGAGACATTGCTTTAACAAACTATCGTCGCGGCTATTGGCGACCAATGCGAATACCGCGAAGCGATCCGGGTGGCGCGCGATTACATCGAGCGTGTTCTCGCCAATCGAGCCGGTGCTGCCGAGAATCGTAACGTGGCGCAGCGCTGGTGCCGAAGCTACCGAAGTTACCAAAGTTGCTGCAGACACGGCGGCCTTCGTGACGCCGCTCACAGCTTGTCGCTCCAGATCAACAGCAGCGCCGCCACCGGCAAGGTAGAGGTGAGCGCATCGACCCGGTCGAGCACACCGCCATGCCCTGGCAAGAGGTTCGAGCTGTCCTTCACACCAGCGGCGCGCTTCATCGCCGACTCGAACAGATCGCCCAAAATACTCACGCTGGTGAGCAGCACACCAGCCAGCAATGCCGCTGGCCACGCATACGACCCCGGCAGCAAAGGATTGCCGAGTGCCACGTTGGCCGCGAGATAGAGAAACACCGCCGCGAATGCGCCCCCTGCGCCAGCCCAAGTCTTGCCCGGACTAATCGTCGGCGCGAGCTTGCGTTTGCCAAACGCGCGCCCGGCGAAGTAGGCCGCGCAGTCGGCGACCCACACCAGCCCCATCACCGAGAGCAACAGCCACGGCCCAAGCGCGCGCAAGTCGATCAGCGCCCAGGCGAACGGAAACAGCACGCACCAACCAGTGAGCGCAGCGGCACCGCGCTGCGGGCGAAATCCGGTCTTGAACATCAGCGGCACCAGCAGCAGCCAGAACAGGAAGGACACGCCGTAAGCGATGCGCGGGGCCTGTAGCACCAGCAAATGCAGCCCCAGCGCCAGCACAGCGGACAACAATAGGTAGGCAGCAATGCCGGTGCCACTCAGGCGCGCGAGCCGCGCCCACTCCCAAGCCGCGACCATCAGTGCGAAAAACACCACACCTTCCCACAGCGGCGCGGGCAGCCAGAACAGTGCGGGCAATAGCCCGAGCAGCAACACCGCCGCGGTAATGACCCGCGTGAACAGCATTTATTCGCCCGCGGTGACTTGCTTGAGAACGGCTCCTGGAGCCATTCTTGGCGGATTGACTGGCGCTGCAGGCGCGCCCGTTGACGCGGGTGCAACCAGCGACGGGCGCGCGGCCTCGCGCACCTGCTCGCTGGTACGCCCAAAGCGCCGCTCGCGCTGCTGGTACGAGCCAATCGCCGCGTCGAGCGAACGCGCGTCGAAATCCGGCCAGAAGGTTTCGGTGAAATACAACTCGGTGTAAGCCAACTGCCAGATCAAAAAATTGCTGATGCGCTGCTCTCCGCCGGTGCGAATAAACAGATCCGGCTCGGGGGCGTGGGCCATCGCGAGGTAAGGTGCCAAATCAGCTTCGGTAAACGAGGTCGCCAACTCCGGGCGCGCCGCCAGCAATGAATGCGTCGCGTGCATCACGTCCCAGCGGCCACCGTAGTTGGCGCACACCGTGAGTGTGAGCTTGGTGTTGCCCGCAGTCTTGGTGTGCGCCTTGTCAATCAATGCGATCAACTTGGCGTCGAAGCGGCTCAAGTCTCCCGCCACTTTAAGGCGTACGCCATTGGCGTGCAGCTTGACGACTTCTTGTTCGAGCACCATGACGAACAACTGCATCAGCACCGACACTTCTTCTTCCGGGCGACGCCAGTTTTCCGACGAAAACGCGAACAAGGTCAGGTACTCGATACCACGCTCAATGCAGTGACGCACAGATTCGCGCACCGCCTCCACGCCGCGCTTGTGGCCGGCCACGCGCGGCAAATAACGCTTGGTCGCCCAGCGGCCATTGCCATCCATGATGATGGCGACGTGGCGTGGCACCTTGGGGGCGTCGGGAACGGTTTGGGTCGAACTGGTAGTCATGATTTACAGGCCTGCGGTCAAACCGACATGATCTCGGCTTCTTTCACGCCAAGCATTTTTTCCACTTCCGCCACCGACTTGTCGGTGAGTTTTTGCACTTCGTCCTGGGCGCGCCGCTCGTCGTCTTCTGACACTGCTTTGTCTTTCAACAGTTTCTTCAGATGATCGTTGGCATCGCGGCGCAGGCTGCGAATCGCCACCCGCGCGGTCTCGCCTTCGGCCTTCACCACTTTGACCAAGTCCTTGCGCCGTTGTTCGGTCAAGGCCGGCATTGGTACCCGGATCACCTCGCCCTGGGTCGCAGGATTGAGGCCGAGATCGGAGTCGCGAATCGCTTTCTCGATGGCACCGACCATTTTCTTTTCCCACGGCGTGACGCCCAAAGTACGCGCGTCAATCAGCGTGATAGCTGCGGTCTGGTTCACCGGCATCATGCTGCCGTAGTAATCGACTTGAACGTGATCGAGCAGGCCGGTATGGACGCGGCCGGTGCGGATCTTCCCGAGGTCGGCTTTGAACGCCTCGATTGACCGCTGCATTTTCTCTCCGGCCGATTTCTTGATGTCGGCGATGGTCATGTCTCGCTCCTGCAAATGGGTTGAATCTTTGCGCCTGGCAGGCGTGGCCTGAAGCCTCGCACCTTGACGCCCACACCGGCCTTATACATGCACCAGTGTACCTTCGTTTCCGCCCATCACGACACGCTTTAGCGCCCCTGGACTGAAGATCGAAAACACATTGATCGGCAGCTTTTGGTCACGGCACAAGGCGAACGCGGTTGCGTCCATCACGGTCAGGCGCTTGATGATTGCCTCATCGAAAGTGATCGAGGAATAGCGCGTCGCCGCCGGGTCGAGCTTCGGATCAGCGGTGTAAACACCATCGACCTTGGTGCCCTTCAACACGATCTCGGCCCCCATCTCGGAGGCGCGCAACGCCGCCGCCGTATCGGTGGTGAAAAACGGATTGCCGGTGCCACCAGCGAAGATCACTACCTTGCCTTCTTCGAGATAACGCAGCGCCTTGCCGCGAATGTAGGGCTCGACCACTTGCTCGATATTGAGCGCTGACTGCACCCGCGCGACGATGTTGTGCTGCTTCATCGAGTCCTGCAGCGCGAGTGCGTTCATGATCGTCGCCAGCATGCCCATGTAGTCGGCGGTGGCGCGGTCCATCCCCTGCGCGCCGGGGGCGACGCCACGAAAAATATTGCCACCGCCGATGACGATGCTCATCTCGACGTCAAGTTTGGCGACCGCCGCGATTTCGTCAACGATGCGCTCGATGGTGGCGCGGTTGATGCCGTAATGGTCGTCGCCCATCAGGGCTTCGCCTGAGAGTTTTAAGAGGACGCGTTTGTATTTTGGGGTCTCTGCCATGTGTGCTCTTTTCGTACGTGTTCGCGGGTTTTTCCGGATGTTCGCGGTTCAACCGCTTACGACAACCATCGACGGCTAAATATCCGAAAATCAGGACTAAAAAAATGCGGGCTGTTGGCCCGCATTCAAATCACTTACGCCGGAACAAGAGCGGGATCGTCCCCGCCTTTGCTTTTCTTCGCCAGCTCGGCCTGTTCGGCCACCTCGGCGGCAAAGTCGGTCACCTTTTTCTCGATGCCCTCGCCCACCATGTACAGCGTGAAGCTGGCAATCGATGCCGATTTTGCTTTGAGCAGTTGCTCAATCGTCTGCTTGCCGTCTTCGGCCTTGACAAATACCTGGCCCAGCAGGGTCACGTCCTTCAAATATTTCTGCACCGTGCCTTCGGCGATTTTTTCCAGCATCGCCTCGGGTTTGCCGGCTTCGCGGGCTTTTTCCATCGCGATGCGGCGCTCGGTGTCGAGCAACTCTTTCGACACGCCGGACGAATCGAGCGATTTGGGCTTCGACGCCGCGATGTGCATCGCGATGTCTTTGCCCATTTGCTCGTCGCCACCGACGATGTCGAGCAGCACGCCGATTTTCGAGCCGCCGTGAATGTAGCTGGTGAGCTTACCCTTGGCCGCAATGCGAACGAAGCGGCGAATCGACATGTTCTCGCCGATTTTGCCGATCAGCGCGGTGCGGGTGGTTTCAACCGTTGCGCCGCCCAGGTCAGCCGCCGACAACGCCTCGACCGACGCCGGGTTTGATTTGGCGACCAGCGCTGCGAGATTTTTCGAGAACGCCAAAAAGTCGTCGTTCTTGGCAACGAAGTCAGTTTCCGAATTCACTTCGACCATCGCGCCCAGCGTACCGTCGGCCGAAATGTCGATCGCCACCACGCCTTCGGCCGCTACGCGCGACGCCGCTTTCGACGCCTTGCTGCACAATTTCACGCGCAACACTTCTTCGGCTTTCGCCATGTCTCCGCCCGCCTCGGACAGCGCTTTTTTACATTCCATCATCG
>JAYVSR010000082.1:0-3010 GCA_043775155.1 Burkholderiales bacterium | reverse complement strand
CCGAAATGGTTTCGCGAATTCGCTCCCGACATCGCCAGCCGCTCTGATGTGGTGATCAACTTCACCACTGGCGGCGCGCCGACCATGAGTATTGAAGAGCGCCTGCAACCGGCGCTGCAATTGAAGCCCGAGGTTGCTTCGCTCAACATGGGCTCGATGAATTTCGGCATGTACCCGATGCTGTCGCGCTATAAAAACTGGAAGCATGACTGGGAAGTGCCTTATCTGGCCGGTTCCGACGAACGCATCTTCAAGAACACCTTCAAGGACATCCAGCACATTCTCGAATCGTGCTCGGCCAACAACACGCGCTTCGAGATCGAGTGTTACGACATCGGCCATCTCTATACGGCGGCGCATTTTCTGGAGCGCCAGATTGTCAAGCCGCCGCTGTTCATCCAGTCGGTGTTCGGCTTGCTCGGCGGCATTGGCCCGCATCCGGAAGACGTGATGCAGATGAAGCGCACGGCCGATCGGCTATTTGGTGACGACTATGTGTGGTCGGTGCTCGGCGCGGGGCGCAACCAGATGCCGACGGCGGCGATGTCGGCGGTGATGGGCGGCAACGTGCGCGTCGGTCTCGAAGATTCGCTGTGGGACGGGCCGGGCACGCTGGCGGCGACCAACGCCGCGCAGGTGCGGCGGATTCGCACCATCATCGAAGCGCTGGCGCTCGAAGTCGCCACGCCCGATGAGGCGCGGGATATTTTGAAATTGAAGGGCAGAAACAACGTCGGGTTCTGACGCTGTTTCAAGTACGCCAGCGTCGCGCTTTAGCGACGCAGTTTCAAGGCGGTGCGCCAGGGATTAACCCCGCACGCGCCGCTTGCCAGTTGCAAACAAGGTCACCGCGCCGATCAGCATAAAAGCGCTGCCCGCCAACACGTTGATCATGTCGGCGCGGCGCGCGTTGGCGCGCACGGTGAGCGTAGCTTGGTTTAGCGCGATGCCCGGCGCTGCCGCTTCGCTGGTGAGCACGCTGTACATGCCGGGAGTGTTGATTTTGGTGCGCAGCAGAGTGATGGTAGCCAGGCGCAGTTCGCTCACGGTGCCCGATGTGGTCAATGCGGTGGTCAGTGCGGCGTCGCTCTGCGCCGCGATGTTCGGGCCGCTGATCAGGCGCGTGGTGTAACGGTTGGTGCTGCTGGCGGCGTTTTGGTTGAACACATAGGCCGCTTCGAGCGACACCACCACCGGGCTTTGCGCCGGGTCGAAGTTGATCAGCAGCGGAGGATAAACCTGCGCTGTATCCATCGCGCCAGTGCGTTGCAGTGGCACGCGGGCGATTTCAACGCCGCTGAAAAATTGCGCATGCAACAGATTGAGCGGCGCTGCCGCCAACCCGGCGAGCAGAAACAACACACCAGCCCAACGCAGTGGCTTCAAGATACTGCCCGGTGGCTACCGCCGTCGCCGATCTCTCCCAAGACGGCGCGTATCGTCGCCAGGGTCAGCTCGATATCGTCATCGCTATGACTGGCCGACAAATACCAGGTACCCCCCGGCATCACGCGCACACCTTTGCTGAGCAGACTGTGGCGAAAGCGCCGGTACGACGGGCGCTCGTTCGAGGTGATGTCAAAAATCGGCACCGCTGCGGGCGGCTGCTCCAGATCAACCCAAAACACCGGCCCTGGCCCGCGGGTGGTGAGCGGAACGCCGGCTTCGCGGCCGAGACGTTCCAGTTCGGTCATCAGAATCTGCCCGCGATCCGTCAGGGTCTGGTAGAAGCCCTGACCAGCGATGCGCAGGCGCGCCAGCACCGACAACGCCGCAGCGACGCCGATGCTGTTGCCGTTGAAGGTGCCGGCGTGCGCCACCGCGCGGCTGACCAATAGCTCCATCAATTTGGCTTTGCCTGCCAGCGCCCCGATCGGCGCGCCGTTGGCCAGCGCCTGTCCGCAGATCACCAGATCAGGCCCGAGATTTCCGGTAAGCAAGTACTTGCCTATCGCGCCTTGCAAGCTCAGACGCAGGCCGGTAACGCTTTCGTGGAGGATGAACACTGCCTGATGCTGGGTACACAGTTTGCGCATCAGGGTGAGGAAACCCGGAGCCGGCTCAAACCCGCCGCAACTGGTCATCACCGGCTCGGCAATCAGCGCGGCAATTGACGAGCCATGCTCGATAAAGGCTGCTTCGAGGGCGGTGGCGTCGTTCCACGGCAGCACCAACGCGGTGCCCAGTGGCAGGTGACCATAATGGTGACCGGCAAAGCGTACGATCAGCTCGCGCGAGGTGGCGACGCGGGCGATCCGCAGCGCGGTTTGTACCGCAGCGGTGCTGTTGATTTGAAAGCGTACTGCATCCATCCCGGGCATGACGTCACACAACTCTTCGGCCAACTGGATTTCACGATGGTGGGTGGCGGCGATCTGCATGCCCAGATCGAGCTGCGCTGAAATTGCGGCGTTGACGTTCTGGTCGGCGTGGCCGAGCAGCACCGTACCGAGGCCGCAAACGTAGTCGATGTACTTACGGTCACTCATGTCCCAGATATGGGCACCGCGCGCGCGCGCCGCCACCAGCGTGTCCGGCCCCTCGGCCAAGCGCCAGTTGGCGGACAAACCGGCGGTCGATGGAGCAGCGGACAACGCTCCCGGCACCACTTGCAGCGCGCGCAGACGCCAGGAGGCAGCGGACTCGTCTGTTTGCTGGACGTCGTAAACCGGCGCCAAGGCTTGGGTGTCATTTAGAGGGCTATTCATAATGCTGGTAACGGTGCTGTGCGAGGGAGAGGGGTTTGAGCGCAGTGTAAGGCTTTGCGCGACGCCTTAGAAATCATTGTGCTGGGTCTGAACGCAATGCAGCAATGTCGGCACACCTTCGACGAATAAGGATCGTGCAATTTTTTGCGGTAGCGGGTTAAACGCGGTCATCAAAGAACAGTGTGGTTGGAGACGGATCAGTCTAACTGGGGCCGGTTCATCAAGCAACCGATACCGGCTGTCGCCGAACAAGCGCTCAGTCCAACCGCTAAGATTTTCGTCGAGCGTGGCGTCGGCATTTC
>JAYVSR010000081.1:0-7100 GCA_043775155.1 Burkholderiales bacterium | reverse complement strand
TTCCTCAAGCGTCTTGCCGACGGCGCGCAGGCCGCCGGTCCAGGTGCTGCGGCGCGGCACCAGCCCGGCATGGCCTTCGACGGGAATGCCGGCTTCAGTCGCAGCCGCAACCAAGCGCGGCGACCATTGGCACATGATGCCGTCGGCGCCCAGCTCCATCGCCTGGTAGCCGATGCGCACCGCCTCGGCTTCAGTGGCAGCCGCCACCAGCGGCACCGAGAACGACATGAAGGTATGCGGCGCGGCCTTGCGGATTTCCGACGTGACGGGGGAAGGCTGGCGCGGATCGAAGCGCACTTTCATCGTGTCGATGCCGGCTTCCTCGGCGGCGGCGGCTTCTTCCGGCGTGAAGGGCAGGGTTTCGGTGAGGACGCGTTTGCCTTTCAGGTCACGCAGGTCTTTGACGGTGTAATTGCGCAGGCCGTAGGCGCCGCCGCCGGTCATCACGCGCTTCAAGCCGCGTTGCGCTGCGCCGCGTGGGGGAATGCCGCCGTCACCGGTTGCGTGGGTTGCCATGGGGTTGCTCCTTGATTGATGGGTGAGGCGGCAGCAGCATGCAGGAAAACCGCTGCCACCAAGGGTTTCCGGGTTTTATCGTCAGAAATCAGGTGAGATGCGCATGATCGGGCGAGGCTTTGGTGCACCGTTCTGGAGACTGATTCCAGGATCGATGGCTTGTCCAGTGTCAATGGTCTGACGCGCCTCCTCAATTTTATCGAGCAAGCCGATTGCAAGCGGCAACTGTGGCGCGCTTTGCCATTTGTAGGAGGGCAAATTGGCGAGCAGTTGCCGCCAGTTGCCGGCACGATCAGCATCGCTGGTTTCAATCACCAGTTCCTCCAGCAATCCAAGAAAAGTGCGAATGCGGATGGCTCGATGATTGCGCCACCCGGCTGCTCCGCCGCTGCTGCCGGGTTGCACGGCGAAGCGATCCAGAATTTGCTCTGCGGCAAACAGGCCAGCCTGGCTGAGTGCTTCGATGTTTTCCCGTCGCATGTCGAGATTCAAACCGCCTTCATCATCCTTTTGGCTGATTTGCGCAATCCGGTCGCGATAGCCCGGGTAGGGCAGTTGAATATTGTCGCGCCAGTTATGCATCGTCTCGACGATCGCCACGAGGAACGAGACGACACCCGCGATGCCGCTGTCTTTGCCTTGCGCGCTCCAGGTTGCGCCCAGGCCGGCAGCATTCTTTACTGGCAGATAGACACGACCGGTTTCACGACCGGCAGGTTCACCCGCTTTCCACGTGTGTTCGGGATGAAATGATTTCAGATTGACTGCAAAAGTTGGATGCGCTGGCAGTTTTGAATCGAAGAAATGTAATGGCAGGTTGCTCGTGATGCCACCATCGGAGAACCAGACGCGGGTGGCCGTTGGAGCTGCCGTCGGGGCCGCTGTTGGGTCAGCCGCAGCTTGATTCTTCTCTAGCGTGTAGTCCACCGAATAAAGCGGAATCGCGCACAACAGCACGGGAAAGCTCAGACTCATTCGCACCGCGATGATCACCGGAAAATCGGCCGGTGCTGGAAGCATAAATAGCGGCGTATTTTTTTCCGGGTGCAGTGCTGTCGAAGCAGTTGAGTGCGCCTCGACCCAAGCGCATACCGCTGCGGGAAACAGCGCCTTCCATTCATCGGGGTCAAACAGGAACTTGTCTTGATGGTTGTCCTTGAACGGCAAGCGAAACGGCAGACCCAAGCTGACCGCAGTGGTCATCATTTCAAGATTGATGTTTCGCAATTCTGGATTGGCATGGGCCTGTTGCGCATCGACCGGCGCAGTGCGTTCGCGACATCCCCACAAGTGGCCGAAGGTCAGAGGAGGGCCGTCTTTGGCAAGGCCAGCCAGTTCGTTGAAGTACCCGTAGAGCCAAGGCGTCAGCGCGGCTGGCGCGGTGGGCAGGCTGGTCTGCCCGCCCGGCATGCCGGTGCAGATGCCGAAATTATTTTTTGGCAATCGGCGGCCGAACGTGATGACAAACCAGAATGCTGCACCGGCCACCATCGCGATGGCGATGATGGCGACCGTGATCGCCAGCGCAAGGCCGCGCATGACGACCTCGCCAACGCTGGCAACCGCGCCCGCATTCACGAGCGTGACCAGCACGAGCAAACCGGGAATGGCGGCAAGCAAGGCAGCAAATTTGAATTGACGAAGCAATCCAAACAGAAACGCCGCCCCGCCGCCGACTTTGCTGGTCGCATTGAGCGCGCCAGTGAGCACGTTGAAATGCGCCCGCAGGGTGGCCGGTGCTTGAAATAAATAGAACAACATCGAGTGCCGGGTGTCGCCCACCAATTTGCCCAGCGTGCAAGGCAACTTATCGAGCGTTTTGAACGCAGCGGCGTTGCCGTGGGTGCGACCGTACTCCGCCGCCGCCGCGCCGGCAGCGGCAATCGCGCCTGCGGATGCGCCGCCAATATTTTTGAAGCGGTAGTGTTCTGCGAGGCGGGCCGCCAGACGGGGATAAACCACCCCGCTGGTGATGCCGCCCTTCATGATCAGATCGCAATAGGCGACCGGTTTAGGCTGGGGGACTTGCTCGGCTGGTGCGTTCATGGGCTTCTCCATTCTGACGATCTATTTATGGACGGGGTTGCGCTGGATGATTGGCAGAAGCTGGTTGTTTGCCGTGGTGCCAAGCGTTCCACAATTCGCGGGCTTCGTCGATTACTTCGCTGGCGGTGAGGCCCACTGGGCCGATGCCGCGCGCAACCAAGGAATCAGCAGCAGCACCATGCAGGAAAACCGCTGCCACCAATGGTTTCAGGACTTCATCGATTGAAGAATGGCTTGCACCAACGGTCTTGGCGACATGGTGTTGGGCAAAAAATCCGCCGACAATGCCCGCCAACACATCGCCCATGCCGGCGCTGGCCATGCCGGGGTTGCCGGTTGGGTTGATGAACCATGCGCCGCCTTGTTCAATGTCGGGCGCGGCGATGATGCTGCCCGCGCCTTTGAGCACGACTGACGCGCGATAGCGTTGCGCGATTTTTTTTGCGGCGGCGATGCGGTCGCTTTGAATCTCGCTGGTCGTCAAGCCCAACAGACGTGCGGCTTCGAGCGGATGCGGCGTCATGATGGTTATGGCGCTGCGTGTACTCGCAAGCTTTGCGAGCGCGGCGTCTGCGCCGATTAGATTGAGCGCATCGGCGTCGAGTACCAGCGGAATCGGTAGTGCAAGCGTCGCGGCGAAAAGCTGATGCGCGGCGGCGCTGTTGCCCATTCCAGGGCCGACCACTGCTGCGCTGAGGGTTTCTTCGAGCAAAGCACTCGCGTCGCGCAGCATGAGTTCGGGTTGCAGCGGGTCGCAAGTGAAGCCATCGCCGGCGAGCAGGCCGATGAGTACCTTGCCGGTGCCGAGTTTCAACGCGGCTCGTCCGGCGAGGAGTGCTGCGCCGGTCATGCCACGCGCACCGCCAAAAATGCCGAGCGTGCCGTAGCTGCCTTTGTGGGTGTTGCGCCGTCGTGCGGTCAGCAGAGACGCGAAATCGCGGGGCGAGCTTAGGTGGCCTGCATCGGCGGGCGGGTCGATGCGCAGATCGAGCGTTGCGATGTTGATCATGCCCGCATGGTCTGGGCCGTTCAAAGTATGCAGGCCGGGTTTGTCGGCGATGAAGGTCAGCGTGCGGGTGGCGCGGATGGCGCAGCCCATCACCTCGCCGAACACATTGCCCGTGTCAGCGTCGATGCCAGACGGTATGTCGAGCGCCAACACAGGAATGGTTTGAGCCGCACTTGCCGCATTGACACGCCGGGCAATATCGCTGAAAGGCGCTCCCAGAGCGCGTTTCAGGCCGATGCCGAAAAGTCCGTCGATGATCAGATCGAAGTGTTCCAGCGCAGGCAAGGCGTTGTTGCAGGTGCCGCCGGCGGCGATCCACTTGGCGTGCGCCGCCTGCGCATCGCGCGGCAGTCGCGCGGCGTCGCCGCCAAACCACACGCTGATGTCGCAGCCTGCGGCGCGTAAATGGACGGCGGCTTCGAACGCGTCACCGCCGTTGTTGCCCGGCCCCGCGAGTACGAGCACTCGTGCCGGGTGGTGCTTGGCTGCGCGCAGCATGTCGCGCGCGGTGTTGGCAGCGGCGAGTCCGGCGCGTGCCATCAGATTCGCGCCAGCGGCGAGATGCTTTTCTTCAACCGCGCGGATCGCGGCGCTGGTGAGAAGCAGGTGGGGTGAGGACACCGCAGCGGAAGACACCAAAGCGCGCGGCGCGAGCGCAGTCATGCGCCGCCGGGCTTGCCCAGATGCGCGACGATCTGCGCTTCGCTCACTACCTCGGCGTACTTGGCTTGCAAGTCGAATAAGTTGGCTTCGTGCGGGCGCGGGTCACGGTCGCCGACGGCGTCGCGCACGACAAACGGAATGAAGCCGTACTGGCACGCGTCGAGCGCGGTGGCACGCACGCAGCCGCTGGTCGACACGCCCACGATGATGACGGTGTCGATCTGCTGCGAGGTGAGCGTGGCGGCGAGGCTGGTGCCGAAGAACGCGCTGGCGTATTGCTTCAACAGCAGCATTTCGCCCGGCTCTGGCGCGAGGCCATTGCAGTACTCGGCGAGTCGCGAGCCTTTGTCGAATACTTTGAGCGCGCCCACTTTGCGATAGAACACGCCGCCGTTGACGCCGCCCGGTTCGTACTCAACGCCGGTGAAGATCACCGGGATGCACGCCGCCCGCGCCGCCGCAGTGACGCGCTTGGCCGACTCGAATGCGGTCTCGACACCGGCGTACAAGGGCGAGCCGGGCTCGATATAAGCGCGGACAAAATCGACGATCACCAGCGCCGGGCGCTTGCCGAATGCGAGCGCGCCGCCGAAGCCGGCGCTCTTGTAGTCGCCGCCGAGATCGGCTTTTTCCGGTTGGCTCATGGGTTCGCACGCGTAAGTGGCAACACGGTTTCAAAGCGTGGTTTCAAAGGTCGGGATCGGCTTGCGAGCCGCTCACACTTCGCGGTACTTCGCTTCAAACTGATACACGTCATCGAAATTCATCAGCCCGGTCAGGTCTTTGAAGTTGATCATCGGCGCGTCAGCGTTGATGCCATCGCGCTCCGGCAACAGCGCACCATACGCGCGCTGCATCGCATGCACCGCCGAGAGCAGAGCGGTGACCGGATAAATCGCCAGGCCATAGCCGAGTTCTTTCAGACGCGCGCGTGGCAGCACCGGTGTGCGCCCCGTCTCGACACAGTTGATCAGCAAGGGCTTGCCGCAGCTCGCACGCAAACGCTCGCAAGTGATGCGCATCTCATCTTCCGACTCGGGCGATTCGACGAACAGCACGTCGGCACCCGCTGCTGAGTAGGCCTCGGCGCGCTTGATCGCCTCGTCAAGCCCGAGCGTGGTGCGGGCGTCGGTGCGGGCGATGATGAGAAAGTTTTGGTCTTCGCGCGCATCAGCGGCGACGCGAATCTTGGCCGCCATGTCGGCCATTGGGATCACGCGGCGACCCAAGGTATGGCCGCATTTTTTTGGAAACTCCTGATCTTCAAGTTGAATCCCGGATGCGCCCGCGCGCTCATAACCGCGCACCGTCTGACGCACATTGAGCAGGCCACCGTAGCCGGTGTCGCCATCGCAAATGATTGGCTTGGTGATGTTGTCGCACAAGCGCTCGACGATGGCGACCATGTCGGAATAAGTGGCGATGCCGGCGTCCGGCAGGCCGTAGGCTGAGGCGACCGCGCCGAAGCCGGTCATGTAGAGCGCGTCGAAGGCGAGGCGATCCGCGACGCGCGCCGACACCATGTCGTAGACGCCGGGCGCGGCGACAAAGCCGCCGGGAGCGCGAAGTTGTTTGGCGAGAGCGGCGCGACGGGCGGGAAAATTGTTCATCGTGTGGTTTCTGAGATCGAGAGGGGAAGAAAGACCGAGAAGGCGGGCGAAGGTCGCAATGATATATTCATTGCCTTATCGAGAGTGTAGAGAGCGTGACAGCGATGCCGGTTGAAAGAGTATTGATCGCAGGGGCCGGCCCGGTTGGGCTGATTGGCGCGCTTTATCTCGCGCGGCGTGGGGTGCCGGTAACGCTGATTGACGCGCTGCCGTTACCCGCCGAAGACTTGCGCGCTTCGACGTTTCATCCACCCACGCTCGACATGCTCGATGACTTGGGTTTGATGGAGTGGCTGCTGCCGCGCGGGTTGAAGTCGCCGATGTTTCAGCATCGTGATCGCCCCACCGGCAATGTGTTTTCATTTGAGTTGAGCGCGCTGGCAGACGAGGTACGCCACCCATTTCGGCTGCAATGCGAGCAATGGAAGCTGATGCGCCATGTCGCCGAGTTGCTCGCCGGCATGCCGAATGTCGATCTGTGTTTCAACCAGCGGGTGGTGCAAGTGGAGCAAGACCCGCACGGGGTGCGGCTCTCCACTGAGTCACCCTCTGGCATTAAGCAGCATCTGCAAGACCCGCACGGGGTGCGGCTCTCCACTGAGTCACCCTCTGGCATTAAGCAGCATCTAAAGCAGTACTGCGGCCGCTATTTGATCGCCTGCGACGGCGCCAATTCGATCATTCGCAAATCGATGGACATCGAGTTTGAAGGCATGACTTATCCGGAAAAGTTTTATTGCGTGACAACGCCGTTTCCGTTTGAACAGGCGTTCGAGAATTTATCGAACGTGAATTACGTGGCCGACCCGGATCAATGGTTTGTGCTGTTGCGCGTGCCTGAGTTGTGGCGCGTGCTGATTCCGGTGCCGGACACGCAGGCGGATAGCGAAATCACGTCAGATCAATATACACAGCAGGCGTTGCAGCGGATTGCCGCCAAGAGCGGTGACTATGAGGTACGCCATCGCACGATTTATCGCGTGCATCAGCGGGTGGCGAAACAATACCGCCGTGGCAATGTGTTTCTGGCCGGCGATGCAGCCCATCTCAACAATCCGCTCGGCGGCATGGGCATGAATGGCGGGTTGCACGACGTGCTCAATCTGTCCGACAAGCTGCTCGCCGCTCTCGGTGCCGGTGGGGCAGGCGGCGCAGGCCGCATGGATCACGCGGCTGCCGATGCGCTGCTCGACCGCTACGAGCGCCAGCGTCGCACCGTCTGCTACAAATTCGTGCAATCGCAAACCGCGCGCAAC
>JAYVSR010000080.1:0-8840 GCA_043775155.1 Burkholderiales bacterium | reverse complement strand
CATGCGCATGGCTCGGCGAAACGCTACGGCCCGGTCCACGATGTGATCTTTTTTTATACCAAGTCGGACCGGTTTACCTGGACGAAATTGACCGCGCCGCATCATCCAGATTACGTTGAAACACATTTTCGTTACGTTGATGAAGTGACGGGCCGTAACTTTCAGGCGATCAGCCTCACCGGCGCGGGCGTCAGAGCGGGTGAATCAGGAAAGCCGTGGCGCGGCATCGACCCGACGGCGGTGAACCGGCATTGGGCGGTTCCAGCCGAGTTGCTTGAGCGGCTGGTCTTTAAAGGTACGAGCACACAAGACAAACTCGATGCCCTCGACAAGGCTGGGCTGATTCACTGGCCCAAGAAGGAGGGCGGCACGCCGCGTTTGAAACAGTTTGCCGATGAGCTCGATGGTGCCGTGTTGTCTGATATCTGGAATGACATCGCGCCGATTTCGGCGCAGGCGGCCGAACGTCTTGGTTATCCGACCCAAAAACCATTGGCGTTGCTCGAACGCATCATCCAGGCTTCGTCGAATGAAGGCGATGTTGTGCTCGACCCTTTTTGCGGCTGCGGCACCGCGCTCGACGCATCGCAAAGGCTGAAGCGCAAATGGATCGGCGTGGACATCACCCACTTGGCGGTGTCCTTGATCGAGAAGCGCCTCAAAGGGCGGTATCCGGGGCTGCGTGGCAAAGGGGCGTTCGAGGTTATCGGGGTGCCGCAAGACTTTGAAGCCGCGCGCGATCTCGCGCAGCGCGACAAACACCAGTTCCAGCTTTGGGTCTGTTCTCTGGTTGGTGTGCAACCGTATCGCGGCGGCAAAAAGGGTGCGGATCAGGGCATCGACGGTCTCGCCTTCATTGAGGTTTCGAAGGCGAAGACGGAGAAGGTGCTGGTAAGCGTAAAGGGCGGCGAGCACATCGGTGCATCGATGATTCGCGATTTGAAAGGAACAGTCGAGCGCGAAAAGGCAGCGATTGGTTTGTTCGTCACTCTCACGCCGCCCACCAAGCCGATGCTGACGGAAGCGGCGAGCGCGGGACACTACGAAAGCCCGCATCACGGCGCGTATCCGAAGATTCAAATTCTTACCATCGAGGGTTTGCTGAGCGGTGCCGAACGTCCGCGCTGGCCCGATCTGAGCCAGGGCGGGCAGACCTTCAAGTCTGCCAGGGCCGAAGCGAAGAAGGGCAAACAAACTGGGCTGTTTGAATAGGCCGGTGCCCCCGGCGTTGCGCGCCGTCGTGGCCGGTACCGGCGCGGTGTCCAGGCTGGGGTAGACGCCTGTAAAAAAGCCGGAAACCCTTGGTGCAAGCGGTTTCCGGCTGGATGGGCGAGAGACGGCGGACTATTTCTTCGCCGCTTCAGCCTTCGCGACTTCGTCTGCCAATTCTTTGCCGCTCTTGTAGTGCGCCACTTTGTTGAAGGTGGTGCGTTTGGTGCGCTGCCAGAATGCGTTTGAGCCGTTGATTTCTTCGTTCCAGTATTTGTCTGCCAGCGTAGTGTTCTTCGGCACATCGAGCAGGAACGCGTCGCGCGAACCCTTGCCGCCGAAGATGTAGAGCTTGCCGTTGAAGATGCGCCAACTATCGGCGTCACCGCCCCAAGGGATGGCATAGGCGACGCCATTGGCGCAGTAGCCGCCGTATTGTGGAATGTATTTTTCCGGCGCAGCGTCAAACAGGGCTTTGTGTTCCGGTTTGGAGAAGCGGAAGGTGACGTCTTTGTAGACCGATTTGATCGCCGGTGAACCTAGCTTGTGGGTGTTCTCGGTGAAGTAGCTGACGACATCGTGGCCGAACAGCATCAGGTGTTTGTCGTCGCCCTCGGAGACGGCATTGACCGGGCTGAGGCCTTTGCCGGGGCTTTGGGTGATGAGCGGCGCGCAGCCGGCAAAGGCGGCTAAGGTCAGAGCGAGCATTACGAGTTTGAGAGAGCGAAACATGGCCAGCCTTTTGGAAATATGTGATGGAAAAGCGGAGCTGAAGCATCGCGAACAATGCCGAATTGCTTGTGGCAATACGCAGCACCGACACAGACGGATGCAGCGTTTAAACGGGCGGAAGCAGCGTTTTATTCCACCGGTAAAAACCCTTCAATCGAAAGATAGCGCTCGCCAGTGTCGTAGTTGAAACCGAGTACGGTCGCGCCTGGCGCGAGTTCCGGCAGCTTTTGCGCAATTGCAGCGAGCGTCGCGCCAGACGAGATACCGACCAGCATGCCTTCTTCGCGCGCGCTGCGGCGCGCCATATCCTTGGCGGCCTCCGCGTCAACCTGGATCACGCCATCGAGCAGCGCCGTGTGCAAGTTGGCCGGGATGAACCCGGCGCCGATGCCCTGAATCGGGTGCGGCGACGGCTTGCCGCCGGAGATCACCGGCGACGCGGCCGGCTCAACCGCGAACACCTTCAATTTTGGCCAGGCTTTTTTGAGCACCTGCGCGCAGCCGGTGAGATGGCCGCCGGTGCCGACGCCGGTGATCAGTACGTCCACCCCTTGCGGAAAATCGGCGAGGATTTCCTGCGCGGTGGTACGCGCATGCACGGCGATGTTGGCCGGGTTGTCGAACTGCTGCGGCATCCACGAGTTTGGCGTGGCGGCGATCAGTTCTTCGGCGCGCGCAATCGAGCCCTTCATGCCGTTGGCGCGCGGCGTCAACTCAAACGTCGCGCCATACGCCAGCATCAAGCGCCGCCGCTCGACCGACATGCTGTCGGGCATCACCAAAACGAGCTTGTAGCCTTTGACCGCTGCCACCATGGCCAGGCCAACACCGGTGTTGCCCGAGGTCGGCTCAATGATGGTGCCGCCGGGTTTGAGCTTGCCGCTCTTTTCGGCGTCTTCGACCATCGCCAATCCGATGCGATCCTTGATCGAGCCGCCAGGGTTGCTGCGCTCTGATTTGATCCAGACGTTTTGGTTCGCGCCGAACAAGCGGTTGATGCGCACGTGTGGCGTGTTGCCGATGGTGTCGAGGATCGAGGTGGCTTTCATGGCGCGGCTCCGGCTGGTGAGAGGTGCGAAAGGACAGGAGCGCGATTGTACGTGCGTGGTCTTGGCGGATACAAATAAGCAGATGTCACGAGGCGGCGTCAGGCGTGCAGCCGTATTTGGCCGTTCGTACCTCTGCGCGCAAGATGAGATGCGTGCGGGTGCCGAGTTTTGGTTTGCCACCGACAGCAAGCGGTTATGATTCGCCAACGCCACGCCCCTTGAAGCCGCATGACCAAAAAACTCTATTACGGCGACAACCTGCAGATTCTGCGCGACAACCTTGCAGACGAGTCGGTCAATCTGATCTACCTCGACCCGCCGTTCAATTCCAAGCGCGACTACAACCTGCTATTCAAGACACCCAAGGGGGTGGAGAGCGACGCGCAGATGGTTGCCTTCGAGGACACTTGGCACTGGGGTGGGCAGGCGCAGGACGAGTTCCGCGAAATCGAACAATCGAAGAACACGGCGGTGGCCGAGATGATGCGCGCACTGCGCGATTTTCTTGGCGAGAACGACATGATGGCGTATCTGACGATGATGGCGAATCGCCTGCTTGAGTTGCATCGTGTGTTGAAACCGGACGGCAGTTTGTATTTGCATTGTGATCCGACGGCATCGCATTATCTGAAGATTGTTCTCGATGGCGTATTCGGAAAAACGAATTTCAGAAATGAAATTTCCTGGAAGCGTTCGAGCGCGCATAGCGACGTCAAACAAGGGATGAAACGGTGCGGAAAAATCCGCGACGTGATTTTGTTCTATTCAAAGACCGACGACTATCAGTGGACTTCAGTCTTCACGCCGTATTCAGATGAATATCTCGAGGCCGAGTACCGGCATGTTGACGAGTCGGGCCGCTACTATAAGGAGGCGGATGCGACTGCCGCAAAGCCAGGTGGCGACACTCAGTATGAATGGCGCGTTAAGCGCCCAAATGGAAAAAAAGTTCGATGGAATGCCGACCTGTCGGATGAGCACAAGCGGCCGAAAGCCGGTTGGGATTACGCGGGAGTACTGCCGTACAACGGACGTATTTGGGCCTACTCGAAGGCCAATTTGATCCGGTTTGCCAAAGACGATAAATTGGTTCACCGCGAAACGGGTATGCCCAGACTAAAGCTGTTCGCGGACGAAATGCCCGGCATCCCGTTGCAAGACAGTTGGGATGACATTAATCCCGCAAGTGGTGAGGAGTATCTCGGCTACCCGACGCAAAAGCCACTGGCACTGCTCGAACGGATTGTTCAGTCGTCGAGTAACGAGGGCGCAGTGGTACTCGATCCATTTTGCGGTTGCGGCACGGCGCTCGATGCGGCGCAAAAACTGAATCGCCAATGGATTGGCATCGACATTACGCATCTGGCGGTGTCGCTGATCGAAAAGCGCTTGAAGGATCGTCATCCGGACCTGCGCGCCAAAAATGCGTTCGACGTGATCGGCGTGCCGCGCGACTTTGAAGCGGCGCGCGATCTGGCGTTGCGCGACAAGCATCAGTTTCAACTCTGGGCTTGCGCGCTCATCAATGTGCAGCCGTATCGCGGCGGCAAAAAAGGGGCAGATCAGGGCATCGACGGATTGGCTTTCATTGAAGTTTCCAAAGCCAAAACCGAAAAAGTGCTGGTGAGCGTGAAAGGCGGTGAACACATTGGCGCGTCGATGATCCGCGACTTGAAGGGCACGGTCGAGCGCGAGAAGGCCGCAATTGGCCTGTTCGTCACGCTGACCCCGCCAACCAAGCCGATGTTGACTGAGGCTGCCAGTGCGGGCCATTTTGAGAGCCCGCATCACGGTGCGTTTCCTAAAATCCAAATTCTGACGATTGAGGGTTTGCTCAACGGCACAGAGCGCGCGCGCTGGCCGGATCTGAGCCAGGGTGGACAGACCTTCAAGGTCGCGAAGGCCGAGGGCAAGAAAGGTAAACAGACCGGGCTTTTTTAATAAGGCGATGGCTGAAAAGCGTTGGTACACAAGGATGTTGGCGATGTCGTGGCCTGTAAATGGCTCCCACCAAAGGTTTCCAGCCGGTGGCGTTGGGCGATTTTTCGTTGCATGGATGCTCGCCCTGAGCGGCGCAGCCCTCGCCGCCGACCTCACCGTCTTCGCTGCCGCCAGTCTGAAGGAGGCGCTGGATGAGAACGTCAAGGCGTTCAATCTCAAGACCGGCCATACCGCGCGGGTTTCATACGCCGGCAGCAACGCGCTGGCGCGGCAGATTGAGAACGGTGCGCCCGCTGACGTGTTTATCTCCGCCGACGAGGAGTGGATGAACTATCTCGCGCAGAAAAAAATGATCAACGTTGCGTCGCGGCGCAATGTTGCGTCGAACCGGCTCGTGTTGATTGCGCCGGCAGCACGCACCGGCAGCTTGAACATCGCGCCGAAGTTTCCGCTCGCGCTGGCGCTCGATGGCGGCAGGCTGGCGCTGGCGAACCCCGATACCGTGCCCGCTGGCAAATACGCGCGCGCGGCATTGACCCAGCTTGGCGTATGGGCCGAGGTCGAAAAATCGTTGACGCGTTCGGAGAGCGTGCGCGCGGCGCTGCTGCTGGTGGCGCGCGGCGAAGCGCCGCTTGGCATCGTCTACGCGACGGATGCGCGCGCGGAACCCCGAGTGCGAGTGGTTGGTACGTTCGACGCAGGCCTGCATCCGCCAGTGGTTTACCCGGCGGCGCTGGTCGCGGGCGGGCGCAATCCGGCGGCGCAGGCGTTGCTCGATTTTTTGAGCAGTGCGGATGCGCGCATGGTCTGGAGCCAATACGGTTTTGGGGCTACGCGCTGAGCCGGTGCGCTGAGTCTGTACAGCGCGCATTGGCAACCGCGCCACGTGCTTACGCGATAATCCCGTCATGCTTTCGCCCGACGAACTCACGATTGTTTTCCTCAGTCTCAAGGTCGCCGCTGCGAGCGTGGTGTTCACGTTGCCACTGGCGATTGGCGTTGCGTTGATCCTTGCGCGCACGCAGTTCCCCGGCAAGACCTTGTTCGACGCGATCATCCACCTGCCGTTGGTGTTGCCGCCGGTGGTGATTGGCTATTTCTTGTTGCTCTCGTTCGGCCGCATGGGGCCGCTGGGCGCATTTTTTGAACAAGTGTTTGGCATTACGTTTGCGTTTCGCTGGACAGGCGCGGCGCTGGCGGCCGGCATCATGGGTTTTCCGTTGATGGTGCGCGCGATCCGCCTGTCGCTGGAGGCGGTGGATGCGCGGCTCGAAGCGGCCGCGCGTACGCTCGGCGCGCCGCGCTTGCGCGTGTTTGCCAGCATCACGCTGCCGCTGGCGCTGCCGGGCATCATCACCGGTACGCTGTTGGCGTTCGCGCGTTCGCTGGGTGAATTTGGCGCGACCATCACCTTTGTCTCCAACATTCCCGGCGAGACGCAGACCTTGCCGTTGGCGATTTACAACCTGACGCAAAGCCCGGGCGGCGATGGGGCGGTGTTGAAGCTGTGCGCGATTTCAGTGGCGCTCTCGCTGGCGGCATTGGCGGCGTCGGAGTGGTTGAACCGGCGCGCGCGTGGTGGCCTCGGCGGCACGGCGATACGGGCGGCTGCGTGAAGCTCGACGTCCAGATCAAGAAGCAGCAGGGCGCGTTCGCGCTTGATGTGGCGTTTACTGCCGAGGCGCCGGTGGTGGCGCTGTTCGGGCGCTCCGGCTCTGGCAAGACCAGCGTGGTCAATGCGATTGCCGGGTTGATGCAGCCCGACAGCGGGCGCATCGTCGCCGATGGCGAGGTGTTGTTTGACGCGGCGCGCGGCATTAACTTGCCGCCCGAAGTGCGGCGGATCGGCTATGTGTTTCAGGATGGGCTGTTGTTTCCGCACATGACGGTGCGGCAGAACCTCACTTATGGCAAGCGCGCGACTGGCGTAGCGCGTCGCGGCGCTGCGATTGACTTTGATGCCGTCGCCACATTGCTTGATCTCACCGCGCTGCTGGAACGCCGCCCCGCCGGTCTGTCTGGCGGCGAGAAACAGCGCGTCGCGATTGGCCGCGCGATCCTTTCCAACCCGCGTCTGCTGTTGATGGACGAGCCGCTGGCGTCGCTCGATGCGGGCCGGCGCGGCGAGATATTGCATTTGATCGAACGCGTACGCGATGAAATGAAGGTGAGCATCGTCTACGTCAGTCATTCGATTGGCGAGGTGACGCGGCTGGCGGACGACGTGGTGTTGATGAATGACGGCCGCGTGGTTGCCCACGCGCCGGTGGAGGAGATTTTTAATCGTGCCGATCTGCGCCCGCATACCGGGCGGTTTGAAGGCGGTGCATTGATCGAGGCTGTAGCGGTGCGGCGCGACGAACAATATTTCCTCACGACGTTTCGCTTTGGCGGGGTGGGTGGGGCGGATGCAGTGGATGGTGCGCGAGACGCAAGCGACGCGGCGGGTGAGCTTGGCGCGAGTGCCGCCGGCGATGCAAGAACCGCCGAACTGGTCACGCCGGGCCTCGACGCCGCCATCGGCAGCCGCGTGCGCGTGCGTATTCGCGCGCGCGATGTGTCGCTCGCCATCCGGCGACCGGAAGGTATTTCGATGCGCAACGTGCTGCGAGGCACGGTGCAGTCGATGGAAGCCGGTGAGGGCGCGATCATTGAAGTGCGCGTGCGCATCGCCGGTTGCGACATCCCGGCGCGCATCTCGCGCCAGGCGCGCGATGAAATGAACTTGCAAACCGGGCAGACGGTCTATGCCCTGATCAAGGCGATTGCGTTCGACAAGCGCAGCATGGGGTTTACGGCATAGATGAGTTGCTTTTTGTCCGAAGCCTGGTCCGTTGCACCGTAGCGCAGACCCGATGCGCATTTTTGCGTATCCAAGCATCCGCGTGCGGCGCGGTATCGTATAGAGCAGCATTGAGATTGAACCAAAGGAGAACCACCATGCAGCGCCGTTCGTTTTTGACCCGCATCCCCTTCCTCGCCGCCGCCATCAGCTTCACCGCGAGCGCGCAAGACAAAGCCATCGCCAAACTCACCAAGGCGAAGGCCGAATGGAAAAAACTGCTCCCCGGCGACCGTTACAACGTGCTGTTTGAAGAAGGCACCGAGCCGCCCGGATCAAGCGTCCTCAATGGCGAAAAACGCGCTGGCACCTTCGTCTGCGCCGCCTGCAACCTGCCGCTGTTCGACAGCGCCGCCAAGTATGAGAGCGGCACTGGCTGGCCGAGCTTCCACTCCACGCTGTCAAACGCGCTTGGCACCAAGACCGATTTCAAGCTGATCCTGCCGCGCACCGAATACCACTGCGTACGCTGCGGCGGCCATCAAGGCCACGTGTTTGACGACGGGCCGAAGCCCACCAGCAAGCGTTATTGCAACAACGGGCTGGCGTTGAACTTTGTTGCGAAGGGCGACAAGTTGCCGGAACTGCGTACGTAATCCTGCGAGTCGATGTATTCCGTAACGATCATTTTTTGATCATTGCGGAATATGTCAAGCAGAGCGCATTTTTCGTCCGGCGCTGTCGGCCCTGGCGGGGCGAGCTCGCGATGTGGATGCGGACAGCGCAGCGGCCAAGTCCTGTAAAGACTGCAAATTGTGCGCCGGTAAAAACGCGTCCACATGCGGCAAGATCGCGCGAATCCCCGCTGCGCGCGGCTCAAAGCCATCAAACCGCAGCAGCGGATTGAGCCACACCACGCGGCGCGCCAGGCGTTTCAGGCGTGCGGCTTCGACGCTGAGGCTGACGCCGCTTTTCTCATCATGGTCGCGCTCCAGGCCATCGGTCAGCAGCAGCACTGACGCATTGCCGGTGAGCACGCGGCGTGCGTAGAGGCGGTTGAATTCGGCCAGGCAGGTAGCCAAGCGCGTGCCGCCGTTCCAGTCCTCCACCAGTTGATTGGCCGCTTC
>JAYVSR010000079.1:0-3176 GCA_043775155.1 Burkholderiales bacterium | reverse complement strand
CCGGGAATGGAGGCCGCCAGATATTCAATCAGCCGCAGCGCAGGCACATCAAACCCGCCATGACGACGAAAAGCTCCCGCAGACGCGCGCGATACCCACACCTTTTGCTTGAAAAGGTTTTCGCAAAGCGCCATGCCGGTGGTCTCTGTACCGGATGTCATTGGGTGGACGGTTTTGATTGAAAAAACATGATGAAAAATTTGCTTGAATGGGTTATTGAATGTTTGTTGTGTTCGTTGAAAATGCTAAATTAATGGAGTCTGACCCCATTTATGTGGACCCCATTTATGTGCACCAACCCCATTTATGCCATTTATGGTAAGTGTGGGTACGGTTTAGGTTCCTTCTCGTACGCCTCTTGTAAGTCTAGAACCGCGCAATTGCCATTTTCAAAATGAACTGAAATCGATATGACGACTGGACTTTTCTTTCTGGATTCTCTTATTACGTAACCAATAAGAATAGAATCTTGATGAAGGTCAGGCTCTGCTCTCGAACTGACGTATTCAATACGACCATGTAGTTTTTTTACGAGAAGCGCCATATTACTTTTCGACACACCACCTGAAAAAATTTTTTTGCAATCTAAACTACGATTAGAGCCACCGGTAAGTTGCACTACTGCTTTATCAAAAATTACTTTTGCGCGCCTGAGTAGCAGCTTGTTTGGTTTCGCGTCAGTATGCTCAACGATTCGAGACGTTTGTTTAATTTCCGTTCCACTGGCGACCATTGTGGCTGACTGTGCCATAAGCGCGCACAGCATTAAAAGTGTAATGAGTTTTTTCATCACTTTCTCCCATACAAGCTGTGAAGCCGAAGACGATCGCCAGCAGTAAATGACTGGGGAAGGCGTAGTAAATGATCATATGACACCATACTCCCCGTTCCGTAGCCAGAGTGCCCAAGTCCCAAAACATGTAAAAATTCGTGTGCAACGGTTAAAGAGTTTATGCCGGAGCGAATAACTTTAAATACGTTATCCCCACGAATAACTTGCCCACCAATTTCATAGCCCGCACCAGGCCCCCCTGCAATCGATGCGGGTGATCCGAAAAATGCTTCACGATAATCCGCACTGTTTGACCCAACTGTTAAAGTTGAAACTGTAGTAATAGTGCCATTGGGCCCATTAACGGAACCGGACAGTGTTGTGTTTAAGCTATTTACAACCCAAGTAGCCAAGTCTCTTGAAACTTTGCCATCGAAATTCACAACACCGCTGATTGTTTGAGAAATAGATCCATCTGCATTTACTTGTGAAGTAACGTATGCGCCTCCTATAAAAGTCGTCCTATCATCATTTACTGAAGTTGGTTGATTTCGACCGTAACGCGGTTCATTTAATATGTCTCCGCTCAAATACTCAACCGCCGCACTCCCCGCTGCCTGCACCCCCGCACTAACAAACTGCGAAGCCACCGCATTCCCCGCGCCATTAGCACAACCCGCACCAGACACCCGCCCTCGCGCGCACCCACCCGCCGCATTGAGCGCAATATCGGCATAAATGTTTCCCGTTCCCCCCATCGCAGCAACGTTAGCAAACGCAAGAAACAGCCCGTTCTTCAAGCCGCCTCCATTCGCACCCGCCTCAGCAAACCCGGCTATCACGGGAGCAACATAGCTGGCTACCGCCCAGCCAGCCGCTCTCCCACCGCCGTTATGGTAGGCCACGGCGACCGTACCGCAAGGATACCCACTACAGATAAAGTTCCCAATGGCCGCGACGATTGCCGGCCGCCAATGACGTGTCCATGGACTAAACCCCGTCGGATCCGTAAAACTCAACGGATTATTCATCACATAGGAATACCGATTGTAGTTCTGCAAATCATACGGACTTTGGATAATCGGGTCCGCCTGCAAGAACCGTCCCCAGCGAGGGTCATACACCCGGCCATTCATGTGGATCAAGCCAAAATCCAGATGTTCATGGCCGGTGTAGCCGCGGTTGCCTTTATCGAGCGCGGCGCTACGCACGCCCCACACGTCGTAGCTGCTGCGGGACACCGCACCGGTCAGCGAGTTGACTGACGCGACATTCGAGCCCAAATGATCTTGCAGGTAGAGCGACATCGTGGTGCCCGTCGAATTGGTCACCACCACGCCGATAGTGCCGGCAGGCGTGGCCAGGAATTCGCGTACTTCACTGACCGTGGCGACGCCGTTGGCGATGGTGTTGTCCTGCTCGAAGAAGCCGGGGCCGGCGAAGTAGGTGATGCCGCTGGCGGTGGTGTTGGCACCATCACGCTCGTAGGCGCGCTGGCCATTGCCGGTGAAGCCGAATTCAAATCGTTGGGGTCAGGCCTTGCCTCTTGCCTAATCATCATTTCCCGCCTTAACAATTCGGCTAATTCGCGATACGGTCAAGCCTAACGCTTTGCCAACCTCGGTCATGCTGTGTTGACCGTTCGTGACCGCCTCGCGGATACCTGCGTCGCGATCCTTGTTTCGTTTCAGATAATAGTCGATTGGCTTGGCCTGCGCAGAACGTTGGGCGCGAGGAATATCTTTTGCGCTGACCGTGTCTTTTTCCATCAGCGCCTGCATCCGCTCGATGAATTCTGCGTCGCCCAAGTAAATCTGCTGCGCTAGCGCTTCGTCCCATAGTTTGACACCCTTACCCGCGGCCACCAGCGCCGCGTAGCGCAACCCCGCTCGGCGCCGGTCGGCTGGCGTGACGGCATCACGACCCAGCAGATAGCCATGCACCGCCGGTGTATCGAGCCAAGCCGGTAAGATTGCGTTACCGGTGTGGGCGTTATAGCTGCTCCAGCGCCAGTTGGCAGGATCACGCACCATTCGTGCGCGTACCGGGTTTAAATCGACGTAGCGGCAAACTTCCAATAGATAAGTGTTTTCATCGACCAAGATGCCTTGGAATCGGCCTTGAAACAGATGGCCGACTTTGCGGTGACGGCGGTTGTAGATCTGCGTATAAACGCCGTTAAGCTGCTGCATAAAGCGGGAGAGATTGCCACGACGGGTATGGATGACTAAATGGTAATGGTTGTCCATAAGGCAGTAGGCGAATATCGTGACATCGAAGCGTTCCGTTGCCTGCGCGATCACGGTCAGGAAGGCATGGCGATCCTCGTCATCGTCGAAGATGGCTTCGCGACGGTCGCCACGTGAGGTGACGTGATAAACCGCGCCAGGGAATTCGATTCTTA
>JAYVSR010000078.1:0-3287 GCA_043775155.1 Burkholderiales bacterium | reverse complement strand
TCTGGCGCACGACGAGGCGCAGATCAAGGCCAGCGCATATATGAACATGCTGCGCCGTCCGGATGCCGAGCGCATCATGGGCGAGAACGATTTTGCGCGGATGCCGAAATTCATTTCCGGCATTGGCCAGCGGGTGGAGTGGTTTACGCCAGAGGTCGAAGAGAAGTATCGCGCGGGCTGGCGGCGTGGCATCACGGGCGGGCTAAATCTCTATCGCGCTTCGCCGCTGTTTCCCGCCACCGAGACTGAGCCGGGCGCTGCGGCGGTGACGTTTCCGAAAGAAATGGTGACAGTGCGTGTGCCTACGCTGGTGATCTGGGGCATGCAGGATGAAGCGCTGCTGCCAAAGCAGCTCGAAGGTCTGGAGGAGTACGTGCCGGATCTGAAAGTCGAGCGCATTGAAGACGGCACGCACTGGGTGGTGCATGAGCAGCCGGCGCGGGTCAATAAATTGATTCGTGAGTTCATCGGTTGATCCGCGCACTTTGCCGGGCAAACTGGATTTGAAAATTTACAAGGAAGACGAAATGCATCCCAAAGCGAAATACCTGTTCACCGCCGCAATGGACGTCGACGCGGACAAAGAAGCCCTCTTCAATGAGGTCTACGACACCGAACACATCCCGCAGCTACTCAAAGTGCCGGGCGTACTGGCGGTGCATCGCTACACGCTGGTGCCGCTGGTGATGAGCATCGGCGGCGAGACCAAGACCATCGTCGCCGAGGGCGAGCCGAAGTTCACCGCCACCTACGAGTTGGAGAATGCCGATGTGGTGTCCAGCGCCGCCTGGGCGACGGCGGTGGAAGCAGGGCGCTGGCCCGCGCAGGTGCGGCCCTACACGCGCAACCGCCGGCATACGATGCGCAAGGTGATGTAAGGCGACGCGTTCCGATTGGGGGCGCGCGGCACCGCTCTCGCACCCGTGTTGTGCAAGAGTGCGCCATCTGAATGCTTGGCGTTTGGCGCAAAGTATTCAATCAAGTCAGGGACTTAAGCGCCGCCGTAATGGCATAGGTAGTTTGGCATGAGGCTTGCTGAACACCAACATGTATACATGTTGGTGCGCCGAATTTCCTCTTTGAACTGCCTCGTTCATGAACCTGTTGATCTCCCATTTGCTGGCGCAGTACCGCGCAGGAGCGATTGAGCCGGCCGCGCTGATCATGGATGTGGCCACAGCGGCTGCGTCTGCGGCAGACGACAAGGCGTGGATCCTGCGCCTCGACACCGCTGCGATTGACGCGCAGTTGCAGTTACTCGCACAACGCTTCGCCGCTGCGGGCCGCAACTGGCGCCAGTTTCCGCTCTACGGCATCCCCTTTGCCATCAAGGACAACATCGACTACGCCGGCCAGCCGACCACCGCTGCCTGTCCGGAGTTTGCCTATACGCCGCAAGACTCCGCCACCACGGTGCAACGACTGATCGACGCCGGCGCGATCCTTATTGGCAAGACCAATCTCGACCAATTCGCGACCGGCTTGAACGGCACCCGCTCGCCCTACGGCGCGGTGCCGAACAGCTTCAACCCGGCCTATGTTTCGGGCGGTTCGAGTTCCGGCTCGGCATCGGTGGTGGCGCGCGGGCTGGTGAGCTTTTCGCTCGGCACTGACACGGCAGGGTCGGGGCGCGTGCCGGCCGGGTTCAACAACATCGTCGGCTTGAAGCCGACCAAGGGCGCGCTATCGACGCGTGGCGTCGTGCCGGCCTGCCGCTCGCTCGACTGCGTGTCGATCTTTGCGCTCACAGCCGACGATGCGCAACGCGTGTTCGATGCGGCCATCGGCTTCGATGCAGGCGATATTTATTCGCGCACACCGGGAACCCAGACTGTTTCGTTTCCCGCACCATTGCGCATCGGCATTCCCGCAGCGCCAGAATTTTGCGGTGATGAAGAGAGCCGCAAATCATTCGAAGCCGCAGTTGCGCGGGCGCGGAACTTGGGCGCCTCGATCACCACGTTCGATCTCAATCCGTTCATCGAAGCTGCACGTCTGCTCTACGACGGCCCGTGGGTGGCGGAGCGCCACGCCGCCATCGAGTCCCTCTTCGAATCGCGCCCGGAAGTGATTCACCCGGTCGTGCGCAACGTCATCGCACAGGCAAAAAAGTATGACGCCACCGCCGCCTTCAAGGCGATGTACCGCCTCGAAGATCTGCGCCGTCAGACCGCACCGCTTTGGAACAACATCGACTGCATGCTGGTGCCGACCTCGCCGACGATTTACACCATCGAGGCAATGCTGGCCGATCCGGTGCAGAAAAACAGCGACTTTGGCGTCTACACCAACTTCGTCAACTTGCTCGATCTCGCGGCCATCGCGCTGCCCGCATCGATGCGCGGCGATGGTTTGCCGGCGGGGGTCACGTTCATCGCGCCGGCCTGGAGTGACGCTGCCTTGTGCGCTCTGGGTGCCAAGTGGCAGGCCGACACGGGCCTGCCGCTGGGGGCAACCGGCCTCGATCTGCCAGAGGAGAAAATGGCTGAAACCCGCTCCCAGAGCGCTTCTCCAGCCGATCCGGTGGCTGCCGGTTACGTCCGTATCGCGGTGGTCGGCGCGCATCTCACCGGCATGCCGCTCAATTTTCAGTTGACCGGTCGCGGCGCGCGCCTCGTCAGCGCGGTGCAATCGGCAGCCGCCTACCGGCTCTATGCACTCGCCAACACCCAGCCACCGAAACCCGGCCTCGCGCGCGTGGCCCTGGGTGACAAGGGTAACAACGGTGATGCGGGTGGCACAGCGATTGCAATGGAGTTGTGGGACATGCCGTTGTTGCGATTCGGCGAGTTTGTCGCCGAGATTCCGGCACCACTCGGCATCGGCAGTGTTGAGTTGGCGTCCGGTGATTGGGTGAAAGGTTTTATTTGCGAGCCTTGGGGGATCGAAGGTGCAAAGGATGTATCGCAGTTTGGCGGCTGGAAAAACTATTTGGCGAGTCAATCGGTGGTTTGATTTTTAACTTCGGAGATCAGCATGAAACGTCGTGACTTTTTGCAAACCGGGACAGCAGCCGCTGTCGCGTCCACGGTAGCGAGCACCTTGTCGTTAGATGCCTTCGCCCAGGCCCGCCCTAAAGACGTGCTGGTGGTGGCCAATGAATTCGGCCCCAACTCGCTCGACATTCACACCGTTGGCGCGAACCGGCCGAGCTATGCGGTGTCGTGGATGTGCTATGACCGCTTGATGACCTTCGGCAAAAAGACCTTGCCCGACGGCCAGGTGATGTACGACTACACCAAGCTCGAACCTGAACTTGCCGAATCCTGGGCGATAGCAAAAGATGG
>JAYVSR010000077.1:0-15540 GCA_043775155.1 Burkholderiales bacterium | reverse complement strand
TATTCCGGTGCTGGCGTTGTCAGCCAATGCGGTGCCGCGCGATATTGCCAAAGGGTTGGAAGCCGGTTTTTTTCGTTACCTGACCAAACCGGTCAAGATCGGCGAGTTTATGGAGGCGCTTGATCTCGCGCTTGATCAAGCAGCGAAAGAGCGGGTTGCAGGCACCGGGTAAATAATCATGCGGCATTTGGACAGTGCGCGGGCCGGCGCTGCCGCCGGCCCGATTGGGTCAATTGCGGCGGAAAGCAATATAGCCATGGCCGCCTGGGGCGCCGGGGCTGCATTGAGTGCTGCTGCCGACACCGCCGCCGCCGCCGCTGCCCAAAGTGCCGCGCACCGGCGCGATCTCATTCTTTGCCAGCGTCTCGCCGCCACCTTTACCACCGCCACCCATGCTGGTGGCGCCGCCACCGCCACCGCCACCGGTGGCGCCTACATTGAGACGGGGGGTGTCTGCCGGCGTCGCACCAGCCTGCCCGCCGCCGCCCGCACGGCTTACCCCAGGCTGGCTGCCGTGGCCGGCGGCATTACTGCCTGCTTCGGCTGGTTCTGCCTTGGCCTCCAATACCGTCACGCCGTGGCCGCCGTCACCGCCGCTGGTCTGCCCTGGTCCGGAGCCGCCATGTCCGGGCAGCAGGCCCGCCTGCTTTTCGGCTTTTTGTTGCATGCGCTCATGTGCAGCGCGCGTCGGGCGGACGTAGGCGTCAGCGCCGAGGGTTCCCATCATCACTTCACCGGTGGATACCCGAACGATGTTGCTCGGACTGCCAAGCCATCCTGGGCCCCCGCCGAAACCGGGTGACACTCCCTTTTGGGCCCTCTTGCACGAACTGCCGCCGGGACCGCCGGCGCCGATCGTCAACTTGTAGACGCCGTCGCTCAAATTGAGGCGGGCTGTGGTCTCCGCAGAGCCCGCGCCACCGCCACCGCCGCCACCGCCACCGCCACCAGTGCCAGCGGCGCGGTTCGGTGTTTGCAAGGTTCCGCCGCCGCCGCCGCCGCCGCCGTCGGCAAGGTAGGCGGTGTAGCCGCCCGCTGCCAGGCGTGCCGCACGCGCATCACCGGCTGTGGGGCCGATGGTCAGCAGGCATTGTTGATTCGCCGGGTTTGACACCGGGTTCTTAATCGTGAACAGACGCCGTTCGGCGTCGTAATTGGTGTCGAAACAATTGGGCAGACTTGCGGTTTTTTCTGCGGATTGTGCAGACGCAGATGCCGCGTATCCGCATGCAATGGCCGCGAGTACCGCCAAAGTGAGTTTGCTGATTTTCATGGTGATTCTCCAAAGGGTTGTTAAATACATGCTCAAATTATCGGCTTGCCACCTGCCGGTCTGTTCGGTAGCCAACAGATGGCAGCGCCGCCCCGACACGCGCCGGCCCGTGCTTACGCAGCTTCCAGCAGCTGGGTGCGTGTCAACAGGGCGCGCACCGTTGCGGCATCTTCGAGATCGCCATGCACCATGAGCACATAGTTGTCCGCCTTCAAGGCCGCTGCGTACTCGATCACATCCTCGTTCTCGACGCCGTGTTTGGTCAGCGCTGCGGCGAGGGCCGATACGCCGCCCACCACGACAGCGCCTTCGAGCGCGCCAGTCAGGGCGGTTGCCAGCGGACCGGCCAGTGCCACCAGCCCCAAACCGGGCAGCAAAAACACCACCGGCGCAACCAGCAAACCGCCAATACCGCCCCAAAAAGCACCGTTGGTGCCCCATTCCTTTATACGACCGCCGGCGGTGTGAATGTCCACCGGATGTTCTTCAGTGTGATAGCCCTTGCCGATCAACGACAGTTTTTTCACGTCGAAACCAGCCCGGTGCAATGACTCAATCGCGGCCTCGGCATCGCTGTGTTTGTTAAAGACGTACAACGGCGAACGTTGTTTTTGAGTGAGTGTTTGCATGATTTTTTCCGGTGAATTGGCTGGAGGATGCATGGAGCATTCGCGGTATTTGCTGGCGGCTCTGTGCGGTGTCGACCAGAAAGGGCCGCAGTGACTGGCAACTCTGAGTAAAATTCGGCGCCCTTGATGCCCTGCTGCCTTGTACTGACCAATCGATGATCGAATCCCTACTCCTCGCCGCCGCCCGTGTTTCCACCTTCGAACAAAAACGGCATCTGACCAACGCAAGCGGCTTTTTCTTTCAGCGCGGCGAGCGGCTGTTTTTAGTGACCAGCCGCCACGTGATGTTCGACAAGGCCAGCAAACATTTCCCTGACCGTATTGAGATTGAACTGCACATCGACGCGGACAACATGGCGAAGTCCACCGGCTTCTCGATTCCGCTCTATCGCAACAGAAAGAGCATCTGGCGCCAGGGCAAGGACGCCACCGGGGAGATCGATGTCGCAGTGATCGAAATTGAACGTAATGCGCTGCCCAAGACAGCGGTCTACCGCGCGTTCAGCCCGGAGCATCTGCCCGGCGAGCTCGATCAGGTCGAAGTCGGCGCTTCGCTGTTGATCGTCGGGTTCCCGCTCGGTTTTCACGACACCCTGCACCACATGCCGGTGGTACGCCACGCGGTGATCGCTTCTTCTTTCGGCCTGCGTTTTCAGGGTGAAGGCTACTTCCTCACCGATGCGCGTACCCATCGCGGCACCAGCGGTGCACCGGTGGTGATGCGCATGCACGACCGCGAGCCGGGGCCGGGCGGTTTGCCTTGGGTCTTGCTCGGCGTCCATTCGTCGCGGCTTGACGTCGATGGGCGCGACCTGAAGCTGGACGAAGCGCTCGGCCTCAATTGCGCCTGGTACACCGACATCCTGTTGACCCTGACCCAAGACCCCGTGACCAAAGACCCCGTGACCAAAGACCCTGGGACCAAAGACCGGTTGACCAACGCCCCTGCCTCCAAAACTGCCTTGACGAAAGACCCCGTGACCAAAGATTCACTGATCCAAGAGCAAAAGAGCTCCCCGTGATCCGCATTGAAGTGCAAGTTGAGTTGAGCTACGAAGTCGATGCGCAGGGCGCCGACTTTGTCTTTAACATTCACGCGGCGCACACCGCGAGCCAGACCATCTCGGCCGAGAGCCTGGTGCTGAGCCAGCCAGTGGCGTCGCAGGTGCATGCTGATCCGATGACCGGCAACCGCTACCTGCGCCTGCGCGCCATGCCCGGCGAACTGCGGCTGTCGTATATGGCAACGGTGGATCTGGCGCATCACTTTGCCAACCCAGCGCAACTGGCCGAGGTGCCGGTGCGCGACCTGCCGCCAGAGGTGATCGGCTACATCTATCCAAGCCGCTATTGCCAGTCGGACCGGCTGGTCAAATTCGCGATCAACGAGTTCGGCCAACTCTGGCAGGGCCACAGCCGGGTGCAGGCGATTCAGGATTGGATCAAGCGGCGCGTGACTTTTACCTCGAACACGTCGAACTCAAACACCTCGGCGGTCGATACCCTGATCGAGCAAGTCGGCATCTGCCGCGATTTCGCGCATTTGATGATCGCGCTGTGCCGCGCGGTCAGCATTCCTGCGCGCTTTGCCACCGGCACTGATTACGGTTCCGACCCGGCGCTGGGGCCGCCCGACTTTCACGCCTATGTCGAGGTGTATCTCGGCGGCCGCTGGTACATCTTCGATCCGTCCGGCACGTCGATCCCGATGGGCTGCGTGCGTTTCGGCACCGGGCGCGATGCGGCGGACGTGGCCTTCGCCACCATCTTCGGCGGCGTCAGGTCGCAGCCGCCGGTGATCCGCGCGCGCGCGGTCGAGGACGTGTCGCGTGGCTTGCTGCTGCCGTATCACTGCCGTGAAGCGCTGTCGACCGATGGCGGGATGGTGCTGCGATAGTTCACCAAGAGCCGCTCTCACCAACGGTTTCAGGCCAATTTCGGTGCCGCGCAAGCAGCCGATGGCGGCGGGTCACTGAAGCTATTGGCGCATACCGTCACTGCCGGGAAGTATCGGGGGCATAATTCGCACCGGCGCGATTTTTTAACCGGTCTTTCACGCCGCACAATCATCGCTTGTGCGCGTATTGACGCATTATTTGGGCGCATTCAACGCCGTACGCAACGCCGCATTTACCGCCCAATCGCAAAGGAAAATAATGGACTTGCTGTTCACCGGTGTATTGAATTTGTCCTGGTGGGGTTACGTGCTTGCTGCTGTTGTGATGACGCAGATCACAATCGCGGCGGTCACGCTGTTTTTGCACCGCTCCCAGACCCACCACGCGGTTGATTTCCACCCAGCCGTGAATCACTTTTTTCGCCTTTGGTTGTGGCTCACCACTGGCATGAAGACCAAGGAATGGGTGGCGGTGCATCGCAAGCACCACGCCAAATGCGAAACGCCGGAAGACCCGCACAGCCCGCAGGTGCTGGGCATCAACCGCGTACTCTGGGGCGGTGTGTTCCTGTACGTGAAGACATCCAACGACGCGGCGATGGTGGCGCGCTACGGCACCGGCACGCCGGACGACTGGATTGAGCGCAATTTGTATTCGCGCTACGTGCTGTTCGGCCTCACGGTTATGGGGATGATCGACGTCATCCTGTTCGGCATCGTGCCGGGGCTACTGATCCTCGCAGTGCAACTGGCGTGGATTCCGTTCTGGGCGGCTGGTGTGATCAACGGTGCCGGGCATTACTGGGGCTATCGCAGCTGGAGTACGGTCGATGCGAGTACCAATCTTTCGCCTTGGGGCTTGTGGATCGGTGGCGAGGAACTGCACAACAATCACCATGCGTTCTCGACCTCGGCGAAGTTTTCGATCAAGCCATTTGAGTTCGACCTCGGCTGGTTTTATATCCGCGTGTTGGAGACATTCGGTCTGGCCAAAGTGAAGCACATGGCACCCAGGCCGAAGCAGGTGGCGCCGCGCGCGACACCGGACGCGCCGATGCTGACGGCGATCACCTTGCACCGATACGAAGTGCTGGCGCGCTATGACCGCTCGATGCGAGAGATCGAAACGACCGACCCGGCAGCGCACAAAACCATGGCCGATATGCGGCGCGAACTCGCCGCTTTGTGGGAACGCTCGATGGCGACGCAAGAGGCGCTGGTGGCGAAATTGCAAAGCTGGTGCCAGCGCGCCGAGGGCGGCGGCATTCGACCGCTGGTGGAGTTGTCGCGGGCGCTGCGCAGTTACGCGTAGCGGGAGCAGATAAACGCCGCAGTCCGCTTGTCGTAGACTGATTGCCGCTGTCTGATTTTTTTGGGGAAGCCACCCCCAAACAAAAGGCCATCTCGATTGAGATGGCCTTTTTTTCGTACCTGTTGCTCGTAGCCGCTGCTTACTGCCCTTACTTACTGCCCTTACTTACTGCCGGTGCGCGCTGGCTACGCGCCGTGATGTCGCGGATTTATTTCTTCTTCGCCGCCGAAGGATTGAGGCTGGTAATCCGCCCGCTCTCAGTACCCGCCGTCTCATCAATTACTGCATTGATCAGCGTCGGCTGCTTCGAGCGAATCGCCTCTTCCATCGCCGCGCGCAACTCAGCCGGGGTAGACGCCTGCACGCCCACGCCGCCGAAGGCCGTCATCAGCATGTCGTAGCGCGCGCCCTTGACGAACACGGTGGGTGCCGGGTCGCGTCCCGTCGGGTCTTTGTCGGTGCCTTTGTAGACGCCGTTGTTGTTCATGATGACGATGCACACCGGCAGGTTGTAGCGGCAGATGGTCTCGACTTCCATGCCGGAGAATCCGAAGGCGCTGTCGCCTTCGATGGCGATCACCTGCTGGCCGGTGGCAACCGCCCCGGCTACGCAGTAGCCCATGCCGACGCCCATGATGCCCCAAGTGCCGACGTCGATGCGTTTGCGCGGTTTGTACATGTCAACGATGCTGCGCGTGAAGTCGAGCGCGTTGGCGCCTTCGTTGACCAGGATCGCTTCCGGGTTGGCCTTGATGATGTCGCGCACCACGTTGAGCGCGCTGTGAAAGTTCATCGGTGACGGGTCTTTGGCCAAGGTCTCGGCCATCTTGGCGACGTTGGCGGTTTTCTTCGCCATCACCGCTGCGGTCCACTCGGCCGGCGCTTTGACTGCACCGTCACTCGTGTTCATTGCGGCCAACAGCGCTGCGACACACGAACCAATGTCGCCCACCAGCGGTGCGTCAATCGCAACGTTGCTGTCCGCCTCTTGCGGCGAGATGTCGATCTGGATGAATTTTTGCGCGCCCCAGGCCTTGGCGCCTTTGCCGCCCCAGGTCTTGCCCTTGCCGTGCGAGAGCAGCCAGTTGAGGCGCGCGCCGATCAACAGCACGACGTCAGCTTCGGGCAGCACGAACGAGCGCGCGGCCGAGGCGCACAGCTCGTGCGTATCGGGCAACAGGCCCTTGGCCATCGACATCGGCAGATAGGGAATACCGGTCTTTTCAACCAGAGTCCGAATGTCCGCATCGGCCTGCGCGTAGGCCGCGCCTTTACCGAGCAGGATCAGCGGCTTCTTCGCGCCTTTGAGCAAATCAATCGCGCGCTTGATCGCGTCCGCCCCGGGAATCTGCGCCGGTGCCGGATCAACCACTTTGATCAAGGTGCTGCGGCCGACTTCGGCGGGAATGCTCTGCGCGAACAGCTTGGCCGGCAGGTCGAGATACACACCACCGGGGCGGCCCGACACGGCAGCGCGAATCGCACGCGCGATGCCGACGCCAATGTCTTCCGCATGCAACACGCGATAGGCGGCTTTGGCGACCGGTTTGGCGATGGCGAGTTGATCCATCTCTTCGTAATCGCCCTGCTGCAAATCGACGATCTCGCGCTCGGACGAACCCGAAATCAAAATCATCGGGAAGCAGTTGACGGTGGCGTGTGCCAGTGCATTCAGGCCATTCAAAAAGCCCGGTGCCGAGACGGTAAGGCAAATGCCCGGCTTTTTCGTCAGAAAACCCGCAATCGACGCGGCGTAACCGGCGTTTTGCTCGTGGCGGAACGACAGCATGCGCATGCCTGCGCCCTGCGCCTTGCGCGTGAGATCGGTGATCGGAATGCCCGGCAGGCCATAGATCGTGTCGATGCCATTGAGCTTCAGTCCCTCGATCACGAGGTTGAATCCATCAATGGTCGCAACAGAGGTTTCCTCGGCTTGCAATTGCGCTGGCACGTCGGCGAGATTGGTCATGATGAAACCCTTTTCGTTTTTTGCGGGAATGGAAATCGCGGCGGCAGCGGCGCGCGAAAGAGCATGGATTCTGCCCCCCGGCATAGGGGTTTTCCTTGACATTGCTCACGTTGCGGCGGCAAAAGCCGCTATGCTCTGGCTGTCGCAATCGCCGTTGCGCACTGTTTGCGCAGTTGCAAACTGCTCGCAAAAACCCTCAGGAGACCCCACCCATGGTACGACTCGCCGACCTGCCGCCCGCCGAGGCCAAAGGCCATCTGGATCGAATTTCGACGCTGCCGCAATTCGCCAGCAAACCCTTCGTCAAAGGCGCGCCGCTGGCGATGCGCCGCGTCGCGCTGCTGACCACCGCCGGCCTGCATCTGCGCAGCGATCAGCCGTTTGACAGCGGTGGCGCAGGCATCGACTACCGCGTCATTCCCAACGATGTGAAGCCGGGCGATGTGGTGATGAGCCACGCCTCGGTCAATTTCGACCGCACCGGGTTTCAGTCCGACTGGAACGTGATGTTCCCGCTGGATCGCCTGAAAGAACTGGTGCGCGACAAAGTCATCGGCGCTGTCGCGGCGTTTCACTATTCCTTCATGGGCGCGATCCCGCTGGTCGCGCGCTACGAACCCAAAGCACGTGAGCTGGCTGCGCTGCTCAGACGGGACGGGGTGGACGCCGTATTGCTCACCCCGGTTTGACCGGTTTGCACGTGCGCCGTGAGCGCACTCGGCCAGTTTCTCGAACAAGAGGGCATCGCGACGGTGTCGATCAGTTTGATTCGTGAACACACGGCGGCGCTAAACCCGCCGCGCGCGCTGTGGGTGCCGTTCATGCTCGGCCGCCCGCTCGGCGTGCCGAATGACCCAGCGTTTCAGCGCAAGGTCGTGTTGTCTGCATTGCAATTGCTCGAACGCGACAGCGGCCCGGTGCTGGAAGATTTTGCTGATGACGCGCCCTATGACGATTTGGGTGCGGTTGAAGAAGCGCCGAACTGCCCGGTGAGTTTTCCGCGCCGGCGTTCGGATGGTTCCGATGGTTCCGATGGTTCATTGGGTCTGCCACTGAGTGAGCGCTTGGCCGATGAGATCGCGCAGTTGCAAGCCTGGCATGAGGTCGCGCAGAAGCAACATGGCCGCACCACACTGGGTGTGACGGGCTTGCCACCGCACGGGTTAGGTGAGTTCCTGAGCGCGTGGCTCGGTGGTGCGCCCAAGCCGTTGTTTCGCGACGGCCTCACCCTGGCCGCTGCATTGAAACTCGCAGCCGACGAGTTGAAAGCGTTCTACTACGAAGCGAAAGCGGTGCAGCCGGGACGGCACTCGCCCGATGAAGTGCTGCGCTGGTTCTGGACTGAGACAAGTGCCGGTGAAGCGTTTGTCGCGATTCGCGATCTGGCGGCTAAGAGTGAAGACCCGTCGTTCAAGGGCCTCGCCACTTTGAGCCTGGTGCCGCGTGCGGCGGTGCCGTTGTTGGCAAAAGCAGCATGAGCGACAGCAAAAGCGGCAGCATGAGCGCTGACGCGTTTCCGGCGATTGGTGATGCCGACTTCGACGCGCAAGTGCTCGCGCGCGCTGGGGTGAGCGTGATCGACTTCTGGTCGGCTTCGTGCATTCCATGCAAACAAATGACGCGGCTGTTGCAGCAGATCGCGGGTGAAATTCCTCGCGAAGTGTTGATCGGCCAAGTCGACGCGGATAACAATCCCGCTCTGGTCGCACGCTATGGCGTACGCAGCTTGCCCACTTTGCTATTGTTCAAAGACGGCGTGCTGAAAGAAACCCGCACCGGCATCGACCGCCGGCAAGTAATCAAAAAAGCCATCGAATCATTGTGAGTGCATTGAACCCACACTCAACGAGGTAAGCCATGCCCAACATCACGATGCTCGACATCGACGAACTCAAGAAGACCAAGCTCAAACCGCTGATCGAGCAGTGTCTCGAACATCGCGCGCCCGACCCCGCCTTTCACGCCATGATGGGTCACAACCCGGATTTAGCAGAAGCGATTTTCGTCGCCTGGAGCACCTGCTTCAACACTGGGCGCATTAGCCATACATTGAAAGAAATCATCCGCGTCCTGCTCTCGCGCATGGCCGCGTGCAGTTACTGAGGCAACGTCAGATCCGCTTCGGCGAAGCGGAACGGCCTGACTGAAGAACTGCTCGATGAGGGCATTGGCAATCACGCCAACAGCACGCGTTTCACCGCTGCGGAAAAAATCGCGCTGCGCTATTGCGAACTGATGGCGACCGATCACGAGGCAGTGGACGCAGCGTTTTACGACGAGTTGCGCCAGCACTACGATGAAGAAGAAATTGTCGAACTCGGCGCGTTCATCGGCTTCAACATCGGCTATCACACGTTTTTCGGCACGCTCAAGTTCTACCCAATGTTCTCGCCCGATGGCGTGTTGATCAGCCAAGAAGAGTCGGAGCGTCTGTATGGCGCAGCACCGGTGTCGCTCACGGACCGGAAAGCTGCCTGATGCCGCACATCCAGCCACTTGGTCGCGCTGCGATCACCGACCCTGAACTGCTCGCCCTGATGGCGCGCGCCGAAGCGCTTGGCGTGCCGGACGATCTGTTCACCCGCATTCTCGCGCGCGTGCCGAGCTACGCCAAAGTGCTGCTCAATGCGCTCTTGGTCTCGCATGGTCAAGGCAATGTCGATCACCGCTTGAAAGAGATCATCCGCATCCAGCTCGCGCGCTTCGCCGGCGATTCTTATTTCAGCGCATTGCGCTCGAAAGCCGCTCTGGGAGCGGGTCTTGGCGAAGATGACATCGACGTCGGGTGCGGTGATTACGACGATGATCCGCGTTTCACCGAAGCTGAAAAAGTTGCGCTGCGGTATGCCGACCAAATGTATCTCGACCCGCAAAAAGTCGACAAAGCGTTTTACGACGAGATGAAGCAGCACTACACCGAAGCCCAGATCATGGAGTTGGGCGGCTTCATCTCGTTTCACTACGGCATGCAGGTGTTCATGCGTACGCTGAATGCCGTGCCGCTGGCGACCGCAGCGCTGCCCCGCTGAAGGCGATCTGCTGACTTGGAGTGGCGGAAAGGAGTGGGAGTCGAACCCACCAGGGACGTCTGACGCCCCTCACCGGGTTTGAAGTCCGGGCACACCACCGGGTGCAATTCCTTTCCGTGGAGCGAGGGATTTTAGGGCTTGCGGGCTGAAATTTCAGTTGTCTTCTCTCTGCTGCGGCGCAATTGAATCCAGTTCAAAAAATGTCTTTACACGCATACTTATTTAAAAGCATAATCAAAACATGGTCTGGCCGGTTATTCTCCACGAAGCGTTCGACAGCGAGGTCGATCAATTCGAACCGGACTTGAAGACCGAACTGCTGGCGCACGCCGGCATGCTGCGGCAATTCGGGCCAGCGCTGGGCCGTCCGCTGGCGGACACGTTAAATGGCTCACGTCATTCAAACATGAAGGAATTGCGTTTCAATTGGCAAAAGGAAGTATGGCGCGTCGCATTTGCGTTTGATCCGGAGCGGCAGGCCATCTTGCTGACAGCAGGTGACAAATGCGGGGTGGATCAAAAACGGTTTTACAAAAAATTGATCAGCACAGCGGACAAGCGATTCGATCAGCATCTGGAATCTTTGAAGCTGGAGCGGGCCAAAAAGTGAAGGAGCAACCATGGCTAGAACACTTGAACAGGTAGTCGGCACTCTGCCGGCGCGCCAGCAGGCAAAAGTACGCGCGCGAACAGAAGAACTGATTTCGCTTGAGATGATCCGGCGCAATGCGGAACTGACGCAGACGGCGCTGGCCCAAAAATTGGGAATTGGCCAGGACGCCGTCTCGCGTATCGAGCGGCAGTCTGACATGCTGGTTTCGACTTTGCGGCGCTATGTTGAAAGCGCCGGTGGCGAATTGGAGTTGTTGATCCGATTTCCCGGCAAACGTACTCGGCTGCGAATCGAGCCGCTTCATACGAGTCGAAGCAGACCAGTCCCACGCCGGGTGGCTGCGTAGCAGCAGGGGAATGCTAAGCGCCCGCGCTGCCAAAAATTGCGTCCGACGCGCATTGCAACAGGCGCGCATCGCCCAAGCGCCGGGTAAATTTCATGCGGTCGAAGAACTCCAGAATTTCAATCGAGAGATTGCGCCCCGCGCCTGACGCATCGCGAAACTGCGCGGCGGTGAAGCGCTCTTTGCGTTCCGCGCCGGCCAGTGCGCTCGCGTGCCCGGCCCAAACGTGAACCACTGCGGGCAAGGCAAAGCGCTCATCGGCGATGCGCCAGCACAGTTGCAGTTGCGCCGCGCGCGCGAGAACTTCCTTGACGCGACGCGGTTGTTCTTTCAGCGTTGTCGCGAGTTCGGCCACGGTTGGGGGGCGAGCGGCGGCGGTCGCCAATGCAACTTGGGCGCGCTCCCACACAGTTTGATCGGGGCCACGCAAACCCGACTCGTGGCTCGGCAGCCGCAGCGCCGCCCCTGCGCGCATCAACTGGCCTGTCGCCACAAGATCGTTGGCCAGAGCGCTTCTTGTGGCAGATGACAGAGGCAGACGTGCGCCTTCGAGCAGGCGATCTTCTGGAATGCCGGGGCTGTTGGGCGTGCGTTTGTGCCAGGCCGCTACGGTGGCGAGTGCAGCGGCGCGCGCAGCGTTCCAGTGCGCGGGCAAGAACGCGGTGTCGTGGCTGGAGCCAGCGTTGATACGACGCAGAGTGCTTCCCGTGTCGCGCGCGGCTGAGCCTGATGCTGCACCTTTTGATGCACCATCCGCCGCACCTTCCACCACGACTTCCACGGCAAGCTGATTTATTTGTGCTGCGGTCAGATTGCGGCACGCGGCGAATTGCGCAATGTTTAGTCCGCAAGGCGAGACTTCGAGGGTTGCGCGCATTGCCTTGACTGCATCATCCGGTTCCATCGCCTGCAAAAACGCCAGCCGTGCAGGGCGCGCGCGGCCACGCGGGGGTGCGTGAATGTCAATCACCTTGCCACCGCCAATCGTGCGGCGTGCCGACTGATCGCGCAGGATGACGATGTCGCCGTGACACGCGCCCGCCGCGCTGTCGAGTACCAGTTGCGCGAGGCCGTTCTCGCCTGGCGTGATCGAGTCGCTTTCCAGCAGCGCGATGCGCCCGGTAACGTTCGCTGCGCCGATGTGTGCATGCACCGGCGTCCAGTGTTTGAGCGGGCGCGACTCGGAACTGAGGACGCGCAGGCGCATGTCGATGCGCTGCACCGCCGCTGCCATCGTCTCTCCGGCGCTGGTCGCAACGATCCAATCGCCGCGCGCGATGTCAGTGTGGTTGAGGCCGCTGCCCGCAAGATTGATCGCGCAGCGCTCGCCCGCCCGCGCGCGCCCCGCTGCACGGCTCTGCGCGTGCAGGCCGCGCACCCGTGCGTGCGCGCCTGCGAGCAGCACTTGCACTTCATCCCCAACAGCGATCTCGCCCGCGATGATGGTGCCGGTCACCACCAGCCCGGCGCCGGCGACGCTGAACGAGCGATCCACCGTCATGCGAAAACGGCCTTGCGTCGCCTGGGTGCGCGCGCGCTTGAAGCTTTGCAGATGAGTGAGTAGCGCCGGCACGCCGATGCCGTTCAGCGACGACAGGGGAAACACCGGGGAGGCGGCGAGCGAAGTACCGGACAGCAGCGCAGCAATTTCGCGCGTTACGACGGCAACGCGCTCCGGTTCCACTGCATCAATCTTCGTCAACGCCACTGCGCCGGTGCGCGTGCCGAGCAAGTCGAGAATCGCCACGTGCTCGCGGGTTTGCGGCATTGGCCCGTCGTCGGCGGCGATCACCAGGAGCGCGCAGTCGATGCCCGCCACGCCGGCCAGCATGTTGTGAATGAAGCGTTCGTGGCCGGGTACGTCAACGAAGCCCAGCGTCGTTGCGTCGCCGGGAGCGTCCTCAGCAGCGCCCTCAGTTGCGTGCTTGCCCGGCAGATACGCAAACCCCAGATCAATCGTCATGCCACGCCGTTTCTCCTCCGGCAGGCGGTCGGCATCCACACCGGTGAGCGCCTTGACCAGCGAAGTCTTGCCGTGGTCAACGTGACCGGCGGTGGCGATGATCATGTCGCGTTCATCCTGTTGCGATACTCACGCGCGCAGCGCAGACGGCGACAAATGGGCAAGCTGCGCAAGCAACGCGTCCGCATCTTCGACACAGCGAAAGTCGAGCACCAGCGCGTCGTTCTCGATGCGCCCGATCACCGGCACCGGCAGCGCGCGTAGCGCGGCGGCGAGACGCTTCAACGCACCGCCGCGACCGCGTTCCGCCGCAGGCGAAATCGCCAGACCAGCGCTCGCGAGCTTTTCCAGCGGCTGCGCGCCCGAGCCAATTTCGCTTTCGCAATCAACCAGTGCGACTGTAGCCGATGCGCCAAGAATGGCTCCCAGAGCGGGTTTCACGCGCATTGCCGAGGAGCGAATGTCGTCGCGTGTGCGCGTGAGCAAACGCAGAGCCGGCAGCCGCTGGGCCAGGCGATCCGGATCAAGGTAAAGCCGCAGCACGGCACCCAGCGCCGCCATCGTCATCTTGTCAACGCGCAGCGCGCGCTTCAACGGGCTGCGCTTGATCTTCGCGATCAAGTCCGCACGCCCAGCGATGATGCCGGCCTGCGGGCCGCCGAGCAGTTTGTCGCCGCTGAAGGTGACGATGTCGGCACCGTTGGCGAGCGTGCCGCGCACGGTCGGTTCACGTGGCAAGCCGTGTGCGGCGAGATCAATTAACGAACCGGCACCAAGATCATTCACAAACGGCACGCCGCGCGCGCGGCACAGCGCCGCCAGCTCCGTCTCCGGCACGGCGGCAGTGAAGCCGCGCACCACAAAGTTGCTGGTGTGCGCCTTCATCACCAGCGCCGTCCTGGCGTTGATCGCGTCTGCAAAATCGGCGAGGTGAGTGCGATTGGTGGTGCCCACCTCGCGCAAGCTGCAACCGGCGCGCGCCATGATGTCCGGCAGGCGGAACGAGCCGCCGATCTCGATCAACTCACCACGCGACACCGGTACCTCGCGCTTGTTCGCCAGCGCATTCAACACCAGCAGCACAGCGGCGGCGTTGTTGTTGACGATGGTCGCGGCCTCTGCGCCGGTGAGGCGGCGGATCAAATCTTCGACATGATCATCGCGGTCACCGCGTTTGCCGGTTGCCAGATCGAATTCGAGATTGCTGGCACCGCGCGCCACGGCGGCTATCGCGTCAAGCGCCTCTTGCGGCAGCGGCGCGCGACCGAGATTGGTGTGCAGCACCGTGCCGGTGAGGTTGAACACCGGGCGCAGGCTGGGTTGGAACAGTTGTTCAGCGCGCAACGCAGCGCCGCGCAGAATCGCTTCATCGGTTACGGCGTCATTCAGGTGGCCGGCACTGATGCGCAGGCGCTGTGCGTCCAGTTCATCGCGGATCGCGCCGATCGCGGCAGGGCGTCCGAAGCGCTCTGCCATCGCTAGCGCGCGCGCGTGATTCGCGATTCGGTCAACCGACGGCAGGTGAAATGATTTCATCGTGTTCATCGCGAAATGAGGGATATGTCTGCGATCCGCACCCACCAAGGGTTGCAGGCCATCGAGTGCCGCTGAACCGCACCCACCAACAGTTTCATGACTATGCCTTGCGGCATTTAACCGCTTATCTCAAGGCCCTTTAAGCAGTCCGGTGAAATCAGACCACTGTTCAACCCGGAACGCGCGGAGGTCGCGCACGCTCGGCGGAAACCACGCCAGCGCTTTGAGCGCCATGAGCGCGGCGAACAGATTGGCCAAGTCTTCATTCGGGCAGGTGTACAAACTGCCCTGTACCCGGCCGAACCCAAACTGCGACAAGGTACTTTTGATGTCGGCGTAGGCGGCGGAGACGCCTTTGGGATGGTGTTGCTCGGTGTCCTTGACGACCAGATCGAACGCGATGGCAAACATCAGCGGGCCATCTGTCTCAATTCGCCGCCGGGTCGCTGGTGATTCTGGATGCTTTGTACTCGAGCACTTCGCCGCTTTCGAGTACTTCGATTTCCATCAGCCAATCGCCGTTGGCGAGTGCGTGCAGCGGCCTGCGCACCTGATACGCCGGGCCGGCCGGGCCGAAGGTGCGAAACAGTCCGACGAATTGCCGGGGTGCGGCTTGCAGGTCGAGCACTGCGGCCATGAAATGCTCCTTCTCGATTGACGTGCGGCGGGCGATGGTCGGGGTTCGCGCCGGGCGAATTTTACGCCACTGCGCATTGTCCCGTCCGCATGTCCGCTAAGCAGAAGTGACTCTCCAGACGGCGATTCGCCGGCCACCTTCAATACAGCCGCGCGGAGATCATCCCCAATCCAAAAACCGGCTTGCACACGCAACGCGTCCAGCACGGGCCGCACCGCTGCGAGCAACCCGCGATCCTTCGCTGCGATCAGCACGCCGAGGCACCGCCGCGCACCACAGCCCCATCGTGCGCGAATTCCTCCAAGCCGTAATTTGGGGCGATGTCACGCGCACCCAGCG
>JAYVSR010000076.1:0-6700 GCA_043775155.1 Burkholderiales bacterium | reverse complement strand
GACCCGGCGCGTGATTTTCGACATCACAAAATCGACCGCCTGATCGACCAACTCAAATACCGTGCCCTTGTAAATCTGGTACGACGGAATCGGCTTGCGTAATTCAGTGCCGTGGAAGTGCATACACTTGACTTCGGACGTCAGCAGAAAGCGTTGCGGCTGTTTGCCAAAAAGCAACACCGCAGCATGGCTGGGATGCTTCCCGTCGAGCAAATTGAGATGCGCCAAGGCAGTGGCCGCTGGGGTGCCAGATGCCAACGCATAGCCGCGCTGCGCCTGCGCGCGACCCAAAAACTGGTTCAACTTGTCGGCGGACAAATCCTTCAGCGAAGCGTCCGGCGCTGCCGACGCATCGAAGGGCTTGGTGCGCAACTTACCCGAACGTTCCAGATGCTCGACCAGACTGGCATACAGCGCGCCGTTCAATTCAGACACGCCACCAAAGCGCCGGCGGATCAACTGGTCGCCCGCCTTGCGAATCAGGGCCAGCATCTTGGGATGCCTGGCCTTGTCGTCCGCACCTTTGACGAAAATCAGCCGGGGCTTGGCTTTCGCTGTGGCACGGTCAAATTCGCGCTCGGTGGGCGAAATGCCATCCGCGTCCTCAAACCCATAGTCGTTACCGAACAGCCCAACGTACACCACGCAACGATCCAGCTGATCGAGATATACCGCGTCAGCCCGCGCATCCGCCGCCGGCAGGTCTTCAAACAAGAACGCAGTGAAGTAGCGGCGCAACAGCGCATCACCCTCGATGAACGCCTTCACAGCCCGGCGCTCTTCCGCCAGTTCTTTTTGCACGCTGCTGACGAAAATCGATGCGATGGCCATAAGTGTCCTGATGTGTGACGTGCGAACCGGCGCGCTATGCCTACAAACCCAGCGCGTCCGCCGAGAGCTTCCGCAACTCGCGCTTGAGTTTTTCACGCACGGTGGCGTGCGCGCGGCTCTTGTAAAGGTTCTTTAACTCATACGGATCTTCTTCCAGATCGTAGAGTTCATCGAGCTCACCGTCGGTGCCACGATTGACCCAGTGGATCAATTTGTAGCGATCAGTGCGTACGCACTTGTAGGTCATGCCGACCAGCCAGGGCATGGCGTTCTCGGCCCAGTATTCGCACAAGAATGACTTGCGCCAACTTGCTGCTCTTCCTTTGCCCTGCTTGGCAAACAACGGCAGTAGCGAGCGCCCCTGAATCTGCGCGCCCGGTTTGCCACCGGCCAGTTCGATGAAGGTCGGTGCGATGTCCTGACAGATCACCAGGTCCTTCACGCGTGAACCTGCTTTGACTTTTTTCGGATAGCGCACCAGGAAAGGCGAGCGAATTCCTTCCTCATACGCAAAGCGCCGCTCCGGCCCGAGGCCATGCTCGCCGAAGAAATAGCCGTTGTCGCCGAGGAAGACGATGCAGGTGTTGTCGAGTTGCCCTTGCTTCTCCAGCGTGTCGAGAATCATGCCGACGCCTTCATCGACCGAGGCCATCATCGCGGCGCGCAAGCGAATCTCTTCTTGTTCGCCGGAATGCACGGCGTTGAGTACGGCGCGCGCATCGGGTTCGCGCTTGAGGTCAAAGCATTCAGCCCATGCCGGCTTCTGCTTGATCACTTCAGCGGGCGAGAGCATGTTCGGTGACTTGGGAAACACCTTGCCGCGATATAAATCCTTGTGGCGCTCGGCCGCGATGTAGCCATCGACCTTGAAGGTGCCGTCAGCCGCCTGCTCGGCATCCGGATGCACCGCCTTATGCGCGAAGAACAGCGAGAACGGCTGCTTTGATTTTGTTGCGCGATTTTTCGCCTGGTGCTGATTCAAAAAATCCACCGCCAACGTATTCATGATGTCGGTGACGTAGCCGGTGTGCTGCACATACTTGCCGTCGTGATTGAGACGCGGATTGTTGATCCGGCCGTGGCCGTCGTAGCTCACCCAATAGTCGTAGCCGGGGCGCGGCCCGCCGAAATTGCCCATGTGCCACTTGCCGATGTGCGCGGTGCGGTAGCCCTTTTTCTGCAACTCCAGATGAAAGTTTGGCAAGCGATGGCTCATCGCGTCGCGCGCGACGTTGTCGATGATGCCGTGGCGGCTGGCGTATTGCCCACTCACGATCGAGGCGCGGTTAGGTGAGCAGATCGGCGTGGTGTGAAAGGCGCGCTCGAACAGCGCACCTTCGCGCGCGAGGCGGTCGATGTGCGGCGTTTGCATGTAAGGGTGGCCGCCGGCGCCGAATTCGTCGTAGCGCAAATCGTCAACCAGAATGACGAGAAGATTGGGTTTCATCGTGTGTGCCGTGTGGATAGGAAAGGAGAGGAAAGAAAAAAAGAGCGGACGCGGCGCGATCTAACGGAAGATTCTACGCGCGCGACGCCGGTGCTACGATGATTGCTCTGCGCCGCCGCCGGGTTCGCGAATCACCTTGAACCGGGGCGCGACAACCTGCTGCCCCGCACCACTCCCCTGGGAGAACCTCGCATGAACTGCGTCTCGCATTTTCCGCATCTTCCGCACCGCTGCACTCTCCTCTGCGCTGCATTCGCCGCCGCCGTCACTGCCACCCTCGCCGCCGCTGCTCTTCCATCGTCGGCGCACGCACAAGCCTGGCCGGCCAAACCAATTCGCGTGCTCGTTCCGCTCGCGGCCGGCGGCACCGCCGACATCGTCTCGCGATTGATCGGCACCGAACTGGGCAAAGCGCTTGGCCAGCCCATCGTGATCGACAACAAGCCCGGCGCTGGCGGCACCATCGCCACCGCCGAGACCGCGCGCGCAGCGCCGGACGGCTACACCCTGGCGTTCACCTCGCAAGGCACGCTGGTGTTCAACAGGCGCTCTACGCCAAGCCGGGCTACGACTCGCTGAAAGACCTCACCCACATCGGCTACACCGGCGGCGTATCGAACCTGATGGTGGTGCCACCATCGAGCGCATGGCGCGAACCCCGTGCCGTGGTGGAGGCGGCGAAAGCCAAGCCCGGCACGCTCACCTATTCATCCGGCGGCAGCGGCACGTCGCATCATTTGTCCGCCGTGCTGTTTGCGCACCTGACCAACACCGAGCTGGTGCATGTGCCGTACAAAGGCGCGCCGCAAGGCATTCTCGGCGTCATGTCGGGGGAGATCAACCTGGGCTTCTACAACACGCCCACCGTGCTGGGGCAAATTCGCGAAGGCAAATTGCGCGCCATCGGCATCACCAGCCTCGCGCGCTCGCCGCTGCTGCCCACGGTGCCAACGCTCGACGAGCAAGGCATCAAGGGTTACGAAGTCAACACTTGGTTCGGCTGGTCCGGCCCGGCGGGTTTGCCGCCCGACATCACGCAGCGCCTGAACACCGAGATTGCCAAAATTCTCGCGCGCACCGAGATTCGCGAGACGATGGCAGCGCAGGGCATTGATGTCGCGCCACCTTCTTCGCCCGCTGCCTTCGGCAAATTAATCGCCGATGATCTCGCCAAGTGGGTGCCGATCATCAAGCGCTCTGGTGCCACCGCAAACTGAAAGCGGACGGTGACTGATAAAACGGGCGCTGACGCCATTTCGATTTAGCGGCGGCGATATTAAAGCGCCGCTGTCGTGACAGCGAAGGTATCCTCGAGGCGGTGCCTGGCGGGCGATTAAGCGGCCATGCTGATACCGCGATAAATCCAGTCCACTTCGTAAAAATACTCGGCGCCGCGCTTAGCTGCCAGATGATTGCGCACATCACGCGCGCCGCCTGCTGCATGACACACCTGGCCGAAAAAACGCGACGTCAATGTGATGCGCGCTGCGCGCAGATAGCGCTCTGACTCATATAACTGCAACGACTCGGCCACCGGGCGGTCGCGCTTGGATAACTTCGCCGCCAGCACCACGCTATCTTCCATCGCCATGCAAGCGCCCTGGGCGAGGTATTGCAAGGTCGGGTGCGCCGCGTCGCCCAGCAGGGTGACATTGCCCTCGGTCCAGCCCGGTTTCGGCTCGCGATCGCACATCGCCCAGGCGCGCTCGGGGGAGATGAACTTCAACGCATCGCGCACATACGGCACCGTGCCTTCGAACATGCGCTGCACCTCGTCCATGCTGCCCCAGTCGGTCTTGCCCTGTTTGAATTCTTCGCTCTCGATCACGCACACATTGTTGAGCACGGTGCCGCCGCGCAAGCGGTATTGCACCAGGTGCAGGTTGGGCCCGGCCCAGACCACCATGTCGTCGATGAAGCGCGTGTCGGTCACTTGCTCAATCGGCACCACGCCGCGCCGCGCGATGTGGCCGGAGACGCGCGGTTCGCCATCGCCGATGATGTGTTGCCGCCCGACCGAGCGCAGGCCGTCGGCGCAGATCAGCATGTCGCCTTCGATCTCGCGGCCATCGTCGAGCGTCGCCTGCACCCGGCCCTGGTCTTGTTTAAACGACTTCAAGCCGCTCGACACTTCAAGCGACACCCGATCAGGCATCGCGCGGCAACCGTCGAGCAGCGCACCATGCAAATCGCGCCGGTGGATCACCGCGTAGGGCCGGTCATACTTGGTGCGGAACGCGCCTTTGAGATGAATCCGCGAAACTTCCGCGCCACTCACCGCGTCTTGCATCACCAGATTGTTCGGGAAGAACGCGGTTGATTCGAGAAAGTCGCGCACGCCGAGACTTTCAAGCATCGTGAACGCATTCGGCCCCAACTGAATCCCGAAGCCAATCTCGCCGAACTCGGGCGCGCGCTCGAGCACGCGCACCTTGAAACCTTGCTGCGCCAGCGCCAGCGCAGCGGAGATGCCGCCGATACCGCCACCAGCGATCAAAATCGTCATAGGCCGACGGGTGAAAACCGTTGGTGGGGGCGGGGTTCAGGCATTCAATCGACGAAAACCATTGGTGTGAGCCATTCTTGGCTGAATCGATTCAGCCAAGAATGCCTTAGGCCGGCGGTGGCACATACCCCGACGCGCCATCGCCGCCGCCTTCAAACAAAAACTTCTCCGCCTGCTCCATCAAATATTTGCGCGCCCGCGCGTCCGCACCGGACAGCCGGTTCTCATTGATCAGCATGGTCTGGTGCTTGAGCCAAGCGGCCCACGCCTCTTTCGAGATGCCTTCCCAAATCCGTTTGCCTAACTCACCCGGATAGGGGGCGAAATCCATGCCTTCGCCTTCGTGGCCGAGCTTTACACAGTTGACTGTTCGTGACACGTTGCTTCTCCTGATTTAAATCTTCTTGATGAAAATTTTTGACTGGCGCTGAAAGTTGTAGAGCTTTTGTTTTGCCTCTGGCAACTCGTCGAGCGAGCCTTCGATAAAACCATGTTCGATAAACCAGTGCGCCGTGCGCGTGGTCAACACGAACAAACGTTTGACGCGAGCGTGGCGCGCCTGCGACTCGATCCGCGCCAGCAACTGCTCGCCGTAGTTACGCCCGCGATACGACGGATCGACCACGAAGCAGGCCATTTCGGCCATGCCTTCTTTGGCGAACGGATACAGCGCCGCGCAGCCGGCGATCACGTTGTCGTGCTCTAACACAGCAAACTGGCTGATCTCGGCTTCGAGCTTTTCGCGCCCGCGCCGCACCAGGGTGCCGTCGGCTTCAAGCGGCTCGATCAGTTTCAATACGCCGCCGACATCTTCAATCGTCGCTTCACGCAAGGTTTCGAGACCGGCTTCGGTAATCATGCTGCCCATGCCGTTGTACGAAAACAATTCCATCAACAACGCGCCGTCGACCATTCGCGGGATCAAATGCGTCCGTGCCACGCCGCCTTTTGAAGCGCGCACGGTGGCGTCGAGTGCGCGCATCGTGTCGCTGCTCATGCCGGCCAATTCGGGCGACTGCGACGCTGCCTTATAGAGCATCTCGGCTTCAGCGGCAGCAAGCTCACGCGCGATCTCATGCGCGCGTGTGCGTTTGGTTTTCGCGCCGGGCAGCGGCGGCAAGCCCGGCGCGTCGATCATGAAAATCAGCTTCTCGGCATCCAGCGCGACGGCGACACTGGCGGCGACATCTTCCATCGTCAGGTTGAACGCTTCACCGGTGGGCGAGTAGCCAATCGGCGTCATGAACACGATGTCGCCGTTGTTCAGCGCGTGGTGGATGGTCTCGGCATCGACATCGCGCACCGTGCCGGCAAAATGAAAGTCAACGCCGTCGATCACGCCGACCGGGCGCGCGGTGAGCAGGCTACCGCTCATTAAGCGTACGCCCTCAGACTGCGCCATTGGCGTGTTCGGCAGGCCGAATGAAAAGCGTTGCTCAAACTCGATGCGCAGGCGGCCCACCGCTTCCTTCACGCAGTCCATCACGGTAGATGTCGTCACGCGATAGCCATGCGCAAAATCTGAAGTCAGACCGCGCGCCTTCAATGCCGCATCAATCTGCGGCTTCGAGCCGCATACGATCACCACGCGAATCCCGAGGCTGGAGAGCAGGTTGATGTCTTGCGTCAGCGACTCGACCGCACCCGACTCGAGCATCTCGCCGCCAAAAGCGATGACAAAGGTCTTGCCGCGAAACGCGTGGATCCACGGCGCGGCGGCACGAAACCAGGAGACGAAGTTGGCGGGCTGGTGTGTGCGCATGGATGGTTGGTAAGGCGCGGCAGCGTGCGGTGGGAAAGGCGAATTATCGCGGATTTTCGTGGCGTGGCCCGGAGGCCGGATGAGCTGCTCGCGTAAAATTCGTCAGTTCATGTCTGCTTCATCGCCTTCGTTGCCGCTTTCTTCGCCGCGTCCA
>JAYVSR010000075.1:0-10130 GCA_043775155.1 Burkholderiales bacterium | reverse complement strand
TGGCTCGAACCCTTGGGCGTGCGCATCGCGTGGCTGTCCGGCAGTTTGAAAAAGAGTGAGAAGACCCGCGCTGCCGCGTTGATTGCGAGTGGCGAAGCGCAGTTGGCGATTGGCACGCACGCGCTGTTTCAGCAATCGGTCGAGTTTCACCGGCTGGGTCTCGCGGTGATTGATGAGCAGCATCGCTTTGGTGTCGGCCAGCGCTTGGCGCTGGCGCAAAAATCCGGCGGTGTGAAGGCGCACCAATTGATGATGAGTGCGACGCCGATTCCGCGCACCCTGGCGATGACGTTTTACGCGGACCTCGATGTGTCGGTGATTGACGAGTTACCGCCGGGGCGCACGCCGGTGTTGACCAAGCTCGCTGCCGAGTCGCGCCGCGACGAGGTAATTGCGCGCGTGCTCGATGCCTGCCGCGCCGGGCGGCAGGTGTATTGGGTGTGTCCGCTGATTGAAGAGTCCGAGACCTTGCAACTGAAGACCGCGGTTGACACGCATGCGCGGCTGGCTGCGTTGTTGCCTGATCTCGATGTCGGCTTGGTGCATGGGCGCTTGAAGCAGCCGGAGAAAGCCGACGTGATGGCGCGCTTTGTCGCAGGTGAAGTCGATGTGCTGGTGGCGACGACGGTGATTGAAGTCGGGGTCGATGTGCCCAATGCGTCCTTGATGGTGATTGAACACGCCGAGCGGTTTGGCTTGTCGCAATTGCATCAACTACGTGGCCGCGTCGGGCGCGGCGTTGATGAGAGTGTGTGCATTTTGATTTTTCAAAAACCCTTGTCGGGGAACGCGCGCGCGCGTCTCAAAGTAATGTTCGAGACCACCGATGGTTTTGTGATCGCGCGCGAAGACTTGAAGCTGCGTGGGCCGGGCGAGTTTCTTGGCCGTGCGCAGAGCGGGGTGCCGCTGCTGCGCTTTGCTGATCTCGAAGCCGATGTGGAACTGATTGAGGCGGCGCGTGATGGCGCGGCGCGGATGCTCGATGGCGCAGGTGCGAACGAGGACGTGGACGTTCGCGCCGCCCAGGCCGATGCGCATCTCGCGCGCTGGCTCGGCAGCCGCGATTCGTTTCTCAATACGTAAAGCGCAGGCAGCGCAAAGTACCGACATGCACCAGCCGTTCGCCGCCCGGCGTATGCCGTGCGGCGGCTGATGGCGCTGCGCGCACGCCAAATTTGTTCTAATCCGGCCATGAACTTAACTTTGATCAAAGACCGTCTCACGCAATACGAAAAGCTATTGCGTCTGGACAAGCCGATTGGCACCCTGTTGCTGCTCTGGCCGACGCTCTGGGCCTTGTGGATCGCCACCCGCGGCCGGCCAGTTTGGCTGCTGATCTGGATTTTTGCGCTCGGCACGCTCCTGATGCGCTCGGCCGGTTGCGCGGTCAATGATTACGCTGACCGCGATGTGGATAAACATGTGAAGCGCACCGCTGACCGGCCCTTGACGGCGGGCCGGGTGAGCGGCAAAGAGGCTTGGCTGCTCGCTGCGCTGCTGTCGCTGGCCGCATTCGCTCTGATTCTGCCGCTCGATAAACTGGTCTGGGCGTTGTCGGTCGTGGCGCTGTTTCTGGCAGTCAGCTACCCCTACATGAAGCGTTTTTTCGCGCTGCCGCAGGCCTACCTTGGCATCGCATTTGGTTTCGGCATTCCGATGGCGTTTGCCGCCGTGCATGGCAAGGTGCCGCCGCTGGCGTGGTGGCTACTGGTGGCGAATATTTTTTGGGCCATCGCCTATGACACTGAGTATGCGATGGTGGATCGCGATGACGACCTCAAGCTCGGCCTGCGCACCTCGGCGATCACGTTTGGCCGCTTCGATGTTGCCATCGTGATGCTGGCGTATGCGCTGTGCCTGCTGATCCTCGCGGTGATTGGCAAATGGCTCGCCTACGGCGCGGCGTATTACGCCGGGCTGGCGGCGGCGGCGGGCATCGCGGCGTATCACTACACGTTGATTCGCGGGCGTACCCGCGAGGGCTGCTTTGCCGCGTTCCGCCACAACAACTGGTTTGGCGCGGCAGTGTTTGCCGGGATTGTGTTCGATCACGGGTTGCGCCTGCGCGCGTGGCCGGGCTGATTACGGTTGGATCCGGGTTGAATTTATAGACGCGTTGCGTGACGGCCGCCGAACTCAGTCTTTTCCCAGCTCGATACCCATGTCGCGGCCACGCGCGCTCGCGGCGGCGGCGGCGGCGATGATCGACTCCTTCACGCCGCGCTCTGCCATCACCGCCAGCGCGGCGGCTGTGGTGCCGCCTTTCGAGGTGACTTTGACGCGCAGGGTGGCGAGGTCGTCGGGTGAGTCTGCGGCCAGCTTGGCCGCACCGGCAAAGGTGGCGATGGCAAGGCGCTTGGCGTCGTCCGCATCGAGGCCGAGCTGCGCGCCGGCTGCGGCCAGCGCTTCGAGAAAATAAAACACGTAGGCTGGGCCGCTGCCGGAGATCGCGGTGACCGGGTCGATCAAGGCTTCGTCCTTGACCCAGACAATCTCGCCGACCGCGCGCAACACGCGCCCGGCGGCAGCGCGCTGCTCCGCGCTGACGGCGGGTGCCGCGAACATGCCGGTGATGCCCATACCGACCAGCGCGGGCGTATTGGGCATGGTGCGCACGATGGCGGCGTGGCCGCCGAGCCAGCGCGACAGATCGGTGATGCGGGTACCGGCGGCGATGGACAACACGAGTTGCCCGCCCGGTTGTGCGCTTGGTTGGGTGTTGAGGAACGGCGCAACGGCTTCGGCGGCTGCGCGCATGTTTTGTGGTTTGACTGCCATCACGACCAAGCTGCTGGTCTTGACTGCTTCACCCGCAGTGGCGCTGCACGTGACGCCGAAATCCTGCGTCAGCTTGGCGCGCGCGCCTGCGAATGGCTCGACTACTGTGATGTCTGCCGCTGTCGTGCCCTGGCGCAACATGCCGCCGATCAAAGCGGTGGCCATGTTGCCGCCGCCGATGAAACTGATTTTCAAATGGCTCATGCGTGGTTTCCTTGAGTTGTCGCTTCGGTGTTTTGCGGGTAATGTCGTGCGCCAAAAATCGCGGTACCAATCCGCACCATGGTGGCGCCTTCGAGGATCGCGGCTTCCAGGTCGGCTGACATGCCCATCGAGAGCGTATCGAGCGTGAGCACCGGGGCGCCGCTCTCGCGATTGAGTCGCTCCAGCAATTGCCGCAACGCGCGATGCGGCGCGCGTTGCGCGTCGAGGCCGGTCACCGGTTCGGGGATCGACATTAGGCCGCGCAGTTTCAGATTCGGCAGGCCTGCGATGGCGCGCGCCAGCGCCGCCGCCTCGCTGGGTGCGACGCCGCGTTTGCTCGCTTCGCCATCAACATTGATTTGAATGCAGACGTTGAGCAGTGGCAGGTTAGGCGGGCGCTGGGTGGACAGGCGCTCGGCGATCTTCAGCCGGTCGATGCCATGCACCCAGGCAAAGTGCTCCGCCACCACGCGGGTCTTGTTGGTTTGCAAGGGGCCGATGAAGTGCCACTCTGGCGTCTGGTTCAGAGCGCCGCCAAGCTGCAAGCTGGCCAATGCGGTGATTTTCTCCACGCCTTCCTGGACGTAGTTTTCACCAAACTGCTGCTGGCCCGCAGCGAGGGCGGCACGCACAGCACCGGCCGGGCAGGTCTTGCTGACGGCGATCAATTGCACGCTTTCGGGTGTGCGACCGGCGGCGCTGCAGGCGGCGGCGATGCGGGTATGCACTTGCGCCAGACCGGTGCGAACCGGCACCAGCAGCGTCGCGGCAGCGGCCTCTTGCGGCGCTGTATTGTGCGTCACAAATTGAGCTTGCACGCCATCCGTCCGAGACATGATAATCTTTCACTGCTGGTGCGCTGCTGCGTTGGGTTGAAAACGCTCCCGGCGAACCCGCAGCCTGACGACAAAAAATGGAAGGGGAATTGTAAATGCCGATGGATATTTCAGAACTCTTGGCGTTTGTGGTCAAGAACAAGGCGTCCGACCTGCATCTCTCGGCCGGGTTGCCACCGATGATCCGGGTGCATGGCGATGTGCGCCGCATCAATCTGCCGGCGATGGATCATTCCGAAGTACACGGCATGATCTACGACATCATGAACGACGGCCAGCGCAAAGCCTACGAGGAAAATCTCGAGTGCGATTTTTCGTTCGCGATCCCAAATCTGGCGCGCTTTCGGGTCAATGCGTTTGTGCAAAACCGCGGCGCAGCTGCCGTGATGCGGACGATTCCTTCCAAAATTTTGTCACTTGAAGAATTGAAAGCACCGAAGATTTTTGAAGAGCTGGCGGACCAGCCGCGTGGCGTCGTGCTGGTGACCGGCCCTACCGGTTCCGGCAAATCGACCACCCTGGCGGCGATGGTCAATCACAAGAACGAAATCGAATACGGCCACATCCTGACGGTGGAAGACCCGATCGAGTTCGTGCATGAATCAAAAAAATGCCTGATCAATCAGCGCGAAGTCGGCCCGCACACGCTGTCGTTCAACAACGCGCTGCGTTCGGCGCTGCGCGAAGATCCGGACGTGATCCTGGTCGGTGAGATGCGCGATCTGGAAACGATTCGCCTCGCACTGTCAGCTGCGGAAACCGGCCACTTGGTGTTCGGCACCCTGCATACGAGCTCGGCGGCGAAGACGATCGACCGGATCGTCGACGTGTTCCCGGCGGCGGAAAAAGAAATGGTGCGCTCGATGCTGTCCGGATCGCTGCGCGCGATCATCGCGCAGGCGCTGCTCAAGACGAAGGATGGCAACGGCCGGGTCGCGGCGCACGAAATCATGGTGGGCACACCGGCTATCGGCAACTTGATCCGTGAGAACAAGGTTGCACAGATGTACTCGGCGATTCAGACCGGCCAGCAATTCGGCATGCAGACGCTTGACCAAAATTTGCAAGACCTGGTCAAGCGCAATATCGTGTCATCGGCTGAGGCACGCTCCAAGGCGATGAACAAGGACAACTTCGCAGGTTAATCGGCAATATCGCTGCGGCGCTGGACGCCGCTGGCGACCAAGATTTGACAACATCGCCGAAGCCGCCTTCGACCGGTGGCCGGTTTGAAGCGGGAAACAGCGGAGTAAAGAGATATGGAACGCGACCAGGCAACAAAATTCATGTACGACCTGCTCAGGCTATTGCTGAGCAAAAAAGGTTCCGACCTGTTTATCACGGCGGGCTTTCCGCCGGCTTTCCGGATCGACAGCAAGATGACACCGGTGTCGAACCAGGCGCTGACGCCACAGCACACATCCGATCTGTGTCGCGCGATCATGAACGACAAGCAGTCGGCCGAGTTTGAGGCGACCAAAGAATGCAACTTCGCGATTTCGCCGGCTGGCATCGGGCGCTTTCGCGTAAATGCGTTTGTGCAGCAGGGCTCGATGGGCATGGTTTGCCGCGTCATCACCACCGCGATCCCGACGTTTGAAGACCTGAAAGTGCCGAACGTTTTGAAAGATGTGGCGATGACCAAGCGCGGCCTGGTCATGATGGTGGGCGGCACCGGCTCGGGTAAATCGACCACGCTGGCGGCGATGATCGGTTATCGCAACGAGAACTCCTACGGCCACATCATCACGATTGAAGACCCGGTCGAGTACGTCCACCCGCATAAAAACTGTGTGGTGACGCACCGTGAAGTGGGCGTGGATACCGAGTCGTGGGAAGCCGCGCTCAAGAACACCCTGCGGCAAGCGCCCGACGTGATTTTGATCGGCGAGATTCGTGAGCGCGAGACGATGGAACACGCGATTGCATTTGCCGAAACTGGCCACCTCGCAATGGCGACGCTACATGCCAACAGCGCGAACCAGGCGCTCGACCGGATCATCAACTTCTTCCCCGAGGAGCGCCGTCCGCAATTGTTGATGGATTTGTCGCTTAACCTGCGCGCGCTGGTCGCGCAGCGCCTGATTCCGTTGAAAGATGTGAAGGGCCGTGCGGCGGCGGTCGAGATCATGCTCAACTCACCGTTGATTTCCGATTTGATCTTTAAAGGCGATGTGCATGAGATCAAAGAGATCATGAAGAAATCGCGCGAGCTGGGCATGCAGACGTTCGACCAGTGCCTGTTCGATCTCTACGAGGACGGGCGGATCTCTTACGAAGACGGTCTGCGCAACGCCGACTCGGTCAACGACTTGCGCCTGATGATCAAGCTGCACAGCAAAGACTCGAAGACCAAGGACATGTCTTCGGGGATTGAAGGCTTGAATCTGGTCTAGCCGGGGTTGGGAGGATTGTCGGGCTTGCCGGGATGACGGTTGCTGCCCGCAATCATTTTGAATTCGAATAGCCGGCAATCGAGGTCGCCGTTCATGAGCGGCACGCGGCGGCTGGCTTTGAGGCGAATCAGTTTTTCCAGCTTCGCGTCGGCAGTGATGAAATAACAGTTCCAGCCGGCGTAGTGTTTCTTTAGCGCGTGTCCCAGCTCGGGGTAGAAGCGCTCTAACTCAATCTCGCTGCCGATGCGCTCGCCATAGGGCGGGTTGGCGATCATGATGCCCGTCCGAGTTTCTCCAGCGGCACACGGCGGCTCAAGTTGCAGCAGGTCGCCAGTGCGCGCAGTGATCGCATTGCCCACACCGGCGGCGTTGAAATGATTGATCGCGGCGCGCAAGGTTTGCGCCGAAATGTCGCTGGCGAAGATTTGTGGTGCCGGGTTGAGAGCCTTGGTGGGTGCGGTTCTCAGCCGTTCCCATGCTTTCGCGTCAAACCATTTCAAACGCTCGAAACCATAGCGCCGGCGCACCGCCGGCGGCAGGCCGAGCGCGATGCGCGCCGCTTCAATCAAGAACGTGCCGCTGCCACACATCGGGTCATAGAGCGGCTGCGCCGGGGTCCAGCCGGTCAGGCGCAAGATGCCGGCCGCGAGGTTTTCGCGAATCGGTGCCTCCACCTTGTCGCTGCGGTAACCGCGTTTGAACAAGGACTCGCCCGAGGTGTCGAGATACAGCATCACACGTGTTGCATCGACGTAGACGTGGACGCGCACATCGGGCGCGATTTTGTCGATTGACGGGCGAATCCCGGACAACTCGCGCAGGCGGTCGCACACCGCATCCTTGACGCGAAGCGTGGTGAACTTCAAACTTTTCAGCGGGCTGCGGGTGGCGACCAAATCAACGCGCAGGGTTTGCACTGGCGCGAAATGATCTTCCCATTTCACCGTGCGCGCGAGCTGATAAATATCTTCTTCGGCGCGATAGGTGTCATCGGCCACGCGCAGCATCACGCGGCTGGCGATGCGGCTCCACAGATTGACGCGGTAGACGCACTCACGCGGGCCGCTGAAGGCGACACCGCCGGGCACCGGCGCGGGATCGGTGATGCCGAGTTCGCGCAACTCGTCCGCGAGTACCGTTTCGAGACCACGCGGGCAAGGGGCGAAAAAGTGTTCCATGGTTGTGCTCAAAACGGTTTCACCACCACTAAAATCACTGCGCCAAACAACACTGGCGCAGCGGGGATTTCATTGAGCCAGCGGTAAAACTTGTGGCCGTGGCGATTGCGGTCATGCTTGAAGTCGATCATCAGTTTGCCGAGGTAAATATGGTGCGCGATCAACAGAAGCACCAGAAAAAATTTAGCATGCATCCAGCCCGCGCCACGGCCAATCCCGAAGCCAAGCCAGAGCGTGAGGCCGAGCGTGACGGCGAGCACGGCGGACGGCGTCATGATGCCGTAGAACAATTTTCGCTCCATCGCCTTGAAGCGCTCGATGCTGATCGTGTCGGTCGCCAGCGTGTGATACACAAAAAGGCGCGGCAAATAGAACAGCCCGGCGAACCAGGTGACGATGAAAATGATGTGAAAGGCTTTGATCCAGAGCATCGTAGCGGGGTGCGCGGGGTACGCGGGGTGAGCGGGGTGCGCGGGGTACGCGCGAGGCGGCGCATATAATCACTCAAACAAATTCGGCGGCAGAATTTTTCGGCACGCTGGCAACAAAACCGATAAAAATCCACGTGGCTACACCGGACGGCATTGTCTCATGCGCATTCTGATCGTCGACGAGAACGCGGACTTTCGCACCGTATTGAGCGAGTATTTGCGTGAAGGGCTGGCATCCGCCGCCGCCGCCGCGCGCAACGAAAAACGTGACGCGCCAGCCGGTCTCGCGGTGAAGGAGTGGAACCCTGCCAAGCAGGGTGTGCCGCAGGAGGGCAAAGCCGGCTTCAAATGGAATTTTGATGTGGTTCTGATCGACTCGCACATCGAGCCGGCCAATCCGGTCGAATGGTTGACGGAAGCCAGGCAGGGGGTGCCGAAGTTTGCGCCGGTCGTGATGCTCACTAGCGGCCACGACGACGACGACATGCTGATGTCGGCGATGAAACTCGGTGTCGTTGATTGTGTGTCGCGGCTGGAGTTGACGCCGAAACGTTTGTATCAGGCGCTGGCCGGCGCGGTGACCGAAAGACGCGGCCAGGAAACGATTGAGAATCATCTGCAAACCGATTCCTACAAGGTGTTCGACCCAGCACCGGCCGCGTCCGCCGCCCCATCTGTGCCGGCCAGCGCGCCGCAGATTCGTGGTTATGTAATCGATGCCGAGATCGGCGAGGGGGGTACTGCCAAGGTGTATCTGGCGCGGCGCGCGACTGATGATTTAAAGATTGTGTTGAAGGTGCTGCACCCGGAGCTGTGCCGTGATCCCCGCGTGGTCGAGCGTTTCATGCAGGAGTTTTCCTTGATCCAGAAAATCCGCAGTGCCTACGTGACGCGGATTTTTGATCTCAACTACGACGATGGCCGCGCTTATCTTGCAATGGAGTACTTCGGCGCCGGCGATTTGCGTGAACGCGTAAAGGCCGGGCTGACGCCAGTGCAGGGTTTGAAGATTTTTTCCCAGATCGCGCGCGCGCTGGGGGCGATTCACGATGCGGGCATCATCCATCGCGACATGAAGCCGCACAACATTATGTTCCGCGACCAGAACCATCTGGCGATTGTTGATTTCGGCGGCGCCAAGTCAATCGACGACAAGGGCGGCCTGACCAAGGTCGGCCATGTCGTCGGCACGCCGAATTTCATGAGCCCGGAGCAGGTGATGGGCAAAAAACTCGATGCGCGCAGTGATCTGTATTCGTTAGGCGTGATCTTGCATCAGCTCTTGACCGGGCGCACGCTGTATGCGGCGGCGAACACCGCAGAGTTGATGGAATTACACGTCAGCGGGCCGATTCCACGTTTGCCGGAAGAAGTCAGCGGCTATCAGAAGCTGCTCAACCGGTTGGTCGCCAAAAATCCGGACGACCGGTTTCAGTCGGCGCGCGAGTTGTACGCGTACATCGCATACTAATGATTGCGGGACAGGCCTTGAGACGCGCCAGGTTTTCGGCGCATGAAAGCTCTGTCCCCAACACTTCAGCGGCTCTGCCTCCATCACTTCAAGCGCACCAGATATTCGGCAGCACGTTGGCGGAATATCCCGACACAAACTCTTTGACGCTGCCATCGGCTGCATCAAACACGTGGCGCTTCACCGCACCGATGTTGGCGCCGTAGCAGTGGATGCTGACCGACACGCGATCAGCAAACGCGTTCGATACTGTGTGAATGTCGCCGATCGACGGGCTGACCAGATCGATGCCGCCCGGCTCGACCCGGTGCTCGCCGGTTTTCGCTAGTTGCGTATGCGTGCTGTTCCAGGCGTACTCCTCGCAGCGTTCGGCGCCGCGCATCACGCCAACCATGCCCCACACAGTGTGATCGTGTACCGGTGTCGTGTGACCCGGCCCCCAGATGAAACTGGCAAGTGAAAACCGCTCGAACGGGTCGCAGTAGAGCAGATACTGCTGGTATTTGTCCGGGGCCGGCTGGGCAAACGCCTCGGGTAGCCAGTCATCATGGAGGATCAGGTCACTCATTAGCGCCTGTCCCTGCTCGAGTAGTAGGGGTTCGCGGCTTTCTTTCTCGACCAAGCGGGTCATGTGTTGCACAAAGTGGCGCAGACGTGATGGATTCATGGTGTGGGAGTGGCGAGAGCGTTCGTCAGGGGCGGTGGATCGCAGTTACTTTGGCTGATGTGCAGGAGAATTTCTCGTGAGAAGTTCTTCTTTCGCAAGCGATTCTTTTGACCGCCGGCGCGGCAGCGTACCGGTTCAGCGTATCGTAGTGGCGACAATGCGCGTGCCG
>JAYVSR010000074.1:0-1745 GCA_043775155.1 Burkholderiales bacterium | reverse complement strand
TGGATCGTGCGGTCGAGCTGGCCCGTGCAGTTGATGGCGTGCAGCGGGTGACCAATGAAATGAGCATCAAAAAATAAAGGCTATCGCATGCTCAAAAATGCATAGCCAAAAAGCGATGCGGTACCAATAGACCCCGCAGCTGCGTCCTTGAACCGCGTGCTCACGCAGAGCGTCGAGGTCAAAGACAAGGTCGAGGAGTGTGCCGTCGAGCTGTCGTCGGTCAACGCGGTGCTGAACCAAAAAGTGGCGGTGGGTGCACCGTCCCACGTAGTCGAACGCGTGCTCACCCAAAGCGAAAACGTCGAAACCAAAGTGATTGAATGTGTAGAAGACCTGAGCGTGGTAAATGACAGGCTAAGAGAAGAAATTCGCGTGCGCAACGATCTGGAGCTGGGCCTTTTGAAGAGTAACACCGCGTTGTCGGCAAGCCGGGTTCAAGAACAGATTTCCCGTCATTCTGCGCTGCATGACGCCATGACTGGTCTGCCCAATCTGGCATTATTCAACGACCGGTTGGCCCATGCACTGGAGCAGGCGCGCCGCCATACGTGGCGGCTTGCGGTCATGTTTATCGATCTCGATAAATTTAAATCCATCAATGACACCCCTGGACACGACGCCGGCGATCAAGTATTGCAACTGGTGGCGCAGCGTTTGGAGGCAGTGGTCCGCGGCGGTGACACGGTCAGCCGGCGTAGTGGCGATGAATTTCTCTTTCTGATGTTGGAGGCAAAAGATGAAGCCAATGCCGAAGCACTTGCGTTGAAGATCATCGACCACATTGCGCAACCGTGCGAGATTGGCGGCGTGACGGTCAGTGTGCGCCCAAGTATCGGGGTTGCGGTTTATCCGGAGGATGGCCAATCGGCGCCGGAGTTGCTCAAAAACGCCGACACGGCGATGTACGCCGCCAAAGGTAAAGATAGCGGCGTATCGCTCTACCGCCAAATTGTTGCGGCGTAATTGCGGCGCGCCTCCTCAGCGAATCCGGCCCGGCGCCCACTTTGACGCAAACTCAAACAATGCCGCTTTCGGTGCGGGCCAAACACGCACGCACGCGTGCCGCAAGCTGGGGAATCGTAAATGGCTTGGTAAGGTAGTCGGTTGCGCCCAGATCAAAGCCGGCACGCGTGGTGGCTTCGTCATCCATGGCGGTCAATATCACCACCGGTAAAGTCGCGGTGGCCGGCCGGCCGCGCAGTATCTTGAGTACTTCCAGACCGCCCTGGATTGGCATCAGCAAGTCCAGAACCACCAAATCAGGCGATTCCTTTTCGATCAGCGCAAGGGCCTCTGCGCCACTGCCCGCTTCGAGGACGACGTGACCATCCCGCCGCAACGCTTTGTTTGCCAGCGCGCGAATATCCGGATCGTCGTCCACCACCAGGATGCAACTGGCGCGCACCGTGTCGTGATCTACATGCGGGGCAGCGGCGGTTCCGGCCAGAAGCGCAGCACCGTGCGGTTTAACCTGTATTTCCAGGCCCTCGTACGCACAGCAAAGCTGGACACCGTAGCCCTGGTTAGCAGCATAGCGGCGCGCCCGCTTTTCGACATCCTCAACAAATGCATCATCGTGGGTCGGGTCGTGATGGGTCAGCGCCAATTGATGCACGCCCGCCGTGGCCGCCATTTCAACCGCATATTCATAGGTGCTGTGGCCCCAGTTCTTTTTGGCCGGGTACTCTTCGGGCGTGTACTGCGAATCATGAATCACCAGGCTGGCGCCCTGCATGAAGCGCGCG
>JAYVSR010000073.1:0-16460 GCA_043775155.1 Burkholderiales bacterium | reverse complement strand
CGATTTTTCTGACAGAAGAGTTGAGCATCAAGCGTGCCAGTGCAGTTGGTGCGCTGGCTGGGGTTTTTCCATTGGATGAAGCACCTGCGCGGCCATCGTGGTGCGCAGGCGAAAAATATGCCCCGTCGCGGGGCTTGACGAACATCAAGAGGGCGTCGCCAATCTAGGCTTTCACCTGAATCAACTCAATGCTCACGCCATCGGGCGCAGCGACATAGCACAGCACCACGCCGGGTTTGAACTCCCACGGCTCGACCGCCATGCGCACGCCTTTCTGCTTCAACGCGTCGCAGAAAGCACGCAGATCACCGCGATAGGTAAAGCCGAAATGGTCGGTACCCCATTCGTTGTGGCTGGAGAATTGACCGGAAGGCGGATCGAAGTGCTGCATCGCCCTCGTCGTATCGGGCACCTCACCGGGCCGTTGCCCGCGAATCACGATGGTCTGCCCGCCGACGCGCACGTCAAACTGCGGTGCGCCGCGCAAGTTCTCCTGCGCCGCCGTGACTTCGCCGCCAAACATTTCTTGGTACCAATTGACGGCAGCCTGCGGGTCGCGGCTGATGAGGTGGATATGGTCGAAGGTGAGGGCGGGATTCGGTTCATTCATAGTGAGTCCACATGCGCAAAACGCGAACCGTCTTCTCTTTGGCAAAGACTTCGTAGACGATGCGGTGTTGAATATTAATGCGGCGAGAATACGCGCCGGCCAGATCACCGACCAACTTCTCGAAAGGTGGTGGACTTTGAAACGGGTTGCCGGCAAGTACCGCGAGCAGTTCTTGCGCCTTTGGTTTAAGGCCGCTTGCAGCAAGTTTCTTTGCGTCCTTCATTGCCGGCTTGGCAAACACAACCTTCCAACTCACCACTTAAGCGCCTTCGCGCTTTTTGCGAGAGGCTCGGTCATGCCCGCCTTGATCGACTCACGCATGCCAGGCACCGCCAGCAGGTACAAGGTTTCCTGAATCGCGCTCCAATCTTCCGCAGAGAGCAGCACGGCACTGCTGCGCTTTCCTGAAATGATGATCGGCTCGTGTGACTCGACTGTTTCGTCGATCAGCCGATACAGGTTGGCGCGCGCTTCGCTGGCGGTGAGTGTGTTCATTTGGCACGCTCTTAAAGAAAAAAGCAGAAGCGGGAATAGTACGCGAATACGTACGTGTGTCAAGCCCGATGAGATCGCTGCAAGCAGAAGTGATATGGTGCCTCCGCAAGACTGGTGACGCGGCGCAGCCGGAAACCGTTGGTGCAGGCGATTCTGCGAACCATGAACGGCTGTAATCTGCTCCCACCAATGGTTTTAGAAGTTTTCCACGTTCTGGCTCCTGCTTGTTTAGTATGGCGTCTTGGCCGCACGCTGCGGCATCCATTCTTGGCCGCACGCTGCGGCATCCATCCGTCTACGGAGTCAGATCATGAACCGAGTTGAAGAACGTACCCAGGCAGTCGAGGCCACCGTCGCCGAGATTCGCGCGATTGAACAACGTGACGGCGTGAACCGCTCGTCGCTGGCAAAAATCCGCGCGCGCTTGGGCGAGTTGGCCAAGCGTGCCGATCTTTTCACGCAGGAAGATTTTCCGCCACCGGAAGCGGGCTCGAAGCGCAATTCCTGCCTGTATCGTCTGGCGGAAGACGCAGACCACCGCTTTGCGCTCTATGCCAACTCCGCCAAGAGCACCTACGACACGCCGGCCCACAACCACACCACCTGGGCGGTGATTGTTGGTGTGAGCGGGCAGGAGCTAAACAAGTTTTATGACCGCACTGCGGCGAACGGCGTCAATGAGAAGGGCCAGCACATGGTCGAGCAGGGCAGCGGCGTGTCGTTCATGCCGGATGATCTGCATTCGATTCACATCAACGGGCCGCTGGTCAATTTTCATATGTACGGTCTCGGCCTGGAGCAATTGGCGCGACGCGAGTACTACCAAGCGGCGGAAAATACGTGGGCGATTTTTCCGCCGCATACGGACATTCGCGAGGCGCGTGCCGCTGCGGTTGCGGCGGCGTGATGAGTGGCGTGAATCATTCAACCGGTGCATCGGCCAGCACGCGCCCGACTGCTTCGATCACCAGTGCCGCGCTGCGCGCGCTGCTGCTGGGCGGCGGTGAGCTCGCACTACTCGATGTACGCGAGCAAGGCGTTCACTATCAGGGCCATCCGTTCTTTGCGTGCTCGCTGCCGCTCTCGAAGCTGGAGTTGATGGTGCATGACCTGGTGCCGCGCAAAACGGTGCCGTTGATTTTGCTTGACGGTGGCAATCAAGGGTTGGCCGAACGTGCTGCCGCGAAATTGGATGCACTGGGCTACTCCGACATTTCGATTCTTGCCGGCGGTTGTGCGGAATGGAAAGCCACCGGCGGTGAACTGTTCTCCGGCGTTAACGTGCCGTCGAAAGCCTTCGGCGAATTCGTCGAACATCACTACGACACGCCGCGCGTGCCGCCGCAAGAGATTGACGCGTTGATCAAGGCCGGGCGCAAGATGGTGATCCTCGATTCGCGCCCCTACGACGAATACCACCGGATGAATATCCCCGGCGGCATCGATGCGCCGGGTGCCGAGCTGGTGTATCGCGTGCATGATCTGGCCCCCGATCCCGATACCTTGGTGGTGGTCAATTGCGCCGGACGTACGCGCAGCATCATCGGTTGTCAGTCGCTGCGCAATGCTGGTATTGCGAATGAAGTGGTGGCGTTGAAAGACGGCACCATGGGCTGGGAGCTCGCGGGCCTCACCTGTGAGCGTGGCTCGACGCAGGTGGCGGCTGCGCCGTCGGCGCACAGCCTCGTGCGCGCGCAGGCGGCAGCAGGGGTGGCGGCAAAAAAGTTTGAAGTGAAGTTTGCGCGGCGTGATGAGGTGGCGGCGTGGTTGAAAGACGGGGCGGCGCCGGTAAAGCAAACTGCACAAGCGGAGCAAACCTCAAAAGCTGCGCGCACCACCTTCCTGCTCGACGTGCGCACCCGCGAAGAATTCGAAGCCAAGCGGATCGCGCAGTCGCGCCACGCGCCTGGTGGGCAATTGATCCAGGCGACCGATGAGTATGTGGGCGTGCGCGCCGCGCGCATCGTGCTGATCGATCCGCAGCGCGTACGCTCGGTGATGACGGCATCGTGGTTGAATCAAATGGGCTGGAACGATGTGTTCGTGCTGGAGCCGGAAGGAGATGATGGCTTCGCCGGATGGGACACCGCGAGCGGCCCGCGCGCAGCGCCGTTCAAGGCGGACACGTGGCAGACGATTGCGTCGGCGCAGTTGGCCGCGCGCGCCGGTCTGCAAAGCACATCGGCACAACAGGGTGAAGCACAAGGTGGTGCGGCACAAGGTGGTGCGGAACAAGGTGGTGCGGAACAAAGCGCCGCTGCACCAGGCATTGCCTCACAAGAGGTGCTCGTGCTGGACCTCTCCACCAGTCTCAAGTTCCGCGCGCGTCATGTGGCGGGCGCATGGTGGGCAGTTCGTGCGCGGCTCGATCAGGCGCGCGCGAAGCTGGCAAGCGTCGCGCCGTCAAACGCAGGGAGCGCAGTGAAACTCGTCGTCCTCACCGCTGAAGACGTGCAACTCGCACAGTTGGCCGCTCCCGAAGCCGCCGCACTTTGGCCGGACGCCGAAGTGCGCGTACTCGAAGGCGGCAATGCGGCGTGGATCGCCGCCGGTTTACCAATGGAGTCGTCATTGAAAAATTCCACCACCACCCACGACGACGTTTGGTACAAACCCTACGATCACGAGCACGAAGGCGACTACGAAAAACACGCGCGCGCTTATCTCGAATGGGAAGTCGCGCTGGTCGAGCAGATTCGCCGTGATCCGGCGATCCGCTTTCGCGCGTATGACTGATTTACGACGGCTTCATGTCGCGCCGCAGGGTCGCCAAACCGATCCCCGCCGCATCAAAGCCGCCATCGACCGCGAGCGTTTGCCCGTTGATGTAGCTCGCCGCCGGGCTGCACAAATAGCCCACCGCGTCGGCAATCTCTTCCGGCGTGCCATAGCGGTTAAGCGGAATCGCGTCGTGATAATCGGCGCGAATTTCTTTCGAGTGAACCTTCTTCGCCATCTCGGTATCCACCGGGCCTGGCGCTACGGCATTGACGCGCACGCCGACAGCCCCCAACTCCGCTGCCTGTTGTTTCGTCAAATGCGATAGCGCCGCCTTGCTGGTGCCATAGGCGACGCGCATGGTGCTGGCGCGCACGCCGGAGATCGAGGTGATGTTGACAATCGCGCCTCCACCACCCTTGATCATCACCGGTGCCGCCAGTTGAGTGCAGAGAAACGCGCCATCGAGATTCACCGCCATCACGCTGCGCCATTCTTCAAAACTGGTGTCGAGCAATTGCTTGAATACCGCCACGCCGGCGTTGTTCACCAGCGCATCGATGCGGCCGAACATGGTGACGATCTGCTCGATGGCCGCCTGCACGCGCGCCGGTTGCGATACGTCGCACACAATCGGCAATACCCGGAACGGGTCGGCCAGCTCGGCGGCGGTGTCCTTTAGCGTTGCCGCGTCAATGTCGAGAATCGCGACGCGATAGTCGTGCGCCAAAAACCAGCGCGTGATGGCGAGGCCAATGCCGCGCGCGCCGCCGGTGATGATGGCGACGGGTGCAATTTTTTTTGTTGGATTCATTTTTCGAGTTCCTCAGATCATTCTTGATAGGCAAGCTTGCTTGAAAAAGACGATTGCGCGGCAGACGAGAAAATGCCTGAAACCCGCTCCCACCAACCGTTTCCGGTCATTCATTCAAGCGTCAAACATGCATCGGTTGCGCCACCAGCCGCACGCCCAATGCTTCGCACACGCGGTTGATCGTCTCGAAGCGCGGTTGCGCATCCGGTCTGAGCGCTTTGTACAGCGCTTCGCGCGTGATCCCCGAAGTCTTGGCAATTTCGCTCATGCCGCGGGCGCGCGCGATATCACCCAGTGCCGCCGCCAGCAGGGCAGAGTCGTTCTCCTCAATGATGGCGGTCAGATATGCCGCCACATCGTGTTCGGTTTTGAGATGTTCGGCGGGATCAAATTCGGGCAGATCAGCAATCCGGATTTTCTTCTTCACGATTCACTCCGCAAGCGTGCGTTACTTGAGTTCAATCTCGACAAACGCGAGCTCGTAGTCATTGATGTTGATGACGTTGTGCGCGACGCCGGTGAGACGCGCGTACGAACCACCCGCAGTCAGATCAACATCGCGGACGCCGCCCGGCTCGACCAACCGGAGCTTGCCGGTCGTCAGCGGAACCACGACGTAATCATGGCCATGCACGTGATCACCCGTTTCGGCACCAGGCGCAAACGTCCACTTCGTTACGATCACGCGTTCGCTTTCAATCTGGACTGTGGGGATGGCGTTCATATGGCGTGTGCCGTCAGGCTGCATGATTACGTCCCGTAAATCCGCACCCGATGTCGCTGCGCGGATGTGCAGCGCCACCCGAGCAGTGCGGCATGAGGTGGGGATGCGCGGTCTCGAAAACCACTTGCTCCAGAACGTGTAATTCGCATCGCGGTGTTTCGTTGGTCACTGTTGTACATGTCCCATGTTGCAAAATATTCTTGTTAAGCCTCATCGGCGGTGCGGATGCTTGCGACCGAGCATCGGTTGATTCGACTTGAACCACTCTGACGCGGCATCCTGCCAAGGCCAGACGCCTTCCGTGGTTGGGTAGATCAGTTGAACAACTGAGTAGCCGCTTCCCTGATAGAACCGGGCGCAGCCCAGGGTGTACTCGTTTAGCAGTTCAGCCTTGGCGGGCTCGACGTAGATTTGAAACCCTTCAAGGAAGCCCGAGTACTGGGTCGAACGCTCGAACCGATTGCCCCTTCGAATGTTGTCGTTGTACTCATTGATCATGGAATGTCCGAGGTTCGGGCGAACTCCAATCACGATTGCCTCCGGCGCCCCGGAAGTCGCTTGAATACCGACTGAGTAGGTGAACGTAGGCAGCTTTTCCTCAGGATCAAAGACGCTGATGACATGGCAGCCGTACTGCTCGACGTCGGCGGCGACGCGCCTGTCGTTCTCGGCCGGTCTATCTACTGAGGTGGTAGTCATGATGCCTCGTGTCTGAGATGAGCGGCCCGCCGAAAGTGTCCGAACCAGCGAAACGTTAGGAGGTCTCTGTACCAAAGCGATCAATCAACTTTCCGATTGATCGCTTGATGCTCCAGGCGGTAACTTGCCTACGGTGGAACAACCAAAGCATCGATACAGTCACTGCAATACCAACCAAAGCTCCAAAGTACCAACTCCAATCTCTTAGCCACTCAATGGGTGCCGCACTCCAAAACGAATGAAAAATGACGATGCAAGCGGTACCAATGCCGAAAACGGTGCCTAAAACAACCGCGCCAACAGTTGCTTCAAACCAACCTCCTTCAGACTTCCTCCGCTTGTTCATCGGCTTACTCTTCTAACGTGCTAGCTAACGCGACCCGCGAAGCGTGGCGCCCTTGCGGCTGACCGACATCTCTTCAGCAGTAACGATTGGAACAAGGCCACGAGGCAGTGCTTCCGTCCAGTTGCGGTCTTCGGCAAAGCGACTAAGGGTGCCGGGAAGGATCGACTCGGCTTGCAGGAACAAGCGCACAAGAAAGCGACTCATCCACATCAGCGAAAAGTCAGTGAAGTAGCGGCCGAATGACGCAGAACCCACTTCGTACACCAAATCCCGACCCCAGACACGCCTCAGTAGTTCGGCAGCGTTGAAGTGCACATGACGACAACTGCCGGCATAGATGAAGTCGTATGTTGCCAATTCTGCAACCTGTTTGGCCACGAAGCGCGTCGTGGGTAAGCGGGCTTCTCTGACTGTTCGTTTGTCCCAGCGCAGGCGCTGACCAAGTTTAGTCCGGGCATCGCTTGCTTGATCGACAACCGCCTGAAAGTTGGCGCGCTTGCCGCCAAGTCCTAGGGAAATGGTCGTGTTCTCTCCCGCAAAGGCCTCTTGGGCAACGAGCACATGCAGTACCTGTTCGGCAACAAGGTGATCAATGAGTAGCTCCGAGTCTGCCCGCTGCATTTCCACCAAGTACTTGATCCATAGGAACTCTTCGCATGCTGGGCGTACGAACGGCAGAGCCGCGTGGCCCTTGCCGGCTTCTGCCAGGAAGATCGCGGCTTCGAGCGCTTCTGTCTGGCGGATCAACGCAGCCTTGCAGAGCAGGTGCAGCTTGGGAACTCCTGTTGTCCAGATAGTCGATGACCGAATCGATGCGCGCGCTTGCTTGACGACCATCTGAGCGCCGATGAGGAAGTCCGTGTTGGGTGCATCATCCGCCATGTGGTAAGCCGCCTAACGCAATGTAGTTCGCAAAACCCGCAGATAAATCTGGCGGTTGCGGATTAATCTGGGCATCAAAAACCTGCCAAGAATGGCTTCCACACCGGCTTTCCTGCGATTTCATGTCTGTCATATACAGGTATAAAAATCCGTGAAACCCGGCAGATTCGTTTGGCGATTGTTCTGGCTCACAAATCACTTGAGACAATGAATTTGATATTTGCAATATAGCTCAGAGGTAGTAATAACGCTCAACCGCTGCCGCGCGTGTCGGGCGCATCGACTTCATGCAGCCGATCTTGCGAGCCTTCCTGCCGCGCGCAATAGATGTTCAAGCTGATGTCGTTTCACGCAGAATTTTCCAGCGCTCTTGAGGCGTGAGTTGCACCGAGAATGGCGAGGACTGGCGCAGGCGCACAGCCATTTCATCGCTGCCGGTGAGGATGCCGGCGACCGCTGCCGCATCGCTGTTCGCCAAAATCGCTTCCCACTTGCCGAGATCAACACACCATACGCCGGGCAGTGATTTCCAGCGCGCCAGGGTGTTGCGCGCGCGCTCCAGCACTTCTTTTGGGTGCTCTACCAGGCGTGCGGCCACCGCGCTGTTGAGCGCCAGGCTTTGGCGTTCCCTGAAGGCGTGATTTCTGGGCGTGCTCATGGGGTGATTGGGGCGTCGAATTGTTGTCCGAAGCGGCCGGGGAAAGCTGGTTGCGACTCGTGGCAAGGTTAAGCAGCGCGCCGTCGTGTGGCGCGGTCGATAGAGGACTTGGTCAGACCCGTCGCCGATCGCGCAACACCGACGAGCGAACTCAACGCGGCATTTACAGCTTCATTGGTGGGGAAAATCCTAGCCAATTCGGGCGCCAGAATAACCAGATTGCTCCCCTTTTTGAATTCCGCAAAGTGCTTGCCGCGCACACCCGTACCCAAGTCTTCACGCCGGTATTCGGCGCGCATCCCTTCAACCTTCTTCATAAGTCTTCCTTTCACGTCGTGTCGCCAGCCGCGCGCTGATGAGGCGGTATTTTCCCCGCCGGTGGGTATAAATGACAGCCAGTATTCGCGCCATCCGCGACTGGCCAAACATCAGCCAGCGTTCCTCCCCAAGCGAGTGATCGGGATCAGCGAACGTATACGCCATCGAATCGCCAAACACCGAGGCCGCTTCTTCAAAGCTGACTTTGTGATTCTTGAGATTGCTTGCGGCCTTGACCGGATCGCTTTCAAATTCCATGGGTCATTATTCCATGACGCTGCCTTCGACGCTCTTCGGGCGTCGCTTGAATACTACCGATTAGGTCTATATGCCAGTGGAAGCGTAGACCTTGATCGGGTACGCGATGAAGGTGGACACGGCCTTTTGGCGCTTCGCGTCGCCGCGTGCCAGCGGATCGCCGGACGAATTCCCGAGAACGGCGAAGCAACCCGGATCTTCTCTCATAAAACCACGAAATCCGTTGGTGGACAAGGCTTTCCGGGCGATGCCTGAATCAGGCCGTCTTCGCCTATGGCCTCAGGAAACGCGTGGCGGAAAGGCCGGGCCGACACCAATCGGCGGCGGTGCCACGTTGACGATGTGCGAAAACAGCGCGCGAAAGTGCGGTTCGCGGGCGTCGCCATGCAACGGGTCGTGGTTTTGCGCGAACGCATGCTCAAGCGCAAACCAGTCTTCCGGCAAAAACACTTTTTGCGCCAGCGGAAAAATGTTTTTCTCCTCCCGCTCCATGTGCCTTGCGTAGAAGCGCGCATAGGCTTCCACTGATGCAGCAAACAGGGCGAAACCAGACTCACCTTCGTGCTCGTAACACAGCAGCGTGTGGCCGAGGTCGCGGATCAGGCGCGCGCCGTTTTCGTGATCCCCGCGCAGCGCCGCCAGATCATTTGCAGCGGCATCCGTGCGTTGGGCCAGCGGCGCAAACAGATACACCTCTTCTTTCGGGTGGTGCATCGCTTCGGGAAAAACATGAATGTAATAGAGCATCGCACGCAGCAGGGCGAAGTCCGGTTCCACCCGGTGCGTGCCGATTTCGCGCACCAGATGTTTCATCGCGTGCAGCAATGCGGACAGCGTGCGGTGCTCGTCGCGGATCATCGCCAGTGCGGCGCTGCGGTAGTCGGTTGCACTCATTTTCTATTCCCCTTTCTGGATTTCACGCAGCAGCCGTTCGCGCCGCTCGATCAACCGGGCGCGCAGGATGCGGATCCCATAGGCATCGGGCAATCGGGCGGTGGCGATCATGCCGCGTGCTCCGTCAACGCACCACCAGCACTGGCACTTTGGAATGCGTCAGCACTTTTTGCGTCTCGCTACCCAGCAAAAAGCCGCTGACGCCGCGGCGTCCGTGCGAGGCCATCACGATCAAGTCGCACTTGCCCTTCGCTGCCGCCTTGGCGATGGCGTCATAAGGCAGATCGCTCAACACATGTTGCGTCTCGACACCGCCGCCAGCGCGTTTGGCCGCTTTCGCCAGCAAGGCTGCCGCCTCGCGTTTGGTCTGGGCGCGAAAATCGCCACCGGCGTATTCCGCCATCATCACTGCGCTCTCGGCATAGATCGGCCAGATTTGCACTGGTGACACATGCAATAGGGTCACTTTGGCATTGAGCGTGCTGGCCAGCGCGACGGCTTCCTTGACGGCGCGGTCCGACAGTTTTGAGCCGTCGATGGGAACGAGAATATGTTTGTACATGATCTGACTCCTTTGCTTGGTTGACTTGGTTGGTTGCCTTGGTTGTTTGAGTTGCTGTGTCAGTGCTTGTGTTCCGCATCGGTGCTGCCGCAGGGTTCACTCCACTCGGGGTACAACTGGTTCCATCCTAGGCGCTCGCAATCGTGTCTCTTTGATGTGGATCAAACAAAGACCGCGCGGCTGCACCAGCATGTGCCTACCCGCACACGATTGATTGGAACCATCATGAAACTCTCCTTCTATGGCGCCACCGGCACCGTTACCGGTTCCAAATATTTGCTCGAAGCCGGTGGCCTGCGCCTGCTGATCGACTGCGGCCTGTTCCAAGGCTTTAAACAACTGCGCCTGCGCAACTGGGCGCCGCCGCCGTTTGATCCGGCATCGCTCGATGCGGTGATCCTCACGCACGCGCACATTGACCACAGCGGGTATTTGCCGCTGTTGGCGAAACAAGGCTTTCGCGGCAAGGTGTATTGCAGTTATGCCACGCGCGATTTGTGCGGCATCTTGCTGCCCGACGCTGCCCACTTGCAGGAAGAAGAAGCACGCTTCGCCAACAAGCACCGCTTCTCAAAGCATCAGCCGGCGCTGCCGCTGTTCGACGCGCAGGACGCCGTTGCGGCGTTGAAGCTGCTCAAGGGTACTGCTACCGGCACCGACATTTCGCTCGGCGCAGGCATCACTTTTCGCCTGGTGCCGAACGGCCACATGCTCGGTTCAAACTGTGTGGTGATCAGGGAGGGGGCGAGCAGCATCGTGTTCTCTGGTGATCTCGGCCGCCCGCATGATCCGTTGATGAAAGCGCCCGAGGCCATCACCGAAGCCGATTGGCTGGTGCTCGAATCGACCTACGGTGATCGCCTGCACCCGGTGACGGATGCGGACGAAGCGCTCGCCAGCGCGGTGACACGCGCTGCCGCGCGTGGCGGCGTGGTGGTGATCCCCGCCTTTGCCGTTGGCCGCGCGCAAACCATGTTGTTGCAATTGGGACGATTGAAAGCGGCGCGGCGCATTCCGGATATTCCGGTGTATCTCAACAGCCCGATGGCGGTCAGCGCCACTGCGCTCTATGTCAAGCACGCCAGCGGCCATCGCCTGAACCGGGCCGAAGTACACACCATGTGCAGCGTCGCGACGGTGATCAACTCGCCGGAAGAATCGCGCCGCCTGAATCAGATGAAAGGGCCGATGGTCATCGTCTCGGCGAGCGGCATGGCGACCGGTGGCCGGGTGCTGCATCATCTCAAGCAGTTCGCCCCGGACGAACGCAACATGATTTTGTTCGCCGGCTATCAGGCCGGTGGCACCCGCGGTGCCGCGATGGTGAGCGGCGCGGACAGCGTGAAGATTCACGGCGAATACGTGCCGGTGCGCGCCGAGGTGGCGTTGATTGACACGCTTTCGGCGCACGCAGACTACGATGAAATCATTGGCTGGCTGCGCAACTTTCGCGTGCCGCCGAAGCAAACGTTTCTCGTGCATGGTGAGCCGGGAGCGACTGATGGATTGCGGCGGCACATCGTTGAAGAGCTGGTCTGGCGCGTCAGCGTCCCGGACTATCTGGAGACGGTAGCTCTGAACTAATTCACTTTAGTGGCAGCCCGAAAATCGTTGGTGGAAGAGCGTTGCAGCAAAGGAGGGCTGAAGAAGCGCATGGATTGGACTTGAGCGTCAAACGGGCTGCGCCACCAGGCGCACCCCCAACGCGGTGCAAACACGGCTGATGGTGTCAAAGCGCGGTTGCGCTCCGGGACGCAATGCTTTGTACAAGGCTTCCCGCCCGATCCCGGCATCTTGCGCGACCTGCGCCATGCCGCGCGCCCGAGCAATGTTGCCCAGAGCATGCGCCAACACGCTGGCGTTACCCTCTTCCATCATGTCGCTCAGATAGGCTGCGACGGCTTCGTTATCGGTGAGGAATTTTGCCGAATCAAACGGTTTGGTTTTCAGTGCCATGTTTACTCCTTCGCTTTTGCGGCCAAAAGAATAGCGCGTTGAATATCTTTTTTCTGGCTGCTTTTGCCGCCGCCGCCCAAAGCGATGACGACAACATTGTTCAACTGCGTGACGTAAACCCGGTAGCCCGCGCCGAAATGCTCACGCAATTCGGTCACGCCGGTGCCAACGACTTTGCAATCACCCCACAAACCAAGTCTGAGCTTGTCGAGCCGGGATGCGATGCGCACAGCGGTGCGCTTGTCCAACCCGGCCAGCCAAGTGTCGAATTCCTCTGCGGTTTCAATTTAGAACATGATGTGATTGTATTCGACCGAATACTTGCGTGCAACTGGATACCTCCCTGAGGACGTGAGCGGGGAAATTTATGGCGAATATTTGCCGGTGCGCGCCGAAGTCGCGCTGATTGACACACTCTCGGCGCATGCCGACTACAGCGAGATCATCGATTGGCTGCGCCATTTCCGCGTGCCGCCGAAGCAGACCTTTCTCGTGCATGGCGAGCCCGGCGCGACCGATGCCTTGCGCCGGCATATCGGTCAAGATCTGGCATGGCGGGTGGTGGTGCCGGACTACCTGGAGACGGTGGTTCTGAGCTGATGTTGGCCTTCATGCCCCGAAGAAGCGCATGGATTGGACTTGAGCGGGGAGAGAAGGCTCTCCGGTTTTACGGCTCCGGTGTTCCGGTATCGGGTTTGCCCCGCCCCAGGTCTGAGCGCGCACTCGCTGCCAGTGCTTGATACTTCACCTTGAACGCATCCAGATTGTCCTCGTCCAGTTCCTCCAGATCGAGTAGTACGTTGTGGGCGCCACGGGTTGCGCGGATCAATTCATCGAGCTTGAGCTGGATCGCCTCGGTGTCGCGGTTTTGCGTGTTCTGGATCAGGAACACCATCAGGAAAGTGACGATGGTGGTGCCAGTATTGATGACTAGTTGCCAGGTGTCGCTGAAGTGGAACAGCGGGCCGGTCATGATCCAGACGGCGATGGTGGCAACCGCCGCCGCAAACACCGGCGGTCGTCCGCACAGATGTGCGGTGGCCTTCGCGAAACGCGAGTAAACGGAGCTGCGGGACACGGTTAATGAGACATCAGCACCGGCACCGTCATGCTGCCGAGTATGGTGCGGGTGACGCCGCCGAACACCCACTCGCGCGCGCGGCTGTGGCCGTAGGCGCCCATCACGATCAGGTCGGCCCCCAAATCGGTGGCGCGCGACAGCAGTTCGCTGCCGGTGTCGTCTACTTCGCCGTAGTCCGGATCGACGGTGATCTTGACATCGTGGCGGGCGAGAAATTTCGCCAGGTCTTCGCCGGGCGACGGGCCGTGCGCCTGGTCGCTGATTTCTGGATCGACCGCCATCACGGTGACGCGTTCCGCCAGTTTCAACAGCGGCAGGGCATCGGTTACCGCGCGGCAGGCTTCGCGCGAGCCATTCCAGGCGATCAGCACATGCTTGCCGAATCCTGCCGGCGCGCCGATGTAGGGGATCACCAGCACCGGGCGCGGGCACGCCAGCACCACATCGCCGGGCGTGGCGATCGCAGAGTCGGGCGCTCCGTTGGCCGGATCGCGTTGGCCGATCACGATCAGATCGGCGTAGCGCGCTTCGAGGGTGAGCGCATCAAGTTCGCGCTCGCTCACCACGCGGGTTTCGACCTGCACATAGCCTTGCTGCTGCGCGGTGGACTCGAAGCGCTGGGCGGCGCCTTCCGCCTGCCGATACAAATGTTCGTGAACTTCGGCGAATATCTGGGCGGATGCCGCCATCTCGGGTGAGAACGGCACTGGCGTGATTCCGGCCACGGCCAGGCCCGTCACGTGCGCATCGAGCCGGCTGGCCAGATCGAGCGTGGCGTTGATCCGGTGCGCACACTCCGGGTTGGCATCGAGATGCAACAAAATATTTCGGTAAGTCATGGCTGATCCAATCATCGAATGGTCGATGGCTTGAAGGATGCGCGCTTGCGCCGCCGCGATATTGATTTGAGTCAAACGGCGGCGCAATGTCGTGAAAGCGTCGTGAAAGCGTCGTGAAAGCGTCGCGATCAGCTCCCGGCGTGGCATCATGCGTCATGCTTGAAAGCCTGATCGCCGCCGCCAAAGACGCCATCATCAGCATTGATGAGGCGCAGAACGTTGTGCTGTTCAATCCGGCGGCTGAAACGATTTTTCGCTGCTCCGCCGCCGACGCACTGGGCCGGCCGCTCGACCGGTTTATTCCGGCGCAGGCACGCGCGGGACACCGGAATCATGTTGAGCATTACGGCGCCCATGGCGACAACGCCCACGCCGGTGTGCATGCCGGTGTACATACCATGGGCGGTGGTGCGCGCTTGCTCGCCGGGGTGCGCGCCGACGGCGAGGCATTTCCGATTGAAGCGTCGATCTCCAAGGCCGATACACCCGACGGTAAACGGTTTACCGTGATCCTGCGCGATGTTACCGAGCGCGAACGCTTGATGCGGGAGTTGCGCGAGTCATTGCGCCAGCAAAAGCAGGCCGAGGCCGCGTTGCGCGAATCGCGCGACAGTCTGCGCGAGTTGTCCGCCGCGCTGCAGTCGATCCGTGAAGAAGAGAAGACCCGCATTGCGCGCGATCTGCACGACGAATTGGGGCAGGAGTTGACCGCGCTCAAGATGGACATTGCGGCGATTGCCGAGGAGCTGTTGCCAGAGCAGACCACAGCGGCGCAACGGGCCAGTGACATGAAGCGCCTGCTCGACACCACCATGCGCTCGGTGCGGCGCATCGCTGCCGACCTGCGCCCGGTGATGCTCGACAACCTGGGCCTCGCACCAACGCTTGAGTGGCTGACCCAGGACTTTGCGCGCCGTACCGGCATCGAAGTGGTGCTCACCATGCCCGATGAAGAATTGGGTGCCAGCGGCGATGCCGCGACCGCCGTGTTTCGGATCGCACAAGAAGCGCTGACCAATGTAGCGCGCCACGCCGAGGCCTCGAAGGTGACGGTGGAAGTGCTGCGCCAGGCGGGGCAGGTGCGGGTGCGGATCAGTGACAACGGTGTTGGTTTGAGCGGGGCGGGCGGGCGCCAAGGGCGGGAGGGGCGCGAGGGGCGCTCCTTCGGTGTGCTCGGCATGCGCGAACGCGCCTACGTACTGGGCGGTACGTTCAAGATCGAAAGTGTGCCGGGTGCTGGCACCACCGTCGAAGCCGCGATCCCAGCGTTCGGTAATGTCAAAGGAAGCGCCGCATGATTCGTATCCTGGTGGCTGACGATCACGCGATCGTGCGCGAGGGCCTCAAGCAAATCATCGCCAAGCATGCTGACCTGGCGGTGGCGGGCGAAGCCGCCAACGGCAACGACGTGCTGCGTCTGGTGCGGGAGCAAGAGTGGGATGTGCTGGTGACCGATATGTCGATGCCGGGCCGCAACGGCCTGGAACTGATCAAGCTGGTGAAACAGGCGCGGCCACAGTTGCCGGTGCTGGTGCTGAGCATGTATGACGAGGAGCAATACGCCGTGCGCGCGATCCGGGCTGGCGCGTCCGGCTATCTCAACAAAGAGAGCGCCAGCGATCAACTGGTGGTGGCGATTCGCAAAATTGCAGCGGGCGGTGTGCATGCGTCGCAAGCGGTCACGCAGGCAATGTTCAGCACCCTGCGCGGGGCCGAAGGCGCGCCGCATGAGCAGTTGTCAGACCGCGAGTTGCAGGTGCTGCGGATGATCGCGGCGGGGCAGTCGGTGACGGCGATTGCCACGCAGTTGTCGCTCAGCCCGAAGACCGTCAGCACCCACAAGTCGCGGATTCTCGAAAAAATGCACATGAGCAATCAGGCGGAACTGATTCGCTACGCGATTGAACACCGGCTGGCCGATGCGATTCAAAATCCGCCGGATGGGTTGTCCTGAAGTGAGCTGCGGCTGACGCGGCAGCAGCGGCGAGTCGACGATCCAGAAGAAGCGTTGCCGCGCCAGCGCATTGCCTTTGACCTCGATGCGCTTGGTCTGCACTGCGCCGCCTCGGTCTGCTTCCACCGTATAGGTGCCGGGCGGCAGTTTAATCAGCATCAACGGGCCCTCGCTGGTGGCGCGCAGCACGATCTGCGATCCGGATTTGATGACCACACCAATATCGGCAGTCCAGCGGCCATGTGAGGTGCCGCGCTCCACTTCAGAGAATTCAAACAGCACGCCAAAATCTTTGGCCGCTGCACGCATCTCCAGCTCTTCACCATCGCCGATACCGCCCGATAGGTATGAAACCGGGCCCTGCGTTTTGGCTGGCGGCAACTGGGCCAACGCGGCAGTGGCAAAAAACATTGAGCAGCCGGTGAAGGCGTTGATCGCAAGACGTTGAAACGATTTCGTTTTCATCAGACACTCCGCTGGTTAAAAGGTTAGCGCACTGCAAGCTTCAGAGACGCAATCACTTCACCCTACCCGCAACAGCCGTGACTCGTTTGGAATCGCGTCAAAATAAGTTGACTATATTTATGAGGTGTGTTTTAGTGCGGTCATGCAAGAAGCTGCCGCACTGCTCGCGATTGAATCGAAATATCGC
>JAYVSR010000072.1:0-2990 GCA_043775155.1 Burkholderiales bacterium | reverse complement strand
CGTGGCGTCGGGCGTGCCGGGGAAGGGGTTGGCTGCATCGCACTTGGCCCAGGCCCAGTCGCTTGAGGCAATCGTGACCTCATCAATTACCTTGCCGCTTTGCGTCTCGCCGCCGCGTGATGTTAGCTTGGCTTTATTCGTCTCCAGACTTATCGGCTTGTAAGGCACCGGATTGGTTTGCACCAGCAGCGGTTGCGAGTTCAGCCCGGAGCGGTTGACGATGCGCCCCAGCACCTGACCGGTGATTGGCTTGCCGCCCGATCCTTTGGCGACGGGTACTTGCAAAAACTGCATGCCCGCAGCGCTTGCCTTGTCACGCACCGCGGTCTGCCCGCTGTTGTCGCCCTGCCAGCCGCTCGCCAGCATGATGTCGCCGAACGCTTGCTCTTGTGGAGCATACGGAAACACGCGGCCGCGGTTCGGTACGTCGTGCCACAGCATGCCGCTCGCTTTCGCCATATCGACCGGTTTGTAGATCACGAACGAGGCGACGTAGCGCACCTTGCCATCGGCGTCTTTGGCGAGTTGGATGTCCTGAATGATCGCGTTGCCCGGCAGCTTGGGGTCGAGTTCACCGAAGGCACGCCCGGCGACTTGTTCGTAAGCGGGCGCCATCAGATTCGCCGGCGCCGGCATCGACACGGTTTCGTCGATCACGATGCGCGTGATGCGCGCGTGCGCAGGATTGGCGGCAGCGTAGGCGAGGGCGCAGGCGGTCAGCGTTGCGTGGAATGTCTTCATGATGGTCTCGTCTTTCTTGTTGCGCAACACTTTACACCGGCAGAGGCTCACGGCCAGAGCAGGCTGACTGGACTTGGCGGCAAGAATTGCCGGTCTTGACTTGTTGTGAAAACATATATACATTGCATACATGCCAAAGACAATATCCAAAATTCTCCGGGGCGTTGTCTTTGAGTGGGACGAAGCCAAAGCAGCCGACAATCCTGTGAAGCACGACGGCATCACGTTCGACGAAGCTGCCGAAGTATTTTTTGATTTGGGCGCGCGTTGGGTTGACGCCAGCCGCAACGATGAAAACCGGATCGGCGTGATTGGCTACGGCGCCAAAGAGCGGCTGCTGTTTGTTGTACACGTTGAAAAATTGCACGAGGGGTTTCGCATCATCAGCGCACGGCGCGCCACTAACCCGGAGCGCCGCTTCTACGAAGAATGAACATGAAAACCAAATCACTGGAACGCATTACCAAACGGATGGTGAAAGACCCGCCGATGGAGTTGATCAGCATGCGCCTGCCGCGCCACATGATCGACGAGCTCAAAGAGATCGCGGTGGTCAAGGGTTTCACCGGATATCAAGGGCTGATTCGCTATTATGTCAGCCAGGGCGCGCGCAAAGACCTCGAAGAAATGGATGCGCCGAAGCTCGACAATATTGCGAAAGCTCTCAAGGCGCAGGGAGTTTCGAAAAAAGTGATTGATCAGGCGTTGCAGGCGGCGTGAGGGTTATCTCAGAAGATTAGCTCTGACAGCCTTCTCGGCTAATCACGACTCTCGTAGTGAGTAGAAATACTTCTTAGCGCGGAACATGCATATGATCCAAACGGTCGCCGAAGCACATCCGACTCTTTACCACTACACGACCGGCACCGGCTTGCAAGGCATCATCGAATCTCAGCAATTATGGGCAACGAATATCGCTTTCTTGAACGACTTCGAAGAGCATGTCGGGTTTTTTGATCGAAAATTCCCAAGCCTGATGGATGATGCAATGCGGTCAGTCATCGCCGACTTGGAGCAAACTGCGGCTGGGCGCGAAAGGCTGCAAAAAGCTGGCGGCGTAGGGAAGGCAATGGAATATGCCCAAACGATGGAGCAAACCATAAGAACGGTGACGTTGCAGTTTAATTCGCCGTATATCACTTCTTTTTGCAGCGCCCCGCTTGATCAAGACCCCGACGACGGATTGCTCAGCCAATGGCGCGGGTATGGAACGGATGGTAGTTACGCCATAGTTTTTGATTCACCCCCTCTTGAGCAATTGTTGATGGAAGAAGGCAAGAACTTTCACGACCAATTTGCGATTTGGGGAGATGTTCAGTATTACGATAAAAATGGCACACACAAAATTGTCCATCCGGAAACTGTCGAACAGGAAAAAATAATTCGGGATACGCTTGCCAAGTTCTTTCTTGAAGGCGGAATGGACAACCTGGACCCGCTTTATCCTGCTGTTACTTCACTTTCGTGTCTCAATAAACATTGGGGATTTAGAGAGGAAAAAGAGGTGCGCATCGTGGTGCTGCCTGCCAGCACGGAACTCTATGAGTTGGGAGTGAAGTCAGGTGACAATCGCCCACGCAAGCCGGTTCATCTACTGACGAAAAATGGAATATCGATTCCCTATATCAATCTTTTCGGTTCAACTGGCGGCGGTGCGATTCAGAATTTGCCAATTAAAAAGATCATAGTTGGCCCGCATTTGGAAAAACGGAAACGCCAAAAGGCTGTCCAAATTATGCTGGAACAGCATGCGATTGACGCGGAGGTTGTTGTGTCTGAAATTCCGTACGTTGGACGCTGACTTGATGCAGATCTAAAACGACAGATATCAATAAGAATGGCTATGGGAGCCTTCTTATTGATATTGTGCGGCGTGCTACTCCGCCTGGACCGCCGCATCGCGCGCAGCCTTGCCCCAGCGCTGCCATTCGGCCAGCAGCATTTTTTCCGCTTCGGCCGGGCTGGTGTTGGCTGGTTCAATGCCCGCCTTCAGCAAGCCCTCACGCATTGCCGGAACGGCGGTCGTCGCAAGCAGTGCGCGGTTGAGTTGCGCAACGACTTCCGCCGGTGTGGCTTTGGGCACCACGAGCACATGCCATCCGCCACTCACCACCGCGACGCCTTGCTCGCTCAGGGTGGGGATATCAGGCGAGGTCGATACGCGCAGCGCAGTGGTCACGCCGAGCAGCCTGACACGACCGCTCTTCGCTTGCGGCAGCGCAACGGTCAATGGCACCATGAACGCATCA
>JAYVSR010000071.1:0-9025 GCA_043775155.1 Burkholderiales bacterium | reverse complement strand
GCCTGACCGAACCCAACCACGGCTCTGATCCGGGCTCGATGATCACGCGCGCCAAATCGGTCGATGGCGGCTTCCTCGTGTCGGGCGCCAAGATGTGGATTTCCAATTCGCCGATCGCCGATGTGTTCGTGGTCTGGGCGAAGAATGATGCCGGCCGGATCCGTGGTTTCATACTCGAAAAAGGCATGAAGGGTTTGTCCGCACCAAAAATCGAAGGCAAGTTCGGCCTGCGCGCCTCGATCACCGGCGAGATCGTGATGGACGAAGTGTTCGTGCCGGCCGAGAACGAATTGCCGAATGTCGAAGGCCTCAAAGGCCCGTTCACCTGCTTGAACAGCGCGCGCTACGGCATCGCCTGGGGCGCGCTCGGCGCGGCGGAAGATTGCTGGCATCGCGCGCGGCAATACGTGCTCGACCGCAAACAGTTCGGCCGCCCGCTCGCCGCCAATCAACTGGTGCAGAAAAAACTCGCCGACATGCAAACCGAAATCACGTTGGGCCTGCAAGGCTGCCTGCGTCTTGGACGCATGAAAGACGACGGCAGCGCCTCGGTCGAAATCACCTCGATCATGAAGCGCAACTCCTGCGGCAAATCGCTCGACATCGCCCGCGTCGCGCGCGACATGCTCGGCGGCAACGGCATCTCGGATGAGTACGGCGTGATCCGGCATATGGTGAACCTTGAAGTGGTCAACACTTACGAAGGTACGCATGATATTCATGCGTTGATTTTGGGGCGGGCGCAGACCGGGATTCAGGCGTTTCAGTAAGGCCATCACCAGCCTGAAACCGTTGGTGTGAGCGGCTCTTGGCGGTTTACGACTATAAAGCTGAAGCTGCCGATTCCGTTCACAAGAATCGGAATGGCACCCCTGCGACCTGTTCACTGGCCGGACGAACCGCCTTCACGCGCAGTCTGCAAACCATTCAAGGGCGAATCCGGATCAGACGCATCCGCCCCATTCGAACTAGCGTCCGCGCGGCGCCGCTCCATTACTGAAAGCGTATCCGCAAGCACTGCTTCAGTTCCAGTCGAAGTATTCACCTGCAACACCAACGGAGCGTTGGCTTGGACAGGCGGGCCCACGGACAACGCCGTGGCATTGCCCGGCGCTTGCACAAAAATATAGTTGCCGTTGTTGGCAGTCAAGCCGCCGCCATTAATCGCGTAGCTGCCAGGGCCGCTGGCTGAACTTGCTGGCGTGCTGAACGTCAGCACACCGCTGGCAACTCCACCCAACGTCTCCCCGTTAACAAACCCGCTCACCGCACCACTCAACGCCGGAACCACCGCTCCGGAAGCGATGCTCAGCGGATTCGCAGTTTGCGTCAGAGTCGCCGGCGCGACAGTGAGCGCACCGTTTACGTAAGTGAGCAAGTAACCTTGCTGGTTCGAGTACAGCCCTCCCGGAACAATCGCGCTCGATCCGGCGTTGATGCCGCTGCTGTAGCTCACAGAACCCAGCAAGTTCGCGTTCGGTGTCGACGAATACGAAACACCAGCCGCACCGTTGTAGGCCAAACCGTCATAAGTTTTAACAGCGTTGTTCGCCGTCACCGTCAACGGCGTCATAAACGAGCGCAGAAGCGGTGCGCTATTGCCCTCATACATCACCCAAGTGTTGGTGAAGTCCCATCCCGGATTGACGTTGCCGTTCGCGGCGGTGGCACCGGTGAAGTTTGCTTTAGTTTGCAGGTTGGCGGTTGAAAGACCGACAGCGCCGGTTACAGTGCCACCACCAATTCCAGAATTGACCGTGATGTCCCAAAAGCTATTTCGAATGGTCCCGCCGTAGTCGCCGCCAACCAATCCACCCACGCGAAGCACTCCCGTCACGGAACCTGTTGCGTAACTTCCGGTGATACTCGCGCCCGAATTGGAGCCGACTAGCCCGCCAATATCATTCGCAGCGAACGCCGCACTCGCTACCCCCGTCACCGCGCCTGTAGCGTAGCTGCCATTAATTTGAGCACCAAAATAATTCCAGCCCACCAAGCCTCCAGTAGACCGTCCACCGATCACAGTTGTAGTGGCGTAGCTGTTGCTTATTTTGCCTAGGTTATCCCCGATAAATCCACCAGTGAGAAATCGACCACTGACTACACCGCCACTGACATAGCTGTTACTGACCTCGCCCGCGTTATATCCCACCAGACCGCCAACACCAAATCTGCCCACGACATCGACGTTGGTTAAACCCAATCCAAGTAATCGGCTGCTGCTACCCAGCTCGCCAATAAAGCCAATGCTGCTGCCAGCCGGATCGTTTACGTATAGGTGGTCCAGAGTAAAGCCTGCGCCGTTAAATTCCGCAGCAGTAAATCTAGGGATGTAGAAGCCCGGCACAGATGCCAAATCGAGATTAGCTGTGAGACGAAATTTATATCCCGTGTTTTCAGCAAACCCGAGCAAATCCTTTAGCCCTTGCGGCGTACTGATTTGGTAGTAACCGCCCACCAGCGGCAGAGACGCCGAGTAGTCGGAAATACTCAATCGCTTTCCCCGCGTAACCCAATCTTGAAATTGGGTGTTGTACAGACCGTAAGGGCCAACTTTACTCCCGCCATTTATGGTCGTTGTGCCAATGTTGTAGTAGGAATTGACAATCGTGCCATCATTGCTACCCACCAGACCGCTTGCGCTCTCGCCAGTCATCGCGGCGCTGGACGTGTGGCTGTTGCTAATGCTGCCACCTCGGGAATTATTGCCCACCAAGGCACCGACGTAGTCAGAAGATTCACCCGAATAGGGAGCGACGACGGATCCGATCGTGTAGCTTTTATCGATGCTGCCAAGGTTATAGCCAACCACCCCGCCGACATAAATCCCAGCCCCGGTCACAACCCCAGCAAAATAGCTGTTACCAATGCTGCCAGAGTTATGCCCTACCAACCCGCCAACATCGTCATCGCTGCCGCCCACAGTACTCGTCGCATAAATGCTACGCAGGCTGCCGAAGTTACTTCCCGCAAACCCTCCTGTAGCAGAGGCTCCAGCCACACTCCCGCCTATCAAGCCGAGGTTAGAAAGCACAGCACTGCTGCCAACGACTCCGAATAATCCTATGCGGTCGGTCGCTGGTCTGTTTATAAACAGATTACTGATCGTGTGGCCAAGTCCGTTTAGCGAACCGCTAAACCGCGTCGCATCAGTCCCAAGCGGTAAAAATCCCGCGCCAGCATTCCAGCCACTCGTCGCCGAAGCGTCAATGTTGCCGCCCAAGGCGTAGGCACCCGACAGCCCGCCGCTGATGCCTTGTAAATCCGTTCGCGAGGTGCTGCCTTGCACGCCAAGGCTGTTGATTACGGTGTAGCCGGTGTTGTTGATGGTGAGAATGCCGTTGCCTGAGCGGCCGGGGAAATCTACCCTGCCGGTGAAGCCGCCTGCGTTTGGAGCCATCCCCACATTGACCGTGCCGCCGGCCACCGCTGCGTCTGCGCCGTTGGCGGTGGCGGGGTTGAGCGCCAGTGTGGATGTGCCAGTTGCGGTCATCACTGCATTGATGTTGATGTCGCGCGCGGCCGTTAGCGTCAGCTTGTTGGCGCTCCAGCTTACGGTGTCGTACACATGAATGTCGCCGTTGCCGGCGGTGGTTGCGCCGCTGCTCGATTGAATCGAGACATTGCTGGCGCTCAAGCTGGTGGAAAGGGTCAGACCGGTGATGTCGCCGCCGCTTGCGGCGATGGTGTAGTCGTGCGGATCGATCAGCCAAGTGCCGGTGGCACCGTTGCCGGGTGCGGCAGCGGTGGTGATTTTTGCTCCGTTTGCGACTTTGACCTGAGCGGCGCTGGTTTCGATGAAGCCGCCGTTGCCGCCCTGAAGGTTGCGCGCAGCAGGTGCGGACGCGTCGAGCGTGCCGCCAACATTTACGGTGCCATTTTTCATGTCTCCCAAGAGACGGATGGTGCCGCTTTTATTTTCGATCGTTTGCGCTTGGATAGTGCCGGTGTTGTTGACCGCTGCCGGCAAGAGATTGCCGGCTGATTTCGCGGACAACAGCACCTGACCGCCATCGGCCTGAATCATGCCGCCGTTTTGCACCAGTGCGTTGACAGCCCCCTGGTCAATCGACACATTCAGCAGACCATCGCCGGCAACATCAATGGTGACGGCATTGCCGGCAGCGAGCGTGATGCTACCGAGCTTTGCGGCGATGACGCCTTCGTTGCTGACATTGGCACCCAACAGGGCGACATAGCCGCCGTCACCGGCGTTAATCGTTCCTTGATTGAGAATACTTGCGGTGCTGTTGCCGCTGAACTTGTATCGACCCGCGACGAAGTCATTGTTCTGAATGTCGCGTGTCGATGCGACTAATCCGCCGACATTGATGGTCGCACCGCTACCAAACAAAATGCCGTTGGGGTTGACAAGAAATATTTTTCCGTTGGCGCTGAGGCTGCCAAAAATATTGGACGGGTCATTGCCGAGGACGCGATTGAGCGCCACTGCTGCGCTGTTTGGCTGCACGAAGCGAACCGATTCGTTGGCGCCGATGCTGAAGGATTGCCAGTTGAGAATGGCGTTTTGACTGGTCTGCTTGACGACCATGCTGCCAGCCCCCCCACTGATGGTGGCGCTGCCAGCGGCGACGGCACCGCCGGTAGGGTTGGCGACCGCATTTGATCCAAATGCGAGCATCACGTATGTTGCGATGAGGCGCAAGCGCGGGCGTGCGCGGCGGGTAACCGCGTCAGCCCCCGAGCCAGCGCTGGCTTTGCTGCCGATCTTTGCATTTTCAGAAACCGCGACAAATGCACCTGTCGTCGCGTTCCAGATCGAGCGGTAGATATGATTCATGACGGCCCTCGGAAAATGCTCAAAAATACTTGACGCCTTGCAGCCATAGACGTGTTCTTGAGTCTGGCGCTGAGGTCGCCGCAGCGTTCCCCAGCTTGCGCGCGATGTATGCTTTGAGCGCGAAATTGTTGCCGTCGGACCAATTGAGACCGACGCCGGCTCCGCTCAAGGTACGGCGGTTATTGCCTGCCACCACCGGGTTCTGCACCAAGGTGACGGTACCAGTATCGACAAAGCCTACCAACTGCAATACGCCGGCTTGCCCGTCGACCAATTTTGGCAGTGTGCTTCTCAACTCAAGATTCAGCACGTACCCCGCATCACCAAAGGCTTCACCGCTGGGATACGCGCGCACGCCAGATGCGCCTCCAACACCGAGCTTTTCTGACACATCCAGATTCTTCGATGCGTACTGCCCGCTAATGGCGGCATGGAGCATGGTGGTGTCAGTTATATTTTGTCCGTGCGCGATGGAGTAGCTGAGCTTGCCGAACTGACCGTTGGAGCGCACAGTGGCGTCGTCAGTTGCACGCGCTGCTGGCGTTTGAATATCAACACTGCCTGCGGTGAAGGTAAGCGAATAGCTCAACAAAGCCCCTCCCCATCTCGCGTCTCGCCGGTCACCGGTGACGCTTGCCATCAACACACGCGCTTTTTTGTCCGTGACTGTTGCAGTTGAATCAACTTTGTCCTGAAACGTTTTGCTGTCATACGCGAGTTGCACGTACAAGCTGCTATTGCGCGAACGGATCAGCGGATAGCTGGCGTAAACGCTGCCAATTTGCGCAGTACCACGCGCTTCGAGTGCTGAAAATTCACGGCCAAGCTGATATTGCAGTGCCGTGTAAGCTACGCCCGCCTTGACGCTGGCGATCTGCCCTTGATAGGCCGCGCGAACGTAATTGAGTCCTGCCGCCGATGTCAGCGCGCGCAGTGATGCCACATCGCCCTGCCCGGCAAGCTGATTGAAGTTGACTGAGGCGCCGATGCGATTGGCCCCGGTGTAGCGATTGCCGTGATTGTCAGCTTCGATGCTGCCGCTGACACGCTCGCCCGGGGTAACGTCGATGACCAAATCGGAAGCGCCTACTGATGCGCCGGGAGCGAGGCTTGATCTGACATTGACGCCGGGCAGATCACTGAGCAACAGCAGGCGGCGCTCCAGCGGCGCTATCGAGACTACATCGCTGGCTTTTAGCCCGTCAACCAGGCTGCTCACCAAACGATCTGAGGCATTGGATTGATTGGTTACGGAAATTTTTCCGATTTTTCCTTCAACGACATTGATTGTCACCACCCCATTTTTGATGTCCTGCGCGGGTACGGTGGCCTGCGCAACAAAATAGCCGTTGGCGTGATAGTGACCAGTGATTTTTGCGGCGATGGCACGCAATTCGTCCAGGGTAAGACTGCTGCCCGGTTGAAATGCAGTGATTGCAAGCAACTCGGCTTCGGTGAATACCGAACTCCCGGCAATGCGCAGATTGCTGACGTTAATCTTGGCCCCACTGTCTGAAGGCGCTGCGAGACCGCTCCCTTCGTCAACACGAATACCTGCCGCTGGTGCGACCGTCGCTCTAGGCGGGGGCGAAATTTGTTGCATCTGGCTGCCGCCACTCGATGGCGCTTGCGCTTGCACGCCCTGCGCCAAAGCAGCCGCGATTGCTATCGGCAAAATTCTTCTTTGCAAAAACACGCAAGCGATTTGCATCGCTCCTCCCGGTTTTGTTGTTATGCCACCTCATGCACCCGCGCGATGGTGTGGGGAAACGATCAAACCTGCCTCTCAATCATTTGTTATGAGAAGCAAACTCCGTAGAAGCAAATTATACATATAGGCATTCTGCATGAATGCCGCCGCCGCTCCAGCGTCCCAAGCCTCTCAAACGCAATGCCAGCTTGCGGGAAGTTGTGGCTTACAACATCCGCTCGCGACGGGTAGACATGGCCTTATCGCAAGAGGACTTGGCGCTGTCGGCGGAACTGGACCGCACCTACGTGAGCGCGGTGGAACGGGGACGCTGGAATATTTCGCTCTCGAACATCGAACGGCTGGCCGGGGTGCTTGAAGTCGAACCTTGGAAGCTTTTGAAGCCACCCGCTGCTGCGAGTCAGTAGTCCCTCTGACGGCGCTTAAGGTTTACGATTGCAGACGTATCCTGCTTGCGGAAAAATCATGAAATTCAATCCGATTGACGAAGATCGCGTGCCAATCACTTCGATGGTTGCAAAACGCGCGCACGGGGATTCCCGCTTCGACAAGCTGCAAGGCTGCAACCGTCAAGGCTGGGCTGCTCTGGGCTTCAATTCGACGGATGAAATCATGAACTACCTGCGCGGCTACGACGACGACGCGACCGATCCGGGATTCGCCTTGTCGGCAACTACGTCGGGTAGAAAACGCCAGCCATAAGTCTTCTCAGCGCGGCTGTACATTTCGGTTGAACGAAAAGAAATTCGCTGGACTTGAGGTTGCAATTTGCAACCTCAATCTTTTGACTGCCCCATTGACAGGCGGAAAACTGCGCCTTTTCATAGGCATGAAATAGTTTTTGCTTCGGAGAACTTCGCCATGAAAATCTCGACCACCATGCTCGCGTCCCATCGGCGCAAGCCATCCACAAGAAATCAAGCGCCCAATGTCCGCGCGCGAAAGCTTGCTGACGGTCTGGAAAATTACAGCCCGGACGTGCAGCGGTTCTTGCGTCTGGCGCGCAAGTTGAAGGGCACTTTTACCGCGTGAGTGCCGTGATTGCGCCGATATAATTTTCTTTTCATTTCTCTGGAGCGGACGCGATGCAACTACTAAGCGGCAGCCCGGTGCGCAAACCTGAGCAGCGCAGCGGCGCAAGGGTTCCTGGCAAGCGCGGTCTTACTCTTACTCCCGGCAAGAGCGCAGCGATCCCGGCCACCGGCGGCGTCAAAAGCATGAGCGTTCACCCCGATGGCACCGCCAGCATCAGGCTGGATGCTTCGACTGTTAGTGTGCTGGTCAAGGAAGCCAAAACTTGCCGCAAGCCTGCTGCCGAGCTGGCGGCACTGTTGCTGCTTGAGGCGCTCGAGGATGCGCGTGACATTCGCGATGCCCGCCGCGTGTTGAAGCGTGTTCAGAGCGGCAAGGAGGCTACGTTTCCGTGGAGTCAAGTGAAGGCCGAGCTTGGCCTATAGACTTGATTTGACCGCTGGCGCGCGCAAGCAGTTCGCTGCGCTTGACCGTGACTGGCAGAGGCGTTTGAGCGCTTTTTTAGACGGAATTCTGGCGCTGCCCGATCCTTTCGGTGCGCTTCGAGCGCCTTCACAACAAGCTGTCTGGTCTGTGGAAGCACCGTGAGGGCCATGTGCGGATGATTGCCCACATCGATAAAGGCCGTGTGCGCGTGCTGATTCTCAAGATCGGCCGGCGTGATGCAGTGTATGCAATCGGCAAGCCAGAACTGAAACGGTTCTCGCGAGAAGTGGATACACCTTGAGACGGCGGGCCTGCTCGTCCTTAGTACGCGGGCTGGCGTAAATCAAAAACATCAATCGCAACCCGGCGGAAATCATTGGTGGGAGCCATTGTTGCGGTCTGGGTCACAAAAACCCTTGGTGGCAGCGGCTCTCCAGCCATGCTCCTTTGAAAAATCGGCCAACTTGCCGCGCCCCGCAGAGCAGCACGGCAAGCCAACGCACCATCAATCGAGCGTCGCGCCCGACTCCTTGACGATCTTCGCCCACTTCGGCAAATCATCGCGGATCAACGCTGCGAACTGCGCGCTGGTACCTTTCATGATTTCACAGCCTTGCGCGGCGAGTTTGTCCTGCACGTCCTTCGCATCGAGCGCGGTTTGAATCGACGCTTGCAGTTTGGCGACGATCTCGCGCGGCGTGCCGGCCGGGGCGAGCACGCCGTACCAAGGCGTCGAGCCGAAGCCGGGAATCGTCTCGCCGATGGTCGGCACGTTGGGCAACGTGGCAATGCGCTTTTCGTTCACTACACCCAGCACCTTGAGGCGGCCGCCGTTGATGAAGCCGATGGCCGACGGCACCGACAGCACCGACAGCGGCACCTGCCCGCTCGCGGTGTCGGTGGCGGCGGCTGACGCGCCCTTGTACGGCACATGCACGAGGTCGATGCCGGTGGCTTTTTGCAGCATCTCGCCGATCAAATGATTGAGCGTGCCGTTGCCGGCTGAGGCGATGGCGATGGTGTTGGGCTTCGGTTTGGCGAGTGCGATCAACTCC
>JAYVSR010000070.1:0-19209 GCA_043775155.1 Burkholderiales bacterium | reverse complement strand
TCGGCGTATTGCGCCAGCGCGGTTTCGAGACGGCGTTTGCCGATGTAGCACCAGGGGCAGACGACGTCGGAGATGATGTCAATGGTCAATGTCATGATGAAGGGAGCGCGGACGCTTTAAAATGGACGCACAAATTTTACGCTTTCGCGCCGCGCCGTCTGCGGTAACCGCTTCCCCTTTGGAGCAATCACCATGATCCGCTACAGCAACGCCAAATCCGGCCGCCACTTTCTACAAATCCCCGGCCCGACCAATGTGCCGGATCGCATCTTGCGCGCCATCGATCACCCGACCATCGACCATCGCGGCCCGGAGTTCGGCGTGATCGGCAAAAAATGCCTTGACGGCATGAAGCAAATTTTTCAAACCAAGTCGCACGTGATCATTTATCCCGCGTCCGGCACCGGCGCGTGGGAAGCGGCGCTGGTCAACACGCTCTCGCCCGGCGACGCGGTGTTGATGTACGAGTCCGGCCACTTCGCCACGCTGTGGAAAAACATCGCCACCAAACTCGGCTTGAAGCCCGAGTTCATCGAGGGCGACTGGCGCCGTGCGGCGGTGCCGGAAGAAATCGAAGCGCGCTTGAAAAAAGACACGGCCCACACGATCAAAGCAGTGTGCGTGGTGCATAACGAAACCTCGACCGGCTGCACTGCGCGCATTCCCGAGATTCGCCAGGCGATTGACCGCGCCGGCCACCCTGCGTTGTTGCTCGTCGATACGATTTCGGGCTTGGGTTCGCTTGAATACAAGCACGACGCCTGGGGCGCAGACGTGACCGTCGGCGGCTCGCAAAAGGGCTTGATGCTGCCGCCCGGCCTGTCGTTCAACGCGGTGTCGGAGAAAGCGCTTGCCGCTGCCAAAACGTCGAAGAGCCTGAAAGCGTTCTGGGGTTGGGACGAGATGATCGCTGCCAACCAGAACGGTTACTTTCCCTACACGCCGGCCACCAACTTGCTCTACGGTTTGGCCGAGGCGATTGAAATGCTGGTCGAAGAAGAAGGCCTCGACAACGTGTTCGCGCGCCATCGGCGCTACGCCGAAGCGACGCGCCGCGCAGTGCGGCATTGGGGGCAAGCCGGCACGATGGAAATTTTGTGTCTGGAAGAGCGCGAGCACTCGGGCGCGCTGACGGCGATTCTGCTCACCCAGGGCCACAACGCCGATGCATTGCGCAAAGTGATTCTGGAAAACTTCGACATGTCCTTAGGCCAAGGCTTGGGCAAAGTGACCGGGAAGATTTTCCGCATCGGCCACCTTGGCGACTTTAACGACCTCACGCTGATGGGTACGTTGTCAGGTGTCGAGATGGGCTTTGAAGTAGCGGGCGTGCCGTATAAAAAAGGCGGCGCGCAGGCGGCGATGGATTATTTGGCGGAGTGCGCGAAGGCCAACGCCGCAAGCTTGGTTAAGGGTGTAGCGGCGCCCGTCCTGAAAGCGGCTTGACCAGGCAGCTTGACGGAAAGTTGAACTATAGCGGTGCGCGGAAACCGTTGGTGGATGCGGGTTGTTGGCACTTTTCCATCTGAAATCGTTGGTACAAGCCACTCTCCTGTTTATGACTGATTCCGTTTTGCTTCAACGTGATGGCCTGATTGTGACCTTTGTCCTCAATAAACCGGAGCGCATGAACGCGCTCGATCGCGGCATGTGGGAGCGCGTCGGCGCGCCGCAGTTCTCTGGCAAATAGGAAATGCAAAATTACTCTCACGAAGGCCTATGCATTTGCTGACTTTAGCTAGAGCCAGGCAAACGGGAGAATTCTAAGCAGCGCGTCGATTGACCGTTGAGAATTTCTTGGAATACTGGAGCGAATGCCTGTTAAAATATGACCATCTACATGACCATAAGGAGATCGGTATGGGAGCCTACAGCATCGCTGAAGCCAAAGCGCATCTGAGTGCGCTGGTGGAGCAGGTGGCGCGCGGGGAGCCGGTCACATTGACAAAGCGAGGCAAACCGGTGGCGCGCATCGTGCCGGCTGAAGAATTGACGCCCAAGCCAAAACTTGATTTGGTCGCGTTGCGAAAATTCCGGGCCGGATTGCCTTTTTCCAAAGTCAATGCGGCGCAGCTCGTGCGCCAGATGCGTGAACAGGCGGATGGAGGGTAGCGACCGACAAAATGAGGATTCCAAATGATTTACGCCGACACCAATGTATTGCTCGCCCTGTTTTGCCCTGATAGTTTGACTGCCGCCGCTGAGGCTTGGTATGAAAAAGTGGGCGCACCCGTTTGTATCAGTCCGTGGGTTGTCGTGGAGTTTCGCTCCAGTATTGGTCTGCGTGTGCGCAAGCGTGTGCTGCCGAGCGCGGTAGGCGCAGCAGCCATTCATCAATTTGACGCTGCTGTTCCGGTTAGTTTTCAGATGCTAACCCCTGCGCCTGAACATTTTGTTCGCGCCGGACATTGGCTCGTTGATACGGATTGCGCTTTGCACGGTGGAGACGCGTTGCATTTGGGGATCGCGTTTGGCCACGGCTGTGCGGAATTCGTTACCTTCGATCAACCGTTGGGAGCGTCGGCGAGGAAACTCAAATTGAATGTGCGAGTTCTCAAGCCATGACGATGTCGTTAGAACATGGAAAGTCGCGCATCGCCGTCATGGGCGGCGGCGCGGTGGGCTGCTATTACGGCGGCATGCTGGCGCGCGCCGGGGCGGATGTGATGCTGATCGGCCGCGCGCAGCATGTTGACGTGATCAACCGGGATGGCCTTGATCTGGATACGCTGACGTTTCGCGAGCGCGTGAAGCTGCGCGCATCGACTGAGGTGGCGGACGTGGCGGGCGCGGAGGTGGTGTTGTTTTGCGTCAAGTCGCTCGACACCGAAGACGCGGCGCGCGCGCTGCTGCCGCATCTGCGGTCGGACGCACTGATCGTGGCGTTGCAAAACGGCGTCGATAACCCCGAGCGCATCGCCGCCGTGTTGAAGAATCCACTGGTACCCGCCGTGGTGTACGTCGGCGCGGCGATGGCCGGGCCGGGGCATGTGCGGCACTCGGGGCGCGGCGATTTGGTGATTGGCACAATGCCGCGCCTCGCGGCAAACCCCGACGCGGTGCGAGGTTTGATGCAAGGTTCGGCGCATGGCTCGGAGCATCACTCAGTGCCGGACGCAGCAACAGTGCAAGCACTGGCGCAACGCCTCGAAGCCGCGGGCATTGGCTGCAAAGTTTCAGACAATGTCGAGGGTGATTTGTGGGGCAAGCTGTTGATCAACTGCGCCTACAACGCGATCTCGGCGCTCGGCCGGTCGCCGTATGCACGGATGACCGCGCGCGCTGAGATTCGCGCATTGATGACCGGCTCAATTAACGAGGTGCTTGCCGTGGCCCACGCCAGCGGCGTGCGCATGCCGCCCGGCGATTGGGTGGCCATTGCGCTCAAACTTGCCGAGGTGATGAAGGAGACCACCTCATCGACCGCACAGGATCTGGCGCGTGGCAAAAAAACCGAAATCGATCATCTCAATGGTTTCATCGCGCAGCGCGGCGCGGCGCTGGGCGTGCCGGTGCCGGTGAATCAGGCGCTGCATGCGCTGGTAAAGCTGCTCGAAGAGACGGTGACGTCCACGTTGTGATCTGCCTTCAGAATCGACGCGCATGGATGTCGAATCGAACTTGAACATTTTCAATCGTTCCGCGACAAAGTGAAGATGCCCCGCTTTGCCACGCTGCGCGCGCGCCTCGGTTTTGGCAAAGTGCCGCCGCTGCGAATGGCGGTTCTCCTGTCGCTATTGCTGCACGCCGCGCTGCTGGTGGGGTGGCATTTTCGGCCACCAATTGAGCAAGACCGCGAATCGAAATGGGGTGACACGCCGGGAAAGTTCACCGTGCAGTTGGCGCCGTTGCCCGCCGCACCTTCACCGCCGCCGTCGCCGCCTGCACCGGCCGCCGTCCCGGCGCCGCCAGAGCCAAAATCCGCGCCGAAGCCTGCACCGAAGCCGCCGCCGCCCAAGCCAACTTCAAAACCAGCCGAGGCAGCAGCGCCACCGGTGCTTGCGCTCAATCGGCCCGAGCCGAAGATGTCTGCTGCGCCGGCCGCCGCAGCACCATCCGCTCCAGCCGCCACACCGCAAAACGATTTGTCCGCTTTGCTCGAAGTGCGCCGGCGTGCGCGCGAGTCGCCGCAGTCTGCGCCGGCCGCGGCTTCCACCTCAGAAGCGGAGGACGACATCGCGCGGCGCGACCGCATCGTTGCCGCCAATCTCGGCGCCAAGACCGAAGCGTTCGGGTTCGATCCGCGCAACGGCGGCGGGGTGTTTCAGATCGATCGTCTTAACGCCGACTATGCCGAGTTCAGGTTCTACGGCTGGCGTAACGACATTCGCCGCCGCGCGGCGCAGGTGTTCGAGGTGCGTGTCGGGAACAACCCGGATATTCGCCTTGCCGTGGTGCGGAAGATGATTGGAATCATTCGCGAACACGAGCCGGGAAAATTTTCCTGGCAGTCGCAGCGGCTCGGACGCAGCATGATGCTGTCCGCCGCATTGGCCGACAGCGCCGCGTTGGAGGAATTTTTCCTGGCTGAGTTTTTCGTCGGTGGCCAGATTCGGCGCTATTAGCGTGGTGACTCGAGTCGCTGCAATCACGATGGCACGCAGTGTTATGCTCCAGTGATGAATTCTGGCAACGCCGCCACCGCCGCAGACATCGACTCACGCTACGCCGCCATCCGTTTGCTGGTAGCGCTGGCGTTGATGACCATCGGCGGCTGCGGCATGTATGTGGTGGCGGTGGTGCTGCCCGCCGTGCAGGCCGAGTTCGGCGTCGCCCGCGCCGATGCTTCGCTGCCGTATGCGCTGTTGATGATCGGCTTCGGCGTTGGCGGCATCGTGATGGGGCGGCTGGCCGATCGTTTCGGTGTCACCGTGCCGCTGTTGATCGGTGCGGTCAGCATCGCCACCGGCTTCGTCGTCGCGGCGCTGGCGGGCAACATCTGGGTGTTCATCCTCGCGCATGGCGTGTTCATCGGCTTGTTCGGTGCTTCGTCTACGTTCGCGCCCTTGATGGCCGACACCACGCAGTGGTTCGAAAAGCGCCGCGGCATTGCGGTGGCGGTGTGCGCCAGCGGCAATTATTTGGCTGGCGCGGTGTGGCCACCAATCGTGCAGCATTTTGTCGAGACGATTGGCTGGCGCCACACTTATTTTTATATCGCCGGGTTCAGCGTGGTGTCGATGGTGGCGCTGGCGCTGTTGCTGCGCCGCCGGCCACCGGCGGCCGGCGCAAGCGCGGGGGCGCTGACGGCTGATCTGCGCTCCGACACACCGTTTGGCATGACCCCCGCCGTCGCGCAGCGCTGGCTCTGCGTCGCGGGCGTCGCCTGTTGTGTCGCGATGTCGATGCCGCAGGTCCACATCGTCGCCTACTGCGGTGATCTCGGCTTTGGTGCTGCGCGCGGCGCGCAAATGCTGTCGATCATGTTGGGCTTTGGCATTGTCAGCCGCTTGATCTCGGGCGCGATCTGCGACCGCATCGGCGGGTTGCGTACGCTGTTGCTCGGTTCGTTGTTGCAGGGCTGCGCGCTGTTGTTGTTCCTGCCTTTCGATACGCTTTGGTCGCTCTACGCCGTGTCGGCCTTGTTTGGTTTGTTTCAAGGTGGCATCGTGCCGGCCTACGCGATCATCGTGCGCGAGTATTTTCCGGCGGCACAAGCGGGTGCGCGCACCGGCACCGTGTTGATGTGTACGCTGCTCGGGATGGCGCTCGGCGGCTGGATGTCGGGCAAAGTGTTCGACCTCACCGGCTCGTACCACGCGGCGTTTTTAAACGGCATCGCGTGGAATTTGTTGAACCTGTCGATTGCCTTCACGCTCTACCGGCGGGCGCGGCGGATGCAGGCGGTGGCGGCACCGGCTGCTGCCACCGCCACCGCCGCCTAGCGCGGCACTGCCGCTGCGTAGCGGCTAACCCTGCTCCAGAAACTCTTTCAATGCCTGCGCCGGTGGCTTGGCGAAGTTGGAACGACGGCTGACGCCGATGCCATCGAGTTCACGCATGCGCACCGCCGCTTCGGCCATCTTGCACAGCACCGTAATGCCATTGATGATCGGCGCGCCGCGCGTCTCGATTTTCAATTTGCGATGTGATTGATCGCCGCCAAACATCATCATCGGCAGGCCGCCGGCCGGCACGATGACATCGGCACCGGCGTCGAGCAACACATCGACTTCGCGCTGAAACTTCGGCGCGAGCTGGGCGTAGCCTTCCTCGGTATCGAACGCGTCCATGAAGTCGCTCACCTTGCAATCGACCGCGCGCACGCCGACGCAGCGCTGCGTCAGGCCATAGCGGATCACCTGGTCTTCATGCCAAGGAATGAAGGCCGGGTTGATCGTCACCAGGCCAAATTTGCGCCCCAGCGTGCAGGCGAACAGCATCGTCGTTTCGCCCAGGCCCAACACCGGAATATCGACCAGTGATTTCACTTCGGCCAAACCCGCGTCCTGAAAATGCGAGATCGCCATCACGCTGTAGCCTTCCTCTTCGGCCTTCACCGCGTTCTTCATGAAGTTGCGCGCCATGCGGAACTCGGTGACCGGATGCGTGGTGGTGGCGGGCGGTGTGGTGGTGTTGAAGCTGAAGTCGAAGTCCGGCGCGATGATCCGCTTGACGTGCGCTTCGAGCGGCGCGATGTAGGCGCGGTGGGCGACGCGGTCGGTCGCGCCCTGAAACCAGATTTTGTGTTTTGCTTGCGTCATGGATTGCTCCGTGCAGATGGAAAAAAGTTCGATGCGGTTTTCATCACAGTGAGGTTGGTGTGCGGCCAGTTCTGCGGCCCGTACTCAAGCGCCAGGCACCAGCGCCAGCACCCGCAGCGGACTGCCGCTGCCGTTTTGAATCTTCAAGGGTGCTGCAAAAATCACCGCGCCCGTCGCCGGCAACTGATCGAGATTGGTGAGGCACTGCAAACCATAGCGGCCCGCGCCATGCATCAGCGAGTGGCAGGGGTAGGGCGGTTTCAAGTGATAGCCCTGCCCGGCATCGGTGCCGATAGTCTCGGTGCCGAAGCCCAGCACATCGCGCTCCTCGACGAGAAAGCGCACCGCGTCGGTGTCCGGCCCCGGCGTGTGCTGGCCGGTATCGTGGAAGTTTTGATACGCGACCGGGTCAGCGCGTTTGCTCCAGCCGGTGCGCATCAACACCCAAGAGCGCGGCGCGATCTTGCTGTGTTGTGCTTCCCACTGTTTGATCCAGGCGGCGGTCAATAAAAAATCGGCATCGGCCTCGGCTTCTTTGGTGCAGTCGAGCACGCAGGCCGCGCCGATGAAGTGCTGCACCGGAATCGTATCGACGGCGTTGTTCGGCAAGTCGCGCCCGGAGACCCAATGCACCGGTGCGTCGAAGTGAGTGCCGGTGTGTTCGCCGCAAGAAAAATTGTTCCAGTACCAGGCCGGGCCGCGCTCGTCGTAGCGCGACACTTCTTCGATGCGGAACGGCTGCACCTGGCCGAACTCGGGCGGCAACACGATTTGCGGAAAGCCAGGGGCCAGGGTGTGGGTGAGATCGACTACGCGCACGCCGCCGCCGGCCAGCGCAGTTACCAATTGATCCAATACGTTCATGCGGACAACTCCCGTTCCAGCGCCTTCGGGTTATCGCGCCAGCGCTCCAGCCATTCCTCGGCGACATCACCCGGATACACATCCTCAATGCCCTGCTGCAATGCCTGCACCACGGCCTTTGCCAGTGCGTTGGCAGACAACTTCGGCGGCGGCTGCAACTGATTCCACTCGTCATCGAGCGGGCCGGGAAATAAATTAACTACGCGCACGCCAGCCGGACGCATCTCGGCGCGCAGACACTGAGCGAGTGAGTGCGCGGCGGCTTTCGACGCCGAGAAGGTGCCGTGCGGCGGAAAATTCGCCAGTGCATAAATCGACAACAGATTGACCCACGCCACCGCTGATGATTGCCCATCGCCACCACGCGCGCGCATGCCGGGGCCGAACGCCTGCGCCAGGCGCAACAGGCCGAAGTAGTTGATGTCCATCTCGCCGCGCGAATTTTCGACGCCAGCGCGATTGCCGATGCCGTAGGGGCGATGCACTTCGGCGTTGTTGATCAAGATGTCTACCTTGCCGCCGATTTGCGCGGCGAGTTCTTGCACTGACTTGGAGTCGGTGAGATCGAGCGGCACGACGGCGACTTGTGGCAGCGCCTTGATGGCGTCGAAGCCCGCGGCCTGCTTCCACGGCTCGGCTTCGCCGGCCCAGATCAGGTCGGCTCCTGCAGCGGCAAGCGCTTTGACCAGCGCTTGCCCGGTGGCCGATTTCGCATCGGTGATCAGCACCTTGCGAAACTTTGGGTCGCAGGTGAATTCGCGTAGCTGTCGGTCGTCACTCATGTTTGGGGTCTCCTTGTCGGGCAATCCGGCGAGCACCGCTTGGCCGGCGCGGTCGAGGCGTGCGGCGACGCGCACGCGGCAGGGCGAAGCGCCGACATCGCCATGCAAATGCGTCACTACGCTGACGCCGCAATCGAGCCGGACCAAACCAAGCCGCCACGGCAGGCGCTCGCGAAAAAACAAATCGTTGCTGTGGTGAAGTACGGTGTCGGCGACGAGTTCGCCTGTGCCACTTTGGGTTTTCCAATCGAGCGTGATCGAGAGACAGGCGTGGCAAGCTTCGCGCGGCGGGTACTGCACGGCGTGGCACTCACGACACACTTGCAGCGCGAAGCGTCCCTCGGCGGCGGCGGCAGTGAGGCCGAGTGCGATGCGGCTGCGCCCGGCCGGCGGCAGCGTCGGCAGGCGCGTGCGCAGAATCGGGTTCTTGCGCTTCGGGCGGGTGAGCGCGGCGGTCATGATGCGGGTGCGGTAGCGCGGCTCATTGGGCGCGAGCGAGAATCGCTGCGCCTGATCCGAGACCACGGTCGTAGTTGATCATGCCGAAGCCGCTGACCAAAACGGTTTGTGCCGCATCGCCAAGACCGTTGGTGTGAGCCATTCTTGATGCTTCATCTGGTGTTGACGCTTGGTGGGAGCGGTTCTCCGGGCTACCCACTGTTGTATTTTCGGCGCTGCGGCGTTGCACTTGCCGTCCATTTGCTTGGCCGGTGAGCTGCCGCAGCGCTTCGACCATCCCGAGAAATCCGCCCGCTGCACCGGCTTGGCCCGCGGACAATTGGCCGCCTGAAGTGTTGAGCGGCAGTGAGCCATCGTGCGTAAATGTGTTGGCGCGAATGAACGCCGACCCTGCGCCTTTGGCGCAAAACCCCAAGTCTTCAAGCTGCATCAGCGTGATCACCGGGTAATCATCGTAGGCTTGCACACAATCAATTTCCGCTGGCTGCACGCCAGCTTGCGCATAGAGATCATCCGCATCGAGCGCCCAGCCGGCGCGGTACTGCACCGGGTCGTTCGCGAAAGCGTTGTGGCGCTCGATGGTGCCTTTGATGCGGGCGAACGGAACGCCGAGCGCGACCGCATCGTCCTCATGCATCACCATGAACGCCTCGGCACCGGCGCAGGGCATGACGCAGTCGAATAAACCGAGTGGCTCGGCAATCGGGCGCGAGCGCAAATACTCGTCCAGCGTCAGCGGCTTTTTGAACAGGGCATGCTCGTAGTGCAACGCGTTCGCGCGCTGCGCCACGCATAGCTTGCCAAAATCTTCACGCGTCACGCCTTGGGTACGCATGGTGTATTGCGTGAGGAAAGCGAAGCTGGCATTCGGCCCGCCAGCGCCATAGGGGTAGACCGCGTCGCGGGCGAATTGCGAGAAGTTGGCGAGCGTGAGGCGGAAAGAATCGGTGTGGTTGGTGTCGCCTGAAATGCAGGCGACGTAACGCGCATCGCCTGCCTGCACCGCGCGCGCGGCGCGGCGCAGCGCCACCACGCCGGAGGCGCCGCCGAGCGGAATGTGATCGAGCCAGCGCGGCGCGACGCCGAGTTGTTGCGTTAGGCCAATCGCGCTGTCGGGCGCGAGAGTGAAGCTCGACACGGCGAGGCCGTCGAGTTCGTCCTTCGCGATGTGGGTGGCGCGCAGCAATTCGCCGAGCGCGCGCGCCAGCCACCAGTGCGCCGAGCGTACCGAGTAGCGCGCGTAGGGGATCGTGACCGGAGCGGCGATGACTACGCCGTCGTAGGATTGACGCGCGGGCTTTGTGGCCTGTTTGGCTTGCGCCGTGGTGGTGCGCGCTTCGGCAGCATTGCGTTTTTTATTCGCCCGCAAATCAAAACACTGCGGATGTGCGAGTGGCGTATTTTCCGGCCCGGCGCCGAAGTCTGCGAGCTTCGCCTTTTGCACTTTGTTGGTGGCAGTGACCGGCAGTGCATCGATGAACAGCACCCAGCCCGGTGCTTTGAAATAGGCGAGGCGTTCTTGGCACCACGCCTGAATCGATGCGGCAGTGGCGGCGTCGCGCGTGGCGCCCGCGACTGGCACAACGCACGCCATGACTTCCTCATCGCGCAGATCGTCGGGTGCGGCGATCACGGCGACAGCAGCAATTGCCGGATGTCCGGCCATGGCTGCCTCGACCTCCAGCGCCGCGATGTTTTCGCCCGAGCGGCGGATGATGTTTTTGCGCCGGTCAACGAAGTGGATGCTGCCGTCGGGCGCGCGCCGCACCGCGTCACCGGTGTGAAACCAGCCATTGCGCCACGCGTGTTCTGTCGCGGCTTGGTCTTTCAGATAGCCGCTGAAAAAATGTTTGCGCGGGTCGGCACCGGCTTGCCGCACCAGCAGCTCGCCCGGCTCGCCATCGACGACCGGGTTACCCGCCTCGTCGACGAGGCGCAGCTCCAGACCCGGTGGCAGCGCGCCGATGCAGCGCGTGCCGACATGGCGCGGCTCGTGGCTGGCGGCAATCAACCCACCAGCCCCGGTCTCGGTCATCGCCCAGGCTTCGATCAACGGAAAGCCGAAGCGTGCTTCAAATGCGGCGTGATCTTTTGGGTTGGTGTTGGCACCGTAGCCAAAGCGTACGCTGTGCGCACGGTCGCGCTCTGACGGCACCGCACCGAGCAGCATGGCCGGCATCACCCCGAGGTAATGGACGATGGTGGCGCGGGTGTCCGCCACGGTTTGCCACCAGGTGACAGGGTGAAAGCGGTCGAGTTGAATCACGCAGCCGCCGGTGAGGATCATCGCCATCGTCGAGACTGCCAGCGCGTTCATGTGGAACAGCGGCAGCGGGGTGATCAGGCGCTCCACACCGGGCCGCAGAGCGCACAGACCGCCTTCGTCAACATAGCGTTGCCCGACCGCCAGCACGTAGTCGTTCGATAGCAAACAGCCCTTCGGCGTGCCGGTGGTGCCGGAGGTGTAGAGCAGGGCGCATTCGCGGTCGCGTTCAGCGCTGCTGCGTGCCGCGACACCTAGCGCGGCGCTGGGTGTGTGGGAGGCCGCGCCGGAAGGAGCGAAATTCGGAGGAGCGAAATTCTCAGCGAGTGCGACTGCGCCGCCATTTTTTTTGAATGATTCAAAGCGCGCCACGTGTGCGGATAGCGTCACTACCAATCTCGCCTCGCTGTGCTCCAGCACATAGTCAAGCTCGGTCTGCCGGTAGTCGGGGTTGAGCGGCACCGCACTCGCGCCCGCTGCATTGAGCGCCAGAAAATGCAGGATGCACTCGGGCCGGTTCTCCAGCAGCAGCGCCACGCGTCGACCGTCGCTCCAGCCGGTTTGGCGATAGCTCGACGCTAACTGCTGCACCTGGCCCAGAGCCGCGCGGTAACTCAACTCCACGCCGCCATGCGCGGGCGCACACCAGAACGCGTTGTCGGGATGGGCGTTTGCCGCCGCTTCAAAAGCGGCGAATACGGTGTTGGCTGATTGATGCATGACGAACAAAAAGTATAATCGACCGTTCCGTTTTTTCCTCACACCATCCCGCTGTATTTCTCGCATTCCTCTTTTCGGAGATTTACCGATGAAAGCTAAAACCGCACTGCTTGCCGCTGGACTGACTGCGGCGTTGTTGTCCTTCCCCGCGCGCGCGCTTGACACCATCAGCGCGGTGCATGCGTTCCCGGCGTCGTGGGTTTATTCGAAGAGCTTCCTCGCGTTCGTCGGCAAGGTGAACGCAGCCGGCAAGGGCGTAGTTGAAATTAAGGTGCGCGGCGGGCCAGAGGCGGTCGGCATGTTCGAGCAGCCCAACGCGGTGCGCGACGGCATTGTCGATATGGTTTACACGCCCTGCGCGTTTTACGCCGGCAGCGTGCCTGAGTGCGACGCGGTGAGCGCGAGCAGCATTGACGGCCCGACCGCGCGCAAGAGCGGCGCGCTCGAAGCCTTGAACGACGCCCACGTGCGGCGCATGAGCGTGGTGTATCTGGGTTGGATGGACAGCGGCATCCGCTTTCACATGTGGTTCAAGAATCAGCCGAAGCTCGATGCGGCCGGCAATCTCGACATCACTGGCGTGAAGCTGCGTGGCAACCCGATCTACAACGCGTTTTTCACCAACTACCTGAAGGCGCAGGTGATCAACTTGCCGTCAACCGAGGTCTACACCGCGCTGGAGCGCGGCACCGTAGATGCGACCGGTTGGACCGAGATCGGCTTGATGGATGCCAACTGGGACAAGTTCCTCAAGTACCGCCTCGACCCGGCGTTCTTCTCGACCGATCTGGGCGTGATCATCAACGTGCGCAAGTGGAACGCGCTGTCGGACAAGTCGAAAGACATTTTGAAAAAAGTGATGACCGAGCATGAAATCTCGTCGATCAAGGATCTGTCCGAGTTGCGCAAGAAGGAATTTGCCGAACTGCAAAAGCGCGGCATGAAAGGCGTGCCGCTCGGCGCGGCGGCGGCGGCCAAGTTTTCCGAAGAAGCGCGCAACGCCAGTTTCAACCGGATGAAAGAGCGTCTGGAGAAGATCGGCGCGCGTGACGAGGTGGCGAAGTTCCGCGCCTTGTTTGTGCCGGCCAAGTAGTCGCGCCGCCCCCCCGCCCCCGCAGCAAATTCCGGCGCAGTGCGTCGGAATTCCGTGCTAGCCCCAAAACTTGGGACGAAGTCGGGCGCGAGGATGAAAATTTTTCGCGCGAGATGAAGCCAATAATTGTCCAACGTACAGCACGCAGTCGCTCTCAATGAAATTGCTCTCTCGCGCGTATGACCACTTGATGTACGGCATGGCCTGGTGCGCCGGCTTTTTGATGGCGGCGATGATGATCACGATTTGCGTCGATGTGTTCTTGCGCAACTTGGGTTTCCAAAGCTCGGCGCATCTGTTTACCTTTACCGAATACGTGCTGCTGATCGTGCCTTGCCTCGGCGCGCCGTGGCTAGTGCGCGAACGCGGTCATGTGTATGTCGAGATCGTGTTGATGCACTTGAACGCGGCGAACCGCCGCCGCCTGTCGTTCGTGGTCGGCGTGTTCTGTATCGCGGTCTGCCTGACTCTCGCCTGGTATGGCTTCGACGTCACCTGGACCAACTACACGCGCCGCGACGTTGACGTACGCTCGATGGACATGCCGCGCTGGATGATCGTGATCTTCATTCCGATCGGGTTCGCCATGATGGCGCTCGAATTTGCGCGCCACATGCTGCGCGGCGAGACGGTGCTCGGTGATATGGCGGCCGCAGTGACGCTGAAAGACGCCGCACCCTTGGTGGAGAGCGGGGCGGCGACGGCTTCTGCGGCTGGCTCGGCGGCGCATCAAACCGGAGGCAAGTCATGAGCCTCGAATGGTATTGGGCGGCCACCGCCCTGTTCGGGCTGTCCGTCGTCTTCATGATGATGGGCGTGCCGGTGGCGATTGCGTTTTGTGCCGGCAACATCGTCGCGGCGATGATGTTCATGGGCGGCGCGGGCGGCATCATCCAGACTGTCAACAACGGCTTCGGGTCAATGACGACGTTTGCGCTGGTGCCGATCCCGATGTTCCTCTTGATGGGCGAGTTGTTCTATCACACCGGTTTGGCAACGCGCTGTTTTAACGCGGCTGACAAACTGTTGGGCAATTTGCCCGGTCGTCTCTCTTACGTCACCTTGATCGGCGGCACCGCGTTTGCCGGGCCGGCGGGTTCGAGCATGGGGGCGTGTGCGCTGCTCGGCTCCCTGATGGTGCCGGAGATGGCCAAGCGCGGCTACAACAAATATTTGTCGATTGGCCCGATCATGGGCGTTGGCGGGCTTGCGGTGATCATTCCGCCGTCGGCGCTCACGGTGTTGCTCGCCACGCTCGGGCAAACCGACGTCGGCGACCTGTTGATCGCCGGCATCATTCCCGGTTTCATTCTCGCGGTGATGTATGGCGTGCTGATCTGGGCCTGGACCAAGTTTGACCCGACAGCCGCACCGCAGTACGACGCGCCGCCGGTGAGCCGTGACGAAAAAATTCGTCTGATTTTTGTCGATGTGATTCCGATGGTCGCCGTAATCGCGTTCTCGGTATTGATCATGCTCACCGGCTGGGCCACCCCGACTGAAGCGGCGGCACTCGGTGCGCTGTCGGTCGTCGTGCTCGCGGCGATCTACCGCAGCATGACCTGGAGCGCCTGGGTGAAATCGCTCGAAGGTGCGCTGCGCATCACGGTGATGTCCTTCCTCATCATCTTCGGCTCGGCGACGTTCGCCAACATGCTGGCCTTCACCGGCGCATCGAGCGGGCTGATGAACTGGGCGCTGTCGTTCGACGTGGCGCCGATCGGCATGGTGCTGATCATGATCGGCGTGATCTTGTTTCTCGGCTGCTTCATGGATCAGTTGTCGATGATGCTGTTGACCGCGCCGATTTTTTTCCCGCTCGCCAAAACGCTTGGCTTCGATCTCACCTGGTTTGGTCTGATCATGCTGCTCGCGCTCGAAGTCGGCTACACCACGCCGCCGTTTGGCTTGTTGCTATTCGTGATGAAAGGCGTCGCGCCGCCGGACACGACGATGCGCGACATCTATCTCGCCGCAATGCCCTTCATCGCCTGCGTGTTGATCCTGATCGGCTTGATCATGGTGTTCCCGGCGATTGCGACGTGGTTGCCGCAGTATTCGCATTAAGCCGCGCGGCTGCAGCCATTCTCCGACACGATAAAATCCTAGCTAACTACAGGAGTCAAACGCCATGCAAACTTCACCACAAGAAGCCAAACGCAAGTCTGCGCGACCCACAGTGCGTCGGCGACAGCCAGCAGCCTTGGCCGCCGATGCCTATTTGCGCTCTGACGCCGCGAACGAACGGGCGGTGACGGAAGCAATCAAGGCCGCCGAGCGCGGCGAATTGTTGGAATTTGATCCGCGCAAAAAGTGAAAATCAGATTCACCGCCGATGGCATGCGCGATCTCGGCTACTGGGAAGCCACCGACCGGCGTCTCGTCACCAAGATCAATGCGCTGCTGTCGAGCATCGAGACGTCGCCATTCACGGGGTTGGGAAAACCTGAGCCGCTCAAAGAAGACTGGAGCGGCTGGTGGAGCAGGCGCATCACGGCAGAACATCGGCTGATCTACCGGATCCACGCCGGTGCCATCGAAGTGGCGCGCTGCCGATTCCACTACAAGAAGTAAGCATCAGTCGGAGAGCCGCTCCCACCAAAGGTTTCCGGTTTTTTCCCTTCTGACGCATGAAGTAAATAGGGTGGCCCGGTCCTCCTGTCTGGTTTCCAGTCAAACTAATTTACGGTGAGAGCGCAATTCCCAACGGTCTTATGTATCGAAACACAAGGAGCATGATGGATATGAACCGCCGCCCGGTGTATTTGTTGATTGCGATGGTGCTTTCGTTGTGCGCCACGCCGCTTGCGTTTGCGCAGCCTTATCCCGCCAAGCCGATCCGTCTCGTGGTCGGCTTTGCCCCCGGCGGCGCAGCGGATTACGTTTCGCGCGCCTTGGCCGATCCGCTTTCCAAACTCCTCGGCCAGGCTGTGGTGGTGGAAAACCGCGCAGGTGCGGGTTCTTCGATTGCCGCTGAGTACGTGGCGAAGTCGCCGGCCGATGGCTACACTTTGTTGATCGCGAGCCCGTCGAGCATTTCGGTGAACCCGGCGGTGAACCCGAAGCTCGGCTACAAGGCGAGTGATCTCACACCGATCATCAAGGTGTCGTCGTCGCCGTTGGTGATCGCGGTGAACAAAGACCTTGGCGTGAACTCGATGCGCGAGTTGATCGCGCTGGCAAAAAAATCGCCCGGCAAGCTGAACTATGCGTCGTCCGGCAATGGCTCGGCGCCGCATTTGTCGGCGTTGTTGTTCGCCCGCCTCGCCGGGCTCGACGTGGTGCATGTGCCGTTCAAGGGCGGCGGCCCGGCGGTGCAGTCGGTGATTGCGGGTGATACACAGTTCACCTTTGGCACCCCGCCCTCGGTGCTGCCGTTAATGCAGGCCGGCCGCTTGAAGGGACTCGCGGTGTCGAGCCAAGCGCGCTCGCCGCTGGTGGCCGATTTGCCGGGCATGAACGAGGCTGGTTTGCCCGACTACGACATGTCGTTTTGGTATGGCTTTTTTGTGCCGGCCGGCACACCAGCGCCGGTGATCAAGCGGATATTTGAGGCGACCGCGCAGGTGGTGCAGTTGCCGGCCGTGCGCACGGCGTTTGCGCGCGAAGGCACCGAGACGGCGACATCGAAATCGCCGGAAGAGTTTGCCGCCTTTGTTGCCGAGGATGCAAAGTTTTGGGTGCGGCTGGTGCGTGATGCGAAGATCACCGTGGATTGAGTCGTTGAAAAATTTGAAGGGGATTGAGGTGATGCGAAAAATGAAATCAGACTGGCGGCGCGCGGCGCGCGCGCTGTGCGCCTTGCTGCTGGTGCCGGTGGCCGGACTGTCAACCACCGTGCAGGCTCAGGACTATCCGAATCGGCCGATCCGCTTGATCGTGCCGTTCGCACCCGGCGGCAATGTGGACATCACCGCGCGGGCGATTGCGCCCGCGCTGGGCGAAGCGCTCGGTGCGCAAATCATTGTCGATAACCGCGCCGGTGGCGGCGGTTTCATCGGCGCGGCGTTCGCGGCAAAATCGGCGGCGGATGGCTACACCTTGCTGCTCGGCTCTTCCGGCACTATCTCGGTCGCGCCGGCGGTGGCGAAAAACCCGCCTTACGATCCAATTCGCGATCTGGTCAACCTCGGGCCGATCCACGCGGTGCCGATTGTGCTGACCGCTGGTGCCAAGTCATCGATCATGAACTATCGCGATTTCGTCGCGCTGGCGCAGGCTAAGCCGGGGCAACTGTCGATGGCCTCGGCCGGCACGGGTACGTCAAACCATTTGGCGATTGAGTTGCTGGCGCGGGAGGCGAAGCTGAAGATGATTCACGTGCCCTACAAAGGCGCTGGCCCGGCCATCACCGATGTGATTGGTGGCCAGGTCGAGGCGATGATGGATCAACTCACGGCGTCGATTGGTCACATCAAGGAAGGGCGCTTGCGCGCGCTGGCAGTGACGACGAAAAAGCGCTCTCTACTGTTGCCCGAGGTGCCGACGCTGGCTGAATTGGGATTGACGAATTACGAAGTGATTACCTTCACCGGTTTGTTTGTCCCGGCCGGCACGCCGCGCGCCGTCGCTGACAAGCTGAGCGCGGCATTGAAACGCGCGCTCGCCAACGCGCAAGTGAAAGAGCGCTTCGCGGCACTTGGCGTGGAGTTGATTGATCTGGAGCAAAGCGCGTTTGATGCTTACGTCAAACGTGATTTTGATAACTGGCGCAGCATCGCGCGCGAAGCCGGCATTTCGCTGGAGCAATAGCCGATGAGTGCTGACGCTGCCCCGCTTTTGGCTGATCCGCCCCTGCCACCCGATCCGCGCCTGCGCGCGCCACGCCGCGCGCTGCCGCCTGGTACGGTGGATTGTCACGCGCACATCTTCGATCAATTCGATCGTTATCCGCTCGCCGGGTCGCGCAAGTATCAGCCGCCCTTGTGTACCCGCGAGGCCTGGTTTGCCCTGCACGCGGCGCTCGGCGTCGCGCGCGGTGTGCAGGTGCATGGCAGCCCGTATGGGTTTGACAACAGCATCACGGAAGATTTTTTGCGCGCGCATCCGCAGCGTTTGCGCGGCGTCGCCGCAGTGCCGCGCGATGTTGATGCGGCGCTGTTGAAGCGCCTCGATGCCGCCGGCTTTCGCGCCGCGCGCTTGATGGATCAATTTGCGACCGGCTCTACCACCGCCGATCTCGAAGCACTCGCTGCGAAGGTCGCGCCGTTTGGTTGGCATCTTGAAATCAACATCGCCAAATCATCTGATTGGGTCGCGCTGGAGTCGAAGTTGCTCAATTGCCCGGTGCCACTGGTGATCGATCACATGGGCCGCACGCGTGGTGCAGAAGGTGCCGATGCCCCCGGCTTTCAGGTGATTCGCCGCTTGCTGGAGAAGCGCCGCGATTGCTACACCAAGATTTCAAGCTGGTATCGCTTGTCGGACGCCGGTGCGCCGTATGACGACATGCGCCCGTTCGCGCAGATTTTGTTGCGCGATTTCCCGCAGCAAGTGGTGTGGGGTACCAACTGGCCCCATCCGGGGATTCATGCCGGGATGCCGAACGATGCCGATTTGCTCGATCAGATCGAATCTTGGCTGCCCGATGACAGCGTGCGGGTGCCACTGTTTGCGGCGAATGCGGCGCGGCTGTATCGTTTCGAGTGACCGGTTTTGGGCTGCGGCACGGATTTTTTACCATTGATGGGCTTGAATTCCAGTCGCGCGACACAAATATAAATCGATGAAAGGAACTAGATTCAGTTCTTTTCGTCTAGGATACGGATCTTGCACTTCCCCTTATTTTTTGGAGACTCGGCATGAAATCATTCAAGTCTTGGTTGTTGGTGGTAGCGGTCGCAAGCGCAGGCTTGGGCATGGTGGCGCTCGACGCCCAGGCCAAGAAGTTGGGCGGTGGCGGCTCGAAAGGCACGCAATCGTCGAACGTGACGCAGAAGCAGGCGCCAGCGGCCCCGGCGCAAGCTGCCAAGCCCGCTGCACCGGCAGCAGCCCCCGCTGCTGCCCCGGCCCCGGCACGCAATAAATGGCTCGGCCCACTGGCTGGCCTCGCGGCCGGCTTGGGGATTGCGGCGCTGTTGTCGCACATGGGTTTGGGCGGTGCCATGGCTGAGATGCTCGGTTCCTTCCTGATGATCGCAGCGCTGGCGGTGGCCGCGATGTTCGCTTGGCGCATGTGGCGCGCCCGTCAGCAAGGTCAGGGGCAAGCGGCCATGACCCCGGCGTTTGCCGGCGCTGGTGCCCAGCCGTCGAATCAAACGGCGTTCAATCGCCCGGTCGAGCAGCCTGCTGCTTTCACTCCGCTTGACGCGGGGGCGGGTGCAG
>JAYVSR010000069.1:0-16464 GCA_043775155.1 Burkholderiales bacterium | reverse complement strand
CGCGCAGCTTCTTCGCCGGCCGGTGCGGGGATGTTGAGTGCGAGTTCCAGGTCGAGCAGCAGTGCGATGCGCGCTTGGCCGGGTGGCAGGGTACGGCCCTCGCCAGCAGCAGCAATGCGTGCCGAGAGTTCTTTGTGTGCGGCGTGTTTTGCGTCGAGGCGCGCTGCGATTGAGCCGACCTTCTCGCGCAACGCGGCAACAGCGGCGGAATCCGTGCCGCTGGCCGCCTGCCCTTCGATCTCACACAGCAGCGTGTCCAGCTCTGCCAGCACATTCCATTTGTCGCGCTCTTTCGCGCGTTTGGCTTCCGTTGCGGCGCGCGCTTCGCGCTCACGCTCGGCGTCGGCTGCACGCTCCGCCTGCACCTGCACTTTGACCGCTTCACGCGCATGCGCGCGCATTTCGAACACGGTGTTGCCGAGCGCGCGGAATTTTTCCCACAGCGCTTGCTCTTCCTTGCGCGCCAGCGGCAGCGACGGCGTGGCCTGCTGCGGGCGCGCGTTCCATTGTTTCTGGCAGTCCTGTGCCACCTGCATCGCGTCGGCCAGCGCGGGCCAAGGGCGGTCGCGCGAGTCGAGTGTGGCAGGGCGCTCGGCTTCGGCGCGCACCCGCGCGGCTTCGACCTGATCGATCAAGCCTTGGCGGCGGCTGCGCTCTTTGGCGCGCTCGGCGTCGAGCGCGGCGTCGAGGGCTTTCACTGCCGCGTCCATCCGCGTCTGCAAACCTTTTTGTTCTTTGCGCCCGACGCCGCCCAAGTCGTACCACGCGCGCACCACCTGGCCGCGCTTGGCGGCGATGGTTTTCCAGTCTGGCGACTCGCTGGTGGCGTTGGCGGCGAGTGCTTCGATTTCTGCCAGCGCGGCTTCTTTTACTTTCATCTTCTCGTCGCGCTCGGCGCTTTTCACCTCGCGATACAAGGTGACGATTTCATACGCCTTGTTGGTGGCGGTGTGAAATTCGTCCCACAGTCGACGTGGTGCGCCGCCGCTGTCGGCGTCGAGTTTTTTCCACTCGGCTTGCAGCGCCTGCACTTCGGTGCGCAGCATGTCGATGTTGAGTTTGAGGTCAGGCAATTTTTTCGCCCGGTCGAGCAATTCAGCACGGCGTTTTTTCGCCACGTCGCGAGCGAAGCCTTCGAGCTTGAGCACTTCGGATTCCACCGCGTGAAAGCGCGCGCGCAGTGCGCCCGGCAGATGCTCAGCGGCGGCGCGGGCGCGCTTGATCGCCTCAGCCGCTTTGATCGCCGCCTTGGCTTCGCCGGCGGCGAGGTGCGCTTCGGTCTCACTGATGAGAGTGGTTAGCGTCGCAGTCTCGGCGTCACGCGCGGCTTTCTCCGCCTGCACCCGCTGGGCCTTCACGGCATTGCGTTCGGCACGCTCGGCATCGGTCAGCGCGCGCTCAGCCTGGCGCTTCGCTTCGCGCTCCATTTGCTCGGCGTCGCCAGTGCGGGTGGCGAAAGCGAGTGCGACTTTGCTGTTCAGGTCATCTGGCAATCCAGCGGCGGTGATCTCGGCTTGCAGAGCATTGCGCGCGTCAACGTCTTCCGGCACCAGCGCTTCGATGCGCGCGAGCAACTCGCGTGAGGCACCTTCCGCAACCCCACGCGCTACTGCGCTCTGGGTCAGTGCTTCAAGGCCGTTGAGCGCTTTGCGTGCGCGTTCGGTGATGACAGCGGGCACGCTCTCGGCATTGATGGCGTCGGCATGGACGGCGGCGAAGCGCTCGGCCAGCGCGGCATGCACCAGCGGGTCGGCGACGGTCTGCTGCGCCACCAGGGCGAGGCGCGCGGCATCGGCTTCGCGCTCGATCGCGATCAACTCACGTTGCGCCGCCTGATTGCCCTCGATGCGCGTGGCGATCTCGGCGCGGACTGCGGTCAACGACTGGAAATCGTTGGTGGGAGCGGTTTTCAGCGCATCCTTCGTGAGTGCATCGGACTGCGCATCGAGGTCAATCAAGCGCATCAGATCAACCGACGGTTTGTCGAGAAGGGCGCGATAGCCGGCTTCGAGCTCGGCGATGCGCGCTTCGACCTGCGAGTGATGCTGATACACCGCGATGCATTCTTTGGCGATGCGCGTGAGGCGGCGATCTTTGTCGGCCCAGGTGCGGGCGATGTCTTCCCAAGTGGTGCGCGGCGCGCCAGCATCGACCAGCGCTTGCGCGGCGAACAGACGCATCGTCGCGCGTTCGTCGGTGAGGGCGAGCGCAGTGAGGCGGGCGGTGTCGGCACCGGCGATGTCCGCGCGCATCTGCGCCTCTTTCGATTGCTTTTGTTGCGCAGCATCGGCGGCGGCAACCGCAGCGCTGACCGGCTCGGGCTCCGGCGGCGCAGAAATGACAACGTTGTGGCCGAGTAGTTTGCGCAGAATGTTCATGAATCGGTCGTCGCTTGCGTGAGGGCGTGCGGTGAGGAAGCTGAGGGCGAAATTTGCTATCGCAGGAGGACAGGAGTTTATACTGGCTCGGTCGAAAGATAGTCGCGTGCCGGGAGGGAAATCATGATGGAAACGACGCTGGTCCGCGTGACGGCGTGCTGCGCGAAATGGCTGGTCGGTCTGGCCTGTGCGGTCGCCGTGTTGCCCGCAGCAGCCCAAAGCCAAGGCGTGAGCAGCGCCGACGCCAAAGCGATTCGCACGGTGATTGAAGCGCAGCTCGACGCCTTCGCCAAAGACGACGCCGACAAGGCTTTCTCCTACGCCGCGCCGCCGATTCAGTCGATGTTCGGCAATCCGCAGACGTTTCTGCGGATGGTCAAGACGGGCTACCCGGCGGTCTATCGCCCGGCCTCAGTGACTTTTCTCAAGCCCGAAGTGATCGACGGCGACACCATGCAACTGGTGCAGTTGTCAGATCAAGATGGCGCAGTGTGGATCGCCGCCTACCGGATGCAGCGGCAGAAAAACAAACTCTGGCGCATCAATGGTTGTGAGTTGGAGAAGAGCGGCGGGCGCGTGACCTAAGCCGCGCAGGGCGAGTGGCGGGACGACTCCGCAGCGGAGAAAACGCCGAAGAACCGCTCCCACCAACGGTTTCAGGCTTTTTTATGTTCCGCCTTGACGGTGTAAAGAAACATCTGCCGGTAGCGCGTCGGCACTTCAAAAATCCGGTCCGCATCCCAGCCGCCGATGGGGAACGCGTTGGCGACGATGCGGGTCCCGACTTTTAATTCTTTCCAAAATTTCGGGCGCAGCCGGGTGTTCATCTCGGGTAGCAGATATAGCGCGACCACCGAGGCTTCGCTCATGTCGGCAGTGAATAAATCCTGCTGCACCACTTTCACTTTGTCGAACAGTTGCTCGGCCTTGATATTGGCTTCGGCGTATTTAACGAGATTCGGTTCGATCTCGAAGCCGACGCCGCGCGCGCCGCGCATCGCGGCGGCGATGACGATGCGCGCATCGCCGCAGCCGAGGTCATAGACCACATCGGTCGCCTTCACCTGCGCCGCGTCGAGCATGCGTGCGACGACACCCAGGGAGGTCGGCTCGTAGACCACGTCCGGCCCTTTGCAGGGGGCGAGGTTTTGCGCCTGCGCGGTACTAGCGACCCCGGTGAGGGCGAGTGCCGAAGTGGCGGCGGCGGGAAAGAAGTTGCGTCGATTCATGGTAGGTCGCGCGAACGCGCGGCAAGAGTTGGCACGCACAAATTGTACTGTGGCCTACAACGCGCCTTCAGCAATCATCTTGCGGATCGTCATGATCGAATCAACATCTGCCTCGACATAGGCCTGCTTGACGTATTCATCATAGAACGCCTCACGCGGCGGGCCGCCTTCAATGGCTCGGGTGTCGTAAGCGAAGCGCACGAACAATTGCTCCTGTCCCGGCTCTTCAATCGTCATCACCAGCGTGCCGCCCGGCACTTCAGCCGAGGCTTCGATGTCGTAACGCACCGACTCCTCTGGCGTCAACGTGACCTGATCGTGAATCACCAGCCGGCCAAAGGTGAGGGCGCGCGTCAGCACGGTATCGCTGTAGATGTTGATCTCGAAAGCGTCAAGCGTCTCGACAAACTCCTTCGGCTGTTTGGCGCGGTGCACCAGCCCGCACCACACTTGGCTGCGCGTGAGCGAATCAACGAGCGGGTTGAGCGGGTCGTTGATCTGCACCAAATGCTCGAACTTCATGCGCGCGCTGCGCCTGCTGCTGTCGCACCAAAGCTCGCCGACAGCATGCTGATCGACCCCATTTCAAGCCCGTCGTTTTCGATGGTGACTGCATCACCTTCACCCGCCCCCAACGCATAAAGCAGTGGTAGGTAATGTTCCGGCGTCGGGATCGAGCGTTGCGCATCTGCGCCCTGCGTCGCGTAATCGACCAGTGCTTGATCGTTGCGCTGCACCAGCGCGTTGCGTGCGTAAGTGTTGAATCGCTCGGCCCAGTCGTAGCCGCCGACGCGGTCACTGCTGCCGCGTTGCATCACCCCGAGGTTATGCACCACATTGCCGCTGCCAAAAATCAACACACCTTCATCGCGCAGTGGTTTCAATTGTTTGCCCAGTTCGTAGTGAAACTGCGGCGGCTGGGTGCCGTCAATCGACAGTTGCACTACCGGTACGTCAGCGTTCGGATAGACATGTGCCAGCACCGACCAGGTGCCATGGTCGAGCCCCCATTCGGCATCATCGAGCGCTACCGGCACAGGAGCGAGTAGATCGCGCACCCGCTCTGCCAACGCCACGTCACCCGGCGCAGGGTATTGAAAATCAAACAGCGCTTGTGGAAAGCCGCCGAAGTCGTGAATCGTTTTCGGCTGCGCCATCGCCGTCACCGCCGTGCCGCGCGTATACCAGTGCGCCGAAATGCACAGAATTGCTTTGGGGCGCGGATAGGCTGCGCCAATGCGCGTCCAAGCGGCAGTGTTGCGGTTGGTCTCGATGGTGTTCATCGGGCTACCGTGGCCGAGGAACAGAGTGGGCATGCGGGGCGTTGTCATGGTGTGAAGCGAGATGAAAACTGAGGATGAATGTTACGACGGATGCCGCCACCGAGCCGAACCCGGAGCGGCAAAAGTCAGCAGCAAAGCTCGGAGCGCACAGCAGCGATTTGCATGGCAGATCGGGGCGCTGCACCTACAATCAAGCCATGTCCAGCATCGTTTTAGCCACGCTCAACGCGCGCTACACCCACGCCTCGCTCGGCCTGCGCTGCCTCATGGCCAACATGGGGGCATTGAAGAGCGAAACCCAATTAGCGGAGTTCACGATTCGCCGCGCGCCAGAAGAAATCGCTACTGACTTGCTCGCACGTACCCCGCGCATCATCGGCTTCGGCGTTTACATCTGGAACACGGTGCAGACCGAGCGCGTGATCGAATTGCTCAAAGCCGCAAGGCCAGAGATTGTCATCATCCTCGGCGGGCCGGAAGTCAGTTTCGAGACCAGCGGGCAGCGCATTTGCCAGCTTGCTGACTACATCATCACCGGCTGGGGCGATGTCACCCTGCCTAAACTCTGCGCGCAAATTCTGGGTGGCCCCAAGCCCTTGATGAAAAATCATGCCGGCGAACAACCACCGCTCGACGCTTTGGCATTGCCTTACGCCGAATACACCGCCGAAGACATTCGCCAGCGTACCCTCTACGTCGAAGCCTCGCGCGGCTGCCCGTTCAAATGCGAGTTCTGTCTCTCGGCGCTGGATAAAACCGCGTGGCCGTTCGATACCAACAATTTCCTCGCCGCACTGGAGCAACTGCACGCACGCGGCGCGCGGCGCTTCAAATTCGTTGATCGCACGTTCAACCTCAACGTCAAGACCAGCCTCGCGATTCTCGAATTCTTTCAGTGCAAGATCGACGCGTCGCCCGACGACCCGTGCTTCATCCATTTTGAACTTGTGCCGGATCATTTGCCTGACGCGCTCAAGGCGATGATTGCGCGTTTCCCGGCTGGCGCGCTGCAATTTGAAATCGGTATTCAGACCTTCAATATCGAAGTGCAACAGCGGATCTCGCGCAAGCAAAATAACCAAAAGGCTGCGGAGAACCTCAAGTGGTTGCGTGCCGATTCACACGCCCATCTGCACGTTGATCTGATCGCCGGGCTGCCCGGCGAAGACCTCACGAGTTTCGCGCGTGGCTTCGATCAACTGCACGCACTCGGCCCGCACGAAATTCAACTCGGGATTCTCAAGCGCCTGCGTGGCACGCCGATCATTCGCCACACTGAAGAATTTGGCATGCGCTACAACGAAGTGCCGCCGTACAACGTGCAAGCGACCGCATGCATCAGCGCTGCGGAGATGCTGCGCATTGAACGCTTCGCCCGCTACTGGGATTTGGTGGCGAACTCGGGGCGTTTCGCGAGTTCACTGCGGGCGTTGCTCAAGTCGAGGTCAGAGTCAGCAGAGTCACCAGAGTCACCATTCGCCGCGTTCATGGAATTCTCCGATTGGCTCTATCAACGGCGAGGACGAACGTATCGAATCGCGTTTGAAGAGTTGTGTGACTCCGTTCTGATGTTTTTGCAAGAACAACGCGGGGTTGATCGATCCGCCGCCCGTGCCTGGCTGGTTGAAGACTACCGGCGAAGCGGCGCGCATGGCCGGCCGGCGTTTCTGGCCAAAGGCTTGGCGATTGGTGATGCGGTTCCGCTGCACCGCGTTTTCGCAACACCGGCGCGACAGGCTCAGCATCGTGCGATTGACGCTGTCCGGTAACATTTGCGCGGATCGCTTAACCCATGGCGATTCTCAAAAGGAAAATCGGATGCCCCGTCTCACCATCACACCGCTGGGTTTCGCCCTCGGCGCGCAGATCACCGGTCTCGATCTGCGCCAGCCTATTGATGACTTTGCGCGTAAGGAAATTATCGACGCCTGGCACAAGCACCTGGTGGTGATTTTTCCGGGACAGGATTTGGACGCTGCGCAGCAGATCGCCTTTAGCCGCAACTTCGGCGAACTGGAGCAAAACGATTTTCAGCCGCACTACCGCGATGCAGAGCAGCCAGAAATTCTGCTCGTGACGAATCGCATGACGAACGGCAAGCCGTCGGAGACGCGCAACACCGGGCGCAATTGGCACACTGATCTGAGCTACACGACGCGCCCGGCGAAAGCGTCGCTGCTGTTGTGCAAGGAGAAGCCGCCAGTCGGTGGCGATACGCTGTTCGCGAACATGTATCTCGCCTACGAGACCTTGAGCGCGAAGATGCGTGCCTTCATCGAGACGCTGGAGGCGGTGCATGACGTGGCGCTGATTAAGGGCATCGAGAAGCGCGACCCGGTGAAGGTGGCAGACATGAAGCGGCGCAATCCGCCGGTGGTGCATCCGGTGGTGCGCACCCATCCAGAGACCGGCAAGAATGCGCTGTATCTCGGTCAGCGGATTCGCGGCTTTGTTGGTTTCACTGACGAGGAGAGTGCGCCGATTTTGAAGTTTCTGAACGAGCATGCGACCTCGCCAGAGTTTGTGTATCGCCATCGCTGGTCGGTGAATGATCTGGTGATGTGGGACAACCGTTGCATGCTGCACATGGCGTTGCCGGATTTTGATCAGACCAAAATTCGGCATATGACGCGCACGTCAATCTTGGGTGAGTTGTCCGGTCGTTTGTTTGTCGAAGAAGGCGATGCGGATCGTGAGTCGTTTTTGCAAGCCATTGCTTCAGTTTCTTGAGAGCCAAAAAATGTTCAAAAATTATCTTTGTTTGGCGCTGGTGACTGCTGCGCTCTCGGCGACGCCGTTGTGGGCGCAGCCTTACCCCGCGCAGCCGATCAAGATGATCGTCGGCTTTCCGCCCGGTGGCACCACTGATGTGATTGCACGTCTGGTCGCGCAGGGCTTGTCCGAGTCGCTCGGTAAATCCTTCGTGGTGGATAACCGTGGCGGCGCGTCGGGCAGTATCGGCGCGGGTCTGGTGGCGAAGTCCACGCCCGATGGCTACACGATGTTGATGACCTCGAGCACCCACGGCACCGCGCCTTCGCTCTACGCCAACTTGCCGTATCAGGAGAAGGACTTGATTCCCGTCGCGCTGGTGGCGAGCACGCCCTATGTGTTCGTGGTGCATCCGGAGGTGAAGGCCGACACTTTCGCGCAACTCATTACTCTGCTGAAACAAAACCCCGGCAAATACAACTACGCCTCGTCCAGCCCCGGCACGGCGCAGCATCTGGGCGGCGAACTGGTGAAGAAAGCGGCGGGCGTGGACATGACGCATGTGCCCTACAAAGGCACCGGCGCGCTGATGCCCGACATGTTGTCTGGCCGGGTGCAGATGATGTTCGAGAACATCGCGGTGATGCAGCAGCATATTCAAAAGGGCGCGGTGCGTCCGCTGGCGATCTCCAGCGCCAAGCGCACCAGCTTGTTGCCGGGTGTGCCGACGGTGGCGGAGTCGGGTGTGCCAGGGTTTGAAGTGCTGGGCTGGTTTTCGCTGATGGTGCCGGCCGGTACCTCGCCCGAGATCGTCAAGCTGCTCAACAGCGAGATCAATCAGCTGATCGCCAAGCCGGCCTTTGTGCAGCGCTTTGCTGCGCTGGGGGCGGAGCCGATTGCGAGTACGCCGGATTCAACCGCAGCCTTTATTCGTGCTGAGCAGGAGAAGTGGGGCAAAGTGATTCGCGATATTGGGTTGAAGGCGGAGTGAACGCGAAATAGGATCGGAATTGGTATGAGGACGACTCTCGTCACTATTGCCACGCCCACTACGCCCCTGGATGGCGCGTGGTACGAGCCCGATAGCGCAGCGAACGGTGAAGCGACTGACGCTATGTCGCATCCATCCCCCAAAGGCGCCGTGTTGCTGTTCCACGGCAACACGATGAATTTCTACACCGGCATGCTGCGGTTTTTACCGCCCGTGTTGGTGGCGCTGGGCTATGCCTGCCTTGCATTCAACCGGCGCGGCCACGACATTCTGGCGATTCGCGATAGTCGTGCTGCCGAGGGCGGGGCGTTTCAATCCATCGCCGAGGCAGTCGAGGACAACGCCATCGCTGCGCGCTGGGTGGCGCAGCGCGGCTTCGCGCACCCGGTCGTGATCGGCCACAGCAACGGCGGCATGTTGGCGGTGAAGCACGTGGCGGATCATCCGCACACACCCGCGTTGATCTTGCTCTCGGCGCATTGTGGTGGCCGCGAGATTGCGCCGCGGATGGCGGCGGGCGGCTTGCTCGGTACCGAGCGGTTTGCAGAATTCAGCGCGCTGGCACGTGCGCGTGTTGCCGAAGGGCGCGGTGCCGAGCTGATGCTGGTGCCCGGCTGGTGGTACGCGATCACCGCCGCGAGTTACGTCGATCTGCTCGACAACGTACCAGACATTTTGGCGCTGGCACCGCAGATTCACTGCCCGGTGTTGTATCTGCGTGGCGATGAAGAAGTGAAAGACACTTACCCGGCGGAAGCATTTGCCGAGCGCGCGGAAGGGCGGTGTAAAGTGGTGATCATTCCGCGCTGCAATCATTTTTATGTTGGGCGGGAAGAGCTTGTGCAACAAACTGTCGTGCAGTGGTTGTCAAACTTATAACCAGGAGAGAGACATGCATAGCAATAAAAGCAGCGACAAAAGCAGTGACAAAAAAAGCGCCGTCAACGTCAAGCGCCGCACCGCGATCAAAGCCATCGGTGGGGCTGTAACCCTTGGTGGGAGCGGGTTTCCGCAGTTTGTCAGGGCGCAGTCTGAGCCGATTCGTCTGGGGTTGATGACGGTGAAATCCGGCCCGCTGGCGTCCGGTGGTATCGACATGGAACGCGCGCTGATCATGTATTTGAAAGAGCGCAACAACCTGATGGCCGGGCGCAAGGTCGAGCTGTTTGTCGGCGACAGCGCAGGGGTGCCAGCGACGGCGCGCACCAAACTGCAAGAGCTGGTCGAGCGCAACAAAATTCAGGTGATGATGGGGCCGCTGGCCGCCGGTGAAGCGCTGGCAGTCGACGACTACATTCGCGCGCAGGCGCTGCCGACGCTGTCAGTGGCGGCGGCGGAAGACCTGACCCAGCGCAAAGCCAGCCCGTGGTTTGTGCGCGCGACCTCGACGTCGGCGCAGTGCGCGCATCCGATGGCTGATTACTGCATCAAGGAATTGAAGTGGAAGCGGATGAGCATCATCGCCGATGATCTGGCCTATGGTCACGAGATGCTGGCTGGGTTTCAGCGCGTGTTTGAAGACGGCGGCGGCAAGATTGTGCAAAAAATGTTTCCGCCGCTCACCGTACCGGATTACGGCACCTTTCTGGCGCAGTTGAAAACCAATGTGGATGGCGTGTTCCTCGGCTTCGCCGGTTCAAACGGTTTCCGTTTTTTGCGTCAGTTCAACGAGTACGGTTTGCGCGGCAAGGTCAACGTGGTTGGCGGCATGACCGCGCTCGACGAGGCGGTGCTGCGCAACATGGGCGACGAAGCGATTGGCGTGCGTACCGCTTGCTGGTATTCGGCCGAGCTGGCCAACCCGGTGAATCGTAAATTCGCTGCGGCGTTCCGTGCCGAGTTCAAGTACGACCCTGGTTTTTACGCAGCGGCGACCTACGTCAACGCGGCGGTGCTCGAAACCGCGCTCACTGCGATCAAAGGCAAGATCGAAGACAAGCAGGGGTTGATGAAGGCGTTGCGCAGCGTCAGTGCTGGCACCGCGCGCGGACCGGTGTCGTTCGACACCTATGGCAACGTGGTGGGCGATGTGTTCATTCGCCGCGTCGAGCGCAAAGAGGGCCGTTTGGTGAACGTGGTCGAGCGCGTCTATGACAAGGTCGGCCAGTTCTGGACTTACAAGCCGGAAGAGTTTTTGAAGAACCCGGTGTATTCGCGCGACTACCCGCCAGCGCGGAATCTCGAAGCTTGAGACTTGCTACAACCGGTCGCGCGATAGAGGAGAGTTCTCCATCGATGCAAAGAAAAATTGCCGCGCATTGCGCGGCATTTTTTCGGCCCGCATTTGGAGCAACCCCGAGGCCGGCACCACTACGCGGGTAAAAACGATCGAAAAAGCGCTGACCAATTTCAAAGATTTCAATATTTTGCGCCGCGACGCATTAGTTGACACTCAAGGTTACCGGCGCTGGGTTGACGGCGATGGCACCGTTCAGGGTGTTCGGATAAGTGATCGCCGCGACCCGAAAGGCGTCGACGATGGCGTGGTTGAGTTCGCCGATTGTGGCCACGTAGTCGGTCACCTTGACCCAGGGTTTGACGGCAATGGTGATCGAGGTGTCGTGTAGCACGCTAACGCCGATCACCGCCATTGGTTCGGGCAGTACGTGTTGATTGGCCCGCACCACGGCGCTGACCGCCGCCAGCGCGCGGTCGAGATCGTCGGAGCGGGAGATGCCGACGGCAAGGTTGAGTTGGCGGATTTCGCCGTAGTTGTGCAGGATCTCGCCGACAATCTTGCGATTCGGCACCACCACCACCGAGCCGTCGTTGTGGCTGAGGAAGGTGGAGAACAATTCGATTGCCTCGACCCGGCCTTCGACGCCGACCATCGACACGTATTCGCCGACCCGAAACGGGCGCGTGAAAATGATGGTCAGGCCGGCCACCAGATTGCCGAGTACGCCCTGCATCGCCAGCGCGACGCCGGCGCCGGCCACGCCCAGACCGGCGATCAGCGGCAGTAGCTCGACGCCGAGGTTTTGCAACGCCATGATCAGGAACAAGCCGATCACGATCAGGCGCAGCACACGCTCCATCAGCAGGCGCACTGGCGGCTCGAGTTGCAGTGTCAGCAGCCAGCGGCCGAATACAGTCGCGGCCCAGCGTGCGGCGTAAAAACCCGCCACCAGGATGAAGAAGGCGACCACCACCTTGGGGCCGAACCGGATGCCGAGGTCGATGAGGGTGGATTTCAGTTGATCGATGTTGTCGAGTTGGATGGGCATGGCGGCGGATAGTTGGAAGGTGAGGTAGCCCCGCGCGTGCGGGATCGCGAGATGAATTTAATATTGTGCTTTTCAAACGAGGCCGGGCAAGCACGTGACCGGCAGCAGCACCTGCATGGTCATTGCCGTCAAACCGCTGGCAGCAAATTGAGCCGGCTGCGATGCGATGGCCGGATCGCCGAAAAATGGCGGCGGTCAGTGGTGGCGAAGTCGGCCAGTTTGAGTCGCTCACGCCAGTGATTTTCGGTGTGCTACGATTTCCTGCGCTGTCTTTTTCGCTCGCCAGCAACCCAAGGAAGCATCATGAAATTTGAAGGATTCCAGCATCTCAATATCCGCTGCTCGGAGAGCGATCTTGCCGCCATCGAACAGTTCTACGGCGATGTGCTCGGCTTGAAAAAAGGCTTTCGCCCGCAATTCAAATTCGGCGGCATTTGGCTCTACGACGGCGACGATCCGATCATCCATGTCGCCTCGCGTTTTCCGCAAGGCTCGTTCATCAAAGAAAAGCACAGCGGCAGCGTTGATCACATTTCATTCAAGGCGTCGGGCGCGGTCGATTTTCGTAAGCGTTTGAAGCAGCTCGACATCGGCTTCGAAGAGCAAAATATTGAGGACGCAGGATATCAGGTGTTCATCTACGACCCGGTTGGCACCAAGCTGGAGTTCAATTTTCAGGGCGAGCATGTGCCCGATGCGGTGCCGCTGGGGACGACTGCGGCAACGGTGGCGGCATACCGGAGTGAAGTGACGGCATAGCGGAAGAACCGCTCTGGGAGCGGATTTCAGCCCGGTTACGCCGGGTTGATCCGGTTTCAGAGGTTAGAATCCCCATTGCGTTGAGGAAGGCCAAAATGAATCAGTATCAGACGCGATTACTAGCCGCTTTGCGCGCGCTCTTTTGCCTCATCGCGCTAAGTATCGCCACCAGCGCGCTCGCACAAACCTTCCCGAACCGTCCGGTCAAGTTCATCGTCCCGTTTCCGCCGGGCGGCAATCTGGATTTCATCGCGCGGGTGATCCAGCCCAAGTTCGCCGAGTTCCTCGGCCAGCCGATCGTGATCGAGAATCGCGGCGGCGCGGGTGGCATCGTCGGTGCCGAGTACGCAGCCAAGCAGCCGAACGATGGCTACACCATCTTCCTCGGCAACACCGGCACGATGGGCATTTACCCGGTGGTGTATCCGAAGCTACCCTACGACGCACTGAAGGATTTCGACGCGGTCGGCTGGCAAGGCGTGTTGGTGCCGGCCGGGACGCCGCCGGCGGTGATTGCGAAACTGGGCGAGGCATTGATCAAAACGCTCGCATTGCCCGACGTGCGTGAACGGTTTGCGACACAAGGTCTGGACGCGGCGACGTCAACCCCGGCTGAGTTCGGCGCGCACATCCGTGCGGAGATCGAGAAGTGGGGCAGGGTCGCCAAGACAGCGAACATCAAGATTGACTAAACCGGGATTCGATTTCCCGGCGCATCGAGATTCATGGAGTGCTATTGATGCAAGACCAATTCGGCAACACCGTCACCTGCAACTCATCCGAAGCGCTCGCCGCCTACGACCGCGCAGTCGATGCGCAACTCCACGCCTGGCCGGGCGTGTTCGAGGCGATTGATGAAGCGCTCGCCGCTGCGCCAGATTTCGCTTTAGGCCACGCGCTGCACGCGCTCGCACTTGCCGCCTGGGGGCGAGGCCCCGAGGCGCGCACGGCGATGGCGCGCGCGCAGGCCGCGTCACATCCGCTGCCGCGCGAATCCTCACAGATTGATCTCATCGCCACCGTGATTCAAGGCCGCACACTCGATGCGTTAACGAAGGTGCAGGAACACATTCGCGTCTGGCCTACCGATGCACTGGCCGCATCCACCGCTATGGGTGCGTATGGCCTGCTCGCCTTCAGCGGCCGCGCCGATCATAATGAAGCGCGGCTGGCTTTCGTCGATGGCTTGGCGCCGCATTACGCGGCGGAGTTTCCGTGGCTGTTGGCAAATCGCGGCTGGGCGCGCATCGAATTGATGCAGACCGATGAGGGACTTGACATGGCGCGCTGCGCGATTGCGCTGCGCCCGCAAAACGGCCACAACGCCCACATCTTGATGCATGGCTTGTACGAGACGAAAGAGCCGCAGGCCGCGCTCGATTTTCTTGACGCATGGCTGCCCGGCTATCCGGATCACGGCTTGATCTGGGGCCACTTGCAATGGCATGCTGCGTTGGCTGAGTTGGCGCTGGGGCAGCAGGACAAAGCGATGCAGCGCTTTGTCGGGCCGATCACGGACTACACGCCGCGCGGTACACCCTTCATGATGCTCGCCGATGTCGTCTCGCTGCCGTGGCGCTTTGGATTGCTCGGCGTGACCAGTGTGCCGTGGGCGCTGGCCGAGCAGCATGTGGCGAAATATTTTCCCAATGGCGCGAACCCGTTTGGCGAGTTGCATTTGGCGATGCTCGCTGCTGCTCGCCGGGATCGCGCTGCCTTGCAGGCGAGCGTGCAACGCATGATCGCCAGTGCAGATGCGGGACACGCTGGCGCTCGTGTGGTGAGCCAGTGGGGGCAGGCCTTCATCGCATCGCTTGATGGCGATCAGGCGCAGTCACGCACGCTGCTCGATGCGTGCTGGGCCGAGTCGGTGCGCGTTGGTGGCAGCCACGCGCAGCGCGACGTGATCGGACTCACGCGGGATGCCGGGCGGATTCCGGTGGCCGCGTAGGCTGCCTAAGTTGGCCCCTACGTTGAAGCATCAAACGCGGTTGTTCGTTCCCTTGTCGTACAGATCAAGTAGCGGAAACGCACTCAACACCGACGGCTCAAACACCAGCGGCGCGACAGTGAGATGACGCGGCGTGAGTTCCGCGAATGAATTGACGCCGAGCAGCCCCAAGCAAATTCGCACTTCCTCTTCAAGCAATTCGAGCGCGCGCACCAGGCCTGCCGGGCCGGCAGCAGCAAGAGCGAGACAGGCAAAGCGCCCCAGCCCAACGGCGGTGGCACCCAGTGCAATCGCCTTCACCACATCGGAGCCGCGCATGTAGCCACCATCGACCCACACTTCGGCGCGCCCCTTCACTGCCGCCAAAATCTCCGGCAACACCGCCGTGCTGCCGAGGCCGTGATCGAGCTGGCGGCCGCCGTGGTTCGAGACATAGATCACCTCGACGCCATGCTCGACGGCGATCTCGGCGTCCTCTGCGGTGGCGATGCCTTTCAAGATCAGCGGCATGCCGCTGGTTTCTTTTAATCGCTTAACGGTGCTCCACGACAACGCTGCCTGATACTTCACGCCTTCGTTATCGGCCGGACGCCAAGGTTTGAAGAAGCGCCCGGCGATGTCGCGCTCGCGGCGGCTGTAGAACGCGCTATCGACCGTGAGACAAAACGCGGTGAAGCCGTTGGCACGGGCGCGCACCACCCAGTCATCGACCCAGGCATCGTCGCCGCGCACGTAGAGCTGGAACACACGCAAGGTCTCTGCCGCTGCCGCAGTCGCTTCAAGCCCCGGCTGACACACTGACGAGAGCATTTGCGGAATGCCGAATGCCGCCGCGCCCTTCGCTGCCGCCGCTGCGCCACCCTCGACAAATGACTCCATGCCGCCGACCGGTGCCAGCATCACCGGCAAGCGCACTGGCTGGCCCATGAAGGTGGAGCGACTATCGACGTTGCTGACATCGTTCAACACGCGCGGGCGAAACGCCAAGGCGTCGAGCGACTGACGGTTGCGCCGCATCGTGGTCTCGGTTTCGGTTGCGCCTGCGAGATAAGCCCAAGGGCCGGGGGCGAGGTTTTGGCGCGCTGCGCCGACGATTTCTTGCAACGTGAGAAAAGATGCGGGGTCGATGGTGGTCATGAGATGGCGGGGCGAAGTGGAAGGGTTGGAAAGGTTGGAGAGGGCGAGAGACTACCATTTGCGCGGCGCAGTACGGCATCCTCTGGCTACAATGGCCGTCAGTTGCATCAGACAACTCACGACATTCATCTTCGGAGATACGTATGAGAAAAGGCATGAACAAAATCATTCTCGGCCTGCTTGCATCCGCACTGGGCAGTGCGGCACTGTGCAGCGCTGCGTCGGCGCAACAGTCCAACGCGCAGCCCTATCCAAACCGCCCGATCCGCGCCGTTATTCCGTGGCCGCCGGGGCAGGCGACGGACCTCGTTGGCCGCGTGATCTCACAAAAGCTCTCCGAGGTATTGGGCCAGCCGGTGGTGCCGGACAACCGTGCCGGTGCCGGCGGCATGATGGGCACCGACATCGCCGCCAAAGCGCCCGCTGATGGCTACACGATTCTGATCGGATCGAGCGGTCCGGTCACGATCAACCCGCTGCTGCAAAAAGCGCCTTACGACGTTGACCGCGATTTCGTTCCGGTGGCGCGCATGGGCCTGTCGCCTTACTTGCTGGTCACCGCTGCCAATTTCCCGGCGGCGAATGCGAAAGAGTTTGTCAGTCTCGTTAAATCCAATCCCGGCAAATATTCATTCGCGTCATCCGGCACCGGCGCCACCGCGCACATCGTCGCGGAATGGTTTAACCAGCGTGCAGGGTTGAAGGTCACCCATGTGCCCTACAAAGGCAGCGCCCCGGCGCTCACTGATGTGACCAGCGGGCAAGTCGCCTATGCCACCGAGACGGTGGCCGCCACC
>JAYVSR010000068.1:0-3305 GCA_043775155.1 Burkholderiales bacterium | reverse complement strand
TCGATACAGCGGAAATCGACCGCGCCGGCTGCTTCGCCTACTCGCCGGTTGAAGGTGCGAAGGCCAACACGCTCGAAGGCGCGCTGCCGGACGACGTGCGCGAAGCGCGCCAGGCTGAATTCATGAAAGTGCAGGAGCGCGTCTCGCGCCGCCGCCTCGCGCGCAAGACCGGCAAGACCATCAAGGTGCTGATCGACGCAGTCAATGCGGACGGCGCCACCGCGCGCTCGTCAGCCGATGCGCCAGACATCGACGGCAGTGTGTTCATCGCATTGCCCGAGCGGCGTGCCGACCAAGCCAAGTTGAAGGTAGGCGAGTTCGTCAACGTCAAAATCACCGGCAGCGATGCTCATGATTTATGGGGCCGCTTGGCTTAAACCGAAAAATGTAGTCACCGCAAACCGTTGGTGGACAATGGTTTCCGATGGGAGATGGCGCGAGAAGCTTGCGCACCAACGGTTTGGGCCTGCTGCAGTTTCCAGTTTTTGATACAAGCCTTTGAAACGGCAGTATTTTTTGCTATAATTTGCCCCGTTTTCTCGGTTCGCCGAACCTCGGTGTCACAGTGCAACAACGCTGACATCCGGCCTACTGGGACAACGCCTTTTCCACCCTCAAGAGGATTTACCATGACCGTCGTTAACTCGGCCGAAGTCATTGCCGCGCACCAGCGCGCCAAAGGCGACACCGGCTCCCCCGAAGTACAAGTTGCGCTGCTCACCGCGCGCATCAACGGCCTGACCGACCATTTCAAAGCCCACGTGAAAGATCATCACTCACGCCGCGGTTTGCTCAAAATGGTCAGCAAGCGCCGCAAGCTGCTCGATTATCTGAAGGGGCGTAACGCCGACAGCTATCGAGCACTGATCGAAAAATTGGGTCTGCGCAAGTAAGCGCCCGTCAAATGCCTGCGGCTTTTTTAGCGCAGGCATTTGTACTTTGGCGTACTTTGTACTCTGGCGTTTGCGCAGGTTTATTTCTCGCTCGATTTCAATTTCGATCTCAACTTCATTTTTTCTCTTAATCTGCTGCCCGGTTCTTGATGTTGGTTCAGGCAATCCGCTCATGCCGCGCGCGCGCTGCATCAGCGGATTGATCCGGATGGCGACATTTTCTAAAGGAAACCACCTTGTTTAATCATCACAAAAAATCATTCCAGTTCGGCGCACATACCGTCACCATCGAGACTGGCGAGATCGCCCGTCAAGCCACCGGCGCGGTGCTGGTGACGATGGACGACACCGTCGTCCTCGCGGCTGTTACTGCTAAAGGCAGCGCGAAAGCTGGGCAAGACTTCTTCCCGCTCACCGTTGATTACCTCGAAAAAACCTACGCGGCCGGCAAAATCCCTGGCGGGTTTTTCAAGCGTGAAGGGCGCCCGAGCGAGAAAGAAACGCTGACCAGCCGTTTGATCGACCGCCCGATTCGTCCGCTGTTCCCCGATGGCTTTTATAACGAAGTGCAGGTCGTTTGCACCGTGATGTCGAGCAACCCGGAAGTGGATGCGGACATTCTGTCGATCATCGGTGCCTCCGCGGCGCTGGCGATTTCTGGCGTGCCGTTTTCTGGCCCGATTGGCGCGGCGCGCGTTGGTTACATCGACGGCGCTTACGTGCTGAACCCGTCGAAAACGCAATTGCCGTCGTCGCGGATGAACCTCGTCGTCGCCGGCACCGCAGGCGCGGTGTTGATGGTCGAGTCCGAAGCCGACCAGTTGTCGGAAGAAATCATGCTTGGCGCGGTGGTCTACGGCCATGACCAGATGCAAGCGGCGATCAAGGCGATCAACGAATTGGTTGAAGCCGCAGGCAAACCTGATTGGGACTGGAAGCCAGCGGCGAAAAATGATGCGTTGATCGCGCAGATTTCTGCTTCGTCCGAAGGCCCACTGCGCGCGGCGTTCCAGATCAAGCAAAAGCAGGCGCGCTCGCAGGCGATTGATCAGGTTTGGAGCAATCTGTTTGCCGAACTCAAAGTTGGCCAAGAAGGTGGTCCTGATTCACAGACCGTCAAAGACCTGTGCTTCGCGCTCGAATCAAAAATCGTCCGCACGCAGATTCTCGAAGGCGAGCCGCGTATTGATGGCCGTGACACCCGCACCGTGCGTCCGATCAGCATTCGCAACGGCGTGCTGCCGCGCACCCACGGCTCGACCCTGTTCACCCGCGGCGAGACGCAAGCCTTGGTGGTAGCCACTCTCGGCACCGCTCGCGACGAGCAGCGCATCGATGCGCTGCAAGGCGAATACACCGACCGCTTCATGCTCCACTACAACATGCCTCCCTATGCGACCGGCGAAACTGGCCGCGTCGGTACGCCGAAGCGCCGCGAAATCGGCCACGGTCGTCTGGCCAAACGCGCGCTGCTGGCCGTTTTGCCGAAGCCGGAAGATTTTGCTTACTCGCTGCGTGTCGTCTCCGAGATCACCGAGTCGAACGGCTCTTCGTCAATGGCGTCGGTGTGCGGCGGTTGCCTCGCGCTGATGGACGCTGGCGTGCCGTTAAAAGCGCACGTAGCCGGCATCGCGATGGGCCTGATCAAGGAAGGCAGCAAGTTTGCAGTACTGACCGACATCCTCGGCGATGAAGATCATCTGGGCGATATGGACTTCAAAGTGGCGGGCTCCGAGACCGGCATCACCGCGTTGCAGATGGACATCAAAATCCAGGGCATCACCAAAGAAATCATGAAAGTCGCTCTGGAGCAGGCGCTCGAAGCGCGTCTGCATATCCTCGCGCAAATGAAGCAGTCTATGGGCGTATCGCGTGATGGCTTGTCCGATTTCGCGCCGCGCATGATCACGATGAAGATCAATCCGGAAAAAATCCGCGACGTGATCGGCAAGGGCGGGGCGGTGATTCGTGCGCTGACTGAAGAAACCGGCGCTACTATCGATATCAAGGATGACGGCTCGGTGACCATCGCCAGCGTCTCGGCCGAAGCTGGCCGTGCGGCGCAAAAGCGGATTGAAGAAATCACTACCGATGTCGAAGTCGGCAAGACCTACGAAGGCCCGGTGACGCGCCTGCTCGATTTCGGCGCTCTGGTGCAAGTGCTGCCGGGTCGTGAAGGCCTGCTGCATATTTCACAGATCGCCAACGAGCGCGTCAACGCGGTTGCCGATTACCTCAAAGAAGGCCAGGTCGTCAAAGTCAAAGTGCTGGAGATGGACGACAAGGGCCGGATGCGTTTGTCGATGAAAGCGCTGCTGAGCGACAAACCGGCTGAGGCAGCACCGGCAGCATAATTTTGTTTTAACGCCGATTTGTTGCGTATTTTGCGTTGCTCATAGAGCGCAGAAACGC
>JAYVSR010000067.1:0-9644 GCA_043775155.1 Burkholderiales bacterium | reverse complement strand
CGCGCCCTCGATGCGAACGCCGGGCAGGCGAAGCACGGCGTGTTCACCAAACGCCCCGGCGCGCTGACCAACGACTTCTTCGTCAACCTGCTCGACATGAGCACGCAATGGAAAAAGTCGGCCGCGTCCACCGGTGTGCTCGAGGGGCGTGACCGGAAAACCGGTGACCTCAAGTGGACCGGCACCGTAGCCGACTTGGTGTTCGGGTCGAACTCACAACTGCGGGCGCTGGCGGAAGTCTATGCCTCGGGTGACGCGCAGCAGCGCTTCGTGCGTGACTTCGCCGCAGCATGGGGCAAGGTGATGAATCTGGATCGGTTCGATTTGAAGTGATGCCGCGATAAAGCAGCTCAGGAAACATCGCAATCAGCGCCGCCCCGCCGCCGGACCATCCGGACGGGGCGGCGTTTTTTTTGCACTCACGCTTTAACGATCCGATTGCGCAGCACGCCGATACCTTCGACCTCAAGCTCGACGACATCGCCGGGTGAGAGAAAGCGCATTTGCTCCAGACCACACCCGCTGCCGACCGTACCGGAACCAAAAAACTCGCCCGGCACCAGTGTCTCCGAGCGCGACGCATGCGCGATGCAATCTTCAAATTTCCAGTGCATGGTGCGTGAGTTGCCTCCGCCCCAGCGCTCGCCGTTGACGCGCACTTCCATTTTGAGTTGGTAGGGATCGGGCATTTCGTCGGCGGTGACGAGGCAGGGGCCGAGCACATTACCGGTGTCGAAGTCTTTGCCCTTGCCGGGGCCAAGCTGGCCGGGCATCTCCAGCATTTGCTCGTCACGCGCCGAGATGTCGTTGAAGATGGTGTAGCCGAAGATATGTTCGCGCGCATGCGCTTTGCTGATGTCGCGCCCACCTTTGCCGATGAAGCAACCGAACTCCAGCTCGAAATCGAGCCGCTGCGAATAGGCCGGCCATTGCACGTCAGCGCCAGTGCCGATGACGTTGAGACGGTTCGGGTGATAGAAGATCGGGCGCTCGTACCAGACCTGCGGCACTGCGAGAATGCCGCGGGCTTCCATCTCGGCAATGGCCGCTGCCGGATCAGCACTGGCCTGTGCGCGCACTTCACGTGCCTGTCTGAACGCTTGCACCAGATGCTGCTCGAAGCAGAGAAAGTCACGCATCTGTGGCGGCTGCGGAATCGGTGCCAGCAGGGTGACTTCCTTGATCGCATAGGTAGCGCTCTTGAAGCGCGCTGCGCCTTTGACCAGCGCGCCTCCGAGGTCGAGTGCAGCGTCGCCGCCCTGCGCCAGCGCCAGCACGCTCGCCATATGTCTGGATGACTTGTTGTACCGCTGACGATGCGCCGCCTGCAAATCGAGCACGCGCCTGCCGCCATCGATCAGCGCACCAGCATATTGACGGGAGCGCTTGCCGGTTGCCGCGATTTGAAAAGTGACCAGTTTCATGTCGATCCTCCTCGCGCCATTTGATACAGTACGCGCGCTGAAGTCAACTGCGACGTGAGTCGCTTTGCCGCTGATTCGATGCGGTTGACTCGAACAAGCCCACGGTTTTAATCGAACCACCTACGGTTTAATCGAACCACCAACAGGAGGATGCAACATGGTCTGGAAAGTTCGCCGCGTAGTCACCGGTCACGACGCCGCCGGCAAATCGATGTTTTTGATGGACGGCCACGCCCCCAATGTCAAGGAGATGGCGTCGATGCCGGGCCTGGCATTGACCGACCTGTGGGAGACCATCACCGCGCCCGCCAGCAACACCGGCACCAGAGACGCTGCTGCGCGCCCGGTGAAGCTGGAGCCGCCTCTCAACGGCAGCATCCTGCGCATCGTCGAGTTTCCGCCGGACAAGGTGTGGCGCGCCAATGCCAACGCAACGGAGAGCTTCAAATCGATCGGCGCGGGTCATGCCAAGGACACCTCCAACAGCGACCCGATGATGCACACCACCGCGACGATCGACTACATCATCGTGTTGAAAGGCGAGATATTTGCCATCATGGAAAACGGCGAGACGCTGTTGAAGGCCGGCGACATTCTGGTTCAGCGCGGCACCAACCACTCGTGGAGCGTGCGCGGCGATGAGCCGTGCATCGTCGCGGCGATTTTGATTGGCGCGAAGCCATTGGGGCTGGCGGCAAAAGTGGCGAGGGCGAAAGCCACGAAAGCGAAAGCGGTCAAAAAAGCCGCGCCCAAGGCAGCGAAGAAAACCGCAAAAAAAACAGCGAAGAAATAGCCCGAGAGCCGCCCGCACCAAGGGTTTCAGGAATTTTCTCCTCTGCCGCATGAACACCGCACTGCTGCTCCACCGCGCCGCGCTGGCCCATCCGCATGCGCCCGCGCTGGCGCACGGCACCCGCGTGCTGGCCGATTACGCAATGGCGTCGGCACGCGTAGCGCGATTGGCGCGTGGCCTCACGCAACTCGGGTTGCCTCTCGGCGCGCGCGTCGCGTTGGTGATGAAAAACCATCCGGCGTATTTCGACCTCTTGCTCGCGAGCTGGCATGCTGGGCTGGTGGCGGTGCCGATCCACTCCAAGCTGCATCCCAAAGAACTCGCGTTCATTTTTGAAAACAGCGGCGCGCAAGTGGTGTGCGCCACAGCCAACACGCACGCCGCCTGCATCGAGGCGGCGGGTGTCGCGCGCGTGCCGCACATATTCGAGGTGGAGTCCGCTGCGTTCGCCGCGCTTTACGCGGACGCGCCACTGCCGCTAGTTGAGCGCGACGACAACGACCTCGCCTGGCTGTTCTACACCAGCGGCACCACGGGACGGCCCAAAGGCGTGATGCTGTCGCACGGCAACCTGATGGCGATGACGCTCAACTACTTCACCAATGTCGATTCGATTGCGCGTGAGGACTGCATCATCCATGCGGCAGCGATGTCGCACGGCTCCGGCATTTATCTGATCCCGCATATCGCGCAAGGGGCGTGCAATGTCATCACCGAGTCCGGCGCGTTCGAGCCGGACGAGATCGCGCGCCTGTGCCAGCACTATCGCGGCGTCACCATGTTCGCCGCACCCACCATGGTGAAACGCTTGGTGGAAGCGCCTCTCCGGGGTGTTGCGGATAGCGGCGAAACTGGCAACAACGCCAACAACAGTGACCCGCTGCCCGGCCTGAAAACCATCGTCTACGGCGGTGGCCCGATGTACGTGGCCGACATCAAGGCCGCCATCGCGCGCTTCGGCCAGCGCTTCGCGCAAATCTACGGCCAGGGCGAAGCGCCGATGACCATCACGGCGGCGAACAAAGCCTTGCACATGGAGACGGCGCATCCGCGCTTTGAAGACCGGCTCGGCTCAGTCGGTCTGCCGTTCGCCGGTGTCGAGGTGATGGTGGCGGGTGATGATGATCAACCATTGCCCACCGGCGCGATCGGCGAAATCTGCGTGCGCGGCCCGGTCGTCATGCTGGGCTATTGGCAGAACGACGCAGCGACAAACAAGGCACTCGCCCACGGCTGGCTGCACACCGGCGATATGGGGGCGTTCGATGACGAAGGTTTTCTCACGTTAAAAGATCGCAGCAAAGACCTGATCATCTCGGGTGGCTCGAACATTTATCCGCGTGAGGTCGAAGAGGCACTGTTGACGCATCCTCTAGTGGCGGAAGTGTCAGTGGTCGGGCGGGCGCATGCCGAGTGGGGCGAAGAGGTGATCGCGTTTGTCGTTGCGCGACCCAACACCGGCCCGGGCACCAACCGAAGCGCTGCACCACTCGACGCCGCCACGCTCGACGCCCACTGCATCGAAAACATCGCGCGCTTCAAGCGGCCCAAGCACTATCGCTTTGTAGACAGCTTGCCAAAGAACGAAACTGGCAAGGTATTGAAGACCGAGCTACGCAAGCAATTTTCATAGTTGCCCACCCCGAAGAGGCGCATGGATTGGGCTTCTGCGGAAGGTGAGCCTCGTAGAACGGCTTCTGGAGCGGCTCTTCAGAGATAGCAGAAAAATAACTTATTCCGCCCGCTTGCGGTAGGCGATCAAATCTTTTTCTGTAATCTCGTCCGGCGCGACCAGCCGGTAATGCTTTTCCGCCGCGACACGCACACCATCATCGGTTTGCTCGAACGAAAACATGGCAATCACATCATCACCCATGAATTGGGTAGCGATCGGCGTGCAGATCAATCCAGGAAACTTGGCGGCGCAAAGCGCGAAGTCCTGCTCAATTTGCACCACGCCCAGATTGTCATTGCCGCCTTTGGCTTGCACCGGGAACACGTGTTGCGCGCCGCGCCGGTCAATGCCAACATAAATTTCGTCGGTCTCTACTTGCCCCATGCCTTTGACGGTGGTGCGCAAGTGGCTTTGCAGCGAATGGCAGGCGACGCCAGTGAAAATATCCACCAGCCGGTTGTAGCGTACCCGCGCCAGCAGCGCTTGTTCATCGGTCAACGCATACTTGGCGATGATGCCGGGTGTGGCATCGGGAATCTTTGTTTCGCCCAGCAAGGGCGACGGCGTGATGCGCGGCTCGGCTACTGCAGCGAAGGTGTAGCGCGCTTTGCCGCTCGGGCGAATCACCCACTCCAGGCCTTTCGGCGCTTTCTCAAGAATGCTTGCAGGGAATGCGGTGCGATAGCGAAAGCTGTAAATCACGTCACCGAGATTCTTCGGCAACTCGATCTTCAGTTTTTTGGCGACGGTGACAATTTCTTCGCGCGCAAATTCGAATTGCGTAGCACCCGATGTGAAGTGCGCGAGAAAAATTTTCTCGATGATCGCGCTGTAGCGATTCTGCTTTGGCTTCGCTGCCATTCTCTACGCCCCCGGCCAGGTCAGCACCAGCACCTCTTCGCGAATTTGCTCTTTGGTCGCGGTGGCAAGCCGGGTGCGAAACAAATCGATCCGATCAACGCGATAGCCAAGACTCTCGGCGATCTCGGCCAGCAGTTGCCCGGTGCGAATCATCACTTGCAGATACGATGCCTGATCGCCCACTACGTAGCCCAGGCGCGCGCCGGGTTTGAGGAAGGGGCGCAGATCAGCCAAATGCCGCGCCATGCCGCCAAAATAAAGGCGGGTGACACGCGCGTACATGCGCTCAAAGCCGGAGGTCTTATTCATGGCGATACGGCGGCGCTCGATTTCGTCGGCGATGGTTTGCACCGATTTGAAACCAGCCACCAACGAGTCGTCGTCGTCGCCCTTGTACACACCGCGGGTGTTCGAGCGCAGCAGCGACTTTTTAAGCGCACGCAACTCCGGTTTGTCGTTCACGAACCCGAGCACCACCGACTCAAGCCGCGTGGTGCGCGTGTAATCTTTTTCATTCGGATAGGGTGGCGACGTGAACACGCAATCAATCGACTGCGGTGCCAGATGCTGCGCCATGCTGCGCGCATCGGCGAGTGCGATGCGTGATTCGGCCACCGGCAATTCCGGCGCGCGCTCCAGATCGTCCGCCATGATGCCAACCCGGCCACGCCACGCTGCGACCGCAGGCACATCCGTCTTGTAGCCGCGCACCCCGACCTCCGGGCCGAAGTGCAGATTGCTGATCGACGACACCAGCTCACGTGCAAGAGCCAGGCGCAGCATGCTGCGCAGTTTGGGTGGTGCCTCAGCATCAATCGCCTCACGCAACACCAGCGCTTTGTGCAAAGGGATCGGGCTGATCGAGCGCTTGAGCAGCAGCGCGTCGGCCTCTGGTGGCAAAGCCAGCAGCGACGCCAGCAGTTGCTTCGACGGCTCGCCCTTCACCGGGTTGAGCACCTCGTCTGCCAGTTTCAGTGGGCGCAATGCCTGTAACGCAGCGTCAGCCACTTTGTCGGCTGCGCGGCGCAAGGCGGCGGGGCTGTTGCCCCACGCGGTTTTCACAGTGCCGGCGAAGTACGCCATCGGATTGGCTTCGAGGCCAATGCCGTCAATGCCGTTCAACTTCGCTTCCAGCACCGTGGTGCCAGTGCCAGAGAAGGGATCAAGCAGGGTCTGCCCTGGCTCCAGGTTAAAGCGCTCGATGTAGTCGCGCACCAGATGCGGCGGGAACGAAAGAACGAAGCGATACCAGTCGTGAAATGCCTTGTCCGCTCCATCAACCTTGTTGATGACGGCGTTGGCGCGCCGCGCCGGAGCGGCGGGGGCGGGGGCGGGAGCAAAAACGTTGGCGATGGCGTGCGACATGGAATCGGTGAGCATTCTAACCGCCGCGTCAGGCCGGCAACTTGAACCGGCTTACCGCCTGCGCCAGCCGCACTGCTTCGCCTTCAAGCCCCTCGGCATTCGCGGTCGCTTCCTCAACCAGCGCAGCGTTTTGTTGCGTCACGTTCTCCAGTTGCACCACCGAGCGGCTGATCTCTTCGACCCCCGCGCTTTGCTCGGCGGAGGCGTTGGCGATCTCGCCAATCCGGCCGGTGATTTCCTTCACACTCATCAACACACCGTTGATGGTTTGGCCGGTTTCGCCGGCCATTTTGCCGCCCTGCTCTGCGCTCGCGACCGATTCGGCGACCAGGGTCTTGATCTCCTCTGCCGCTTCGGCGGCGCGCTGCGCCAGGCTGCGCACCTCGATCGCCACCACCGCAAAACCGCGCCCTTCGGTGCCAGCGCGGGCCGCCTCGACCGCCGCATTGAGCGCCAGCAAATTGGTTTGAAACGCGATGTCCTTGATCGCTGCGGTAAACGCCGAGGTGCGCCTGGCACTGCGCTCGATGCCCATCATGGTGTCGATCACTTGATTGATCATGCCGTCGCCGGTGGCGGCAGCGCGCTCGCATTGGGTGGCCAGCGCTTGCGCGCTTTTGCAGCTTTGCGCGTTGGCTTTGACGGTGGCGGCGAGCTGCTCCATGCCGGCCGCAGTTTGCTCCAGCGTGGCGGCTTGGCTTTCAGTGCGGTGCGACAGGTTGAGGTTACCTGCCGTGATTTCGCGTGCAGCAATATTGATCCGCTCGGCACCGGCACGCGCCTGCGTGACGATGCGGACGAAATGGCTTTTTACCTCGCCCATCAAGCGGCCGAACTCGGCCGATTGACCGACCCGCGCCACCATCACCCGCTTATCGGACAGGCCGGCCGGACCCGCTGCCAGGTTCGCTTCGGGATTGACTGCGGCGCTGCCATAGGTGCCGGTGAGATCGCCCTGACTCAGTGCTTCGAGCATCGGCAGCAAGCCGCGCCAGCTCTGCATCGATTGCTGATAGAAGGCGATGGAAAAATAAGCCACCACTACCAGCGCCGCCACGGCCATCGCAATCGTAGACGGTGCAGGTTCAAACCACGCAAGAATAAACACTGGCACGCCAAAGATCGCCGCCATGAAACCGAACTTTATTTCGTTGCGCAAATTCGCAATCAGGTAGTGGGCCGGAGCAAAAATCTGTTTCATCGTTAGAACTCCTGCAACTTGTCGTCGTCAGTGACGCTGTATTGCGTACCGGACACCTTTGCACCGAGCGCCAGCCGTGCCGTTCCGGCGGTGGCGGAGGTTGCCGGTGCCGATGCCGGTGCTGGTGTCGGTGCTGCCGGGCGCGCTGATTGGTGAGCCGAACCCGGTGCCGAACCCAGCGGCGCTCCCGGCACCGCAAACGCGGTGGCACCCGGCGCACTTGCGCTCCATCCCGTGTCAGCGCCGGAAAATCCCTGCACTGTCTGCGCGACCTTGGCGGCCTCCTCTTCAAACGCCATCGCGGCGGCAGTCGCTTCTTCAACCAGCGCAGCGTTTTGCTGGGTGACGCCCTCTAGCTCGATGATGCTGCGATTGATCTCTTCGACCCCGGCGCTTTGCTCAGCCGATGCGGCGGCGATGGCACCGATCCGTGTACTCACCTCTTTGACGCTTGCCACCACCCCATTGATGACGCGGCCGGTTTCATCGACCAAGCGGCGGCCCTGCTCCACGCTGGTAACCGAATCCGCCACCAGTCCTTTGATCTCTCTGGCGGCATCGGCACTGCGCTGCGCCAGATTGCGCACTTCAACCGCCACCACGGCGAAGCCGCGCCCGCGCTCTCCCGCGCGCGCGGCTTCGACGGCGGCGTTGAGCGCGAGGATATTGGTCTGAAACGCGATGCCCTCAATCACGCCGATGATGTCAGCCACTTTCCTGGCGCTCTTTTCGATGCCCGACATGGTTTCGACCAGTACCTCGACCATCTGCCCGCCTTGCGCGGCGATGTCGTTGGCGCGCACGGCGAGTGCCTCGGCGGCTTTGCAGTTGTCGGCGTTGGCTCTCACCGTGGTGGCGAGTTGCTCCATGCCGGCGGCAGTTTGTTCGAGCGTCGCGGCTTGCTCTTCAGTGCGCTGCAACAGATCGACGATCCCGCTCGACATGTCGCGCGCGGCCGCCGCGATGCGCTGCGCGCCGCTGTTGGCCTGGCCGACGATGGCGCTCAGGTTTTCCACCACTTCGACCATTTTTACGTGGCCCATCAAAAACTGGCCGCCGATTTTTCCCTGCACTTCGGTCGCCAGTTTGCCCTTGGCGAGCGAGCGCATCATCCCCAGCAAAGAGACCCATGAGTCTTGCACCTGAAAGTAGTGTCCGACCATCATGTAGCAGGCAAACAAGTAGAGCGCGGCGGCGATTTGCTGATTGAGCAGCGTGCGCTCGACGATGAGCAAAAACAGGCTGGGCGACAGAAAAAAAGTGCCGAGCAGCGGCAGCTTGATCTGGTTTTTCAGCGGCCGCAGAAACGTTTTGGCCGGGGCGAAGAGAAATTGCATATTTAATCCTGTCACTAGCTCGCTGTCAGGATAGCAGGGTAGATGCCAGTGGCGCGAGCGCCGGTAGCGCCACTTCTGACTGCACTACATCGCGACAAACCCGCCATCGACCGTCATCAAGTGGCCGTTCATGTAGCGCGCACCGTCTGACAGCATCCACACCACCACATCGGCGATCTCTTCCGGCGCGCCGAAGCGGCCCTGTGGAATTCGCGTGATCAGTTTTTCCTTGCGCTCGGCCTGCTCTTCAAAGATGCGCCCGGTCATCGCTGTTTCAATAAAGCCAGGGCACACAGCATTGACACGCACGCCTTGCCCGGCGTAGGCCACCGCCGCGCTCCGCGTGAGGCCGGCAACACCATGCTTGGACGCGATGTAAGCGGCGTAGCCTTGGGTGCCGACCAAGGCTGCAATCGACGCGGTGTTGACGATCACGCCGCTGCCCTGCGGCAGCATGACTTCGAGTTCATGCTTCATGCACAGCTACACGCCTTTGAGATTGACCGCGATGACACGGTCAAAATCGTCTTCCGTCTGTGCCGCTACCGGTGCGGGCGAGCCTTCGATGCCAGCGTTGTTGAACGCGCCATCGAGCCGGCCGTAGGTGTCAAGAACCGCTTCCACCAAGGCTTTCACGCTATCAGCGCGGGTTACGTCACACTGGGCCGGCACCGCTGAGCCACCTGCGTCACGCACCATGGACGCGGTTTCAGCGGCACCGGCGACATTGACATCGGCGACCACCAGCAACGCGCCGGCACGCGCCGCCGCGAGCGCGGTCGCACGGCCAATGCCGCCTGCGGCGCCGGTAATGAGGAGTGATTTATTGGTGAGCATCAGTAGTGTCCGGTCAAAACTCGAACAGATTCAATTGGTTAGAAGCGGGGTGCGAATCAATTTGAGAGTCATCGGCCTGCAAGGCGCATGAAAGCTGGGTTTTCTCAAAAACCGAGACCGACAAAATCTGTAGCAAAGTGTAGAGCGAGGC
>JAYVSR010000066.1:0-4169 GCA_043775155.1 Burkholderiales bacterium | reverse complement strand
TCGGCGAAGAGCGCAGTACCGGCTTCAACAGTTTCGGTTTCGCCCGAGGTGCCAAAAAAACGCATCGCCAGTTGTGGGTCGTGCGGCAAGGCCACCGGCTTGACCGGAATCTGCGAGATGGTCACCGCAGCCGACGGCGCGACCGGGGCGGATGCTGGCGCAGCGGGCGCGAGATGTGAGAAATCTAGGTCGTCCATATTTCTTGATCCGGAAAGTGGAAAGCGCGGAAAGCGTGCATTCTAGAGCGAATAAGTGGTAGCGGAGGAAATGCGCGGGTGGCGCTGGTGCAGTTGCATGGATACCGCTATCCCGCACGCTGGCGCGCCCGGCGGAGTACCGGGCAGCGCATCGCAAATTGCGGCGTGCTGCCGGCGTTTCGCGCTCCACGCTGGTCGGGCGTCTCCACTTCTTTAGTTTGGTTTATTCTTTAGCACATGCAAAATGTTTACCTCATCGCGGCGTCCTGCACGCCGTTCGGCAAGCACGCCGATAAGTCATTCAAAGACCTCGCGCGCATGGCGTATCTCGATGCGCTGGCCGATTGCGGTTTGCCGCAGACCAAAGGCGGCGGCGATTTGATCGAGCAGGCGTGGTTTGGCAATTGCGGCATGGGGCAGTGGGGCCAGGGCGGGATTCGCGGGCAGGTGGCGTTTACGCCGCTGGTCGAAGAGGGCCTGTTCCCCGAGCGCGTGCCGATGATCAATGTCGAGGGCGGCTGTGCGACGGCGTCGTTCGCGTTTCACGGCGCTTGCAAAGATATTTTGTCGGGCGAGTGTGAGGTGAGTCTGGCGATTGGCGTGGAGAAATTGGTGAGTCCGGACCGGCCTGAGCGGGTGCCGGAGATTTTTGCCACCGGCATTGATCAACTCAATCCGGAGCAATGGCAGGCGTATTACCAGCGCGCGGGTGAGGAGGCGGGCAAGCCGTTTGCGCCGGGGCCGGGGCGCACGGTGTACATGGACACCTATGCGATGCAAGCGGCGTGGCACATGAAACGCTACGGCACGACACAGCGGCAGATTGCGGCGGGCGCGTCGAAGAACCACTATCACGGCAGCCTGAACCCGAAGGCGCAGTACCGCTTTGAAGTGTCGATAGACGACGTGCTGGCGGATCGTGCGGTGAGCTATCCGCTGACGCGCTCGATGTGCGCGCCGATGGGCGATGGCGCAGCGGCGGCGATTCTGTGTTCGGAAGCAGCGTTGGCGAATTTTTCGAGAGCAGCGCAGGCGCGGGCGGTGAAAGTGCGTGCCGCGACCTTATCGGGCGGCAAGTATCGCCGTCTTGATGAGCCGGGTTTGTCAAAGATTGCGGCGGACAAGGCATATGCGAAGACCGGGTTGAAGCCGGCCGACTTTGATCTGGTTGAACTGCATGATGCGACATCGTTTTGCGAGATTTATCAGATCGAGATGATGGGGTTTTGCGCATTGGGCGATGGCGGAAAATTTATTGAATCCGGTGCGACAACACTGGGCGGCAAGCTGCCGGTGAATGTGTCGGGCGGTCTGGTGTCAAAGGGCCATCCGATTGGTGCGACTGGGTTGTCGATGGTGTATGAATTGGCGCAGCAGTTGCGCGGCGAAGCGGGGGCGATGCAGGTCAAGGGCGCGTCGCTCGGCATCATCGAAAACGGCGGCGGCGTGATGGGTTTTGATGAGGCGGCTTGCGCGGTGACTATTTTGGAAAAGACATCATGAGTGCTGTACTGAACGCGAGTTCCATCGACTATCGTCCAAGTTTCGACTATCGCCCAGAGGACCCGGCGATCCTCGCCAACCCCTTCGATCTATTCGACCGCATGCGCGCCGAAGACCCGGTGCATTGGAGCCCGCGCTTGAAGAGCTGGGTGTTGACGCGCTACGACGACATCAAGCGGGTGTGCCTCGAACCGCAGCGCATGTCGTCGGATCGTCTGCGCCCTTTCTTTGCCTCAATCCCCTCTGAGGAAGCGAAAAAAATCGGCGATATCATGCGCTATCTGTCGCTCTGGATGGTGTTCAAGGACGCACCCGAGCACACGCGGCTGCGCCGGCTCACCGGTAAGGTGTTCCATAACAAGTCGATGCAAGCCATGCGCCCACAAGTCGAAGAGATTGCAGAATGGCTCCTGGAGCGGCTCTCCGGGCAGGATGAGTTTGACTTCGTCAGCGGGTTTGCCGGGCCCTTGCCGTGTCTGGTGATCATGGCGATGCTTGGCGTGCCGCGCGAAGATCTGGCAAAAGTCAAACGCATGTCGGACGAGATCGCGCTCTTCATCGGCTCGTCGCGCACCTCCAGCGAAAAGTACGACACCGCCGAAGCGGCGACGCACGAGATGGCGGAATACTTTCGCGCGCACATCACGGCGCGTCGCGCAAAACCGCGCCCAGACTTGATCTCCGAGCTGGTAGCGATCAACGAGGGCGGCGACACGCTGTCGGATGACGAGCTGATTGCCACCTGCATCCTGCTGTTGTTTGCGGGGCACGAGACCACCACCAACCACATCGCCAACGGCATGTTGTCGCTGACGCGTTTCCCGGGCGAGATGGCCAAGCTGCGCGCCAACCCCGCACTCGCGGCGGCAGCGGTGGAAGAGCTACTGCGCTACGACGGTCCGTCCGGCGCGCAGGTGCGCATCGTCGCTCAAGCGCACGAATTGCGCGGCAAGCAGTTGAAAGAGGGAGATCGCGTATTCATGATGCTCAATGCGGCCAATCGCGATGCGGCTGCCTATCCCGATCCGCACCAGCTTGATCTGGAGCGTGATGGCGTGCCGCATCTCACCTTCGGCTTCGGCCTGCACATTTGCTTGGGCTTTCCGCTCGCGCGGCTCGAAGGCCAGGTGGCATTTCCGGCGCTGTTGCGGCGCTTTAGTGCGATTGAAACTGTTGGCCCAGAACCCGAGTGGATTAACTCGCTGGTGTTTCGCGGCATGAAATCGTTGCCGGTGCGAGTGCGGCGCTAGATATAATATGGGCTCTCCCTTTCTGACTCTATAGAGGCCGCAATCATGACTGACGCAAACCGCGACAAACTACTCTCTGACGTGAAGACCCTGATGACCGACGCTGACGACATCGTCAAGGCGATGGCATCGACGACTGGCGAAAAAGCGGCTGAACTGGCCGAGAAGCTGCGCGGCAAGTTGCGCGCTGCGAAAGATAAGATGGGCGACGCGCAGATCATCATCGCCGACAAGACCAAAGCGGCTGCCCGCGCAACCGACGACTACGTACATGACAATCCGTGGCAGGCCGTCGGCGTGGCTGCCGGTATTGGCTTCCTGCTCGGCATGTTGATCAGCCGCCGCTGATCGGCTTCTCGCTTCACCCGGTCACCGGCCACTCCTCGCCCGATGGCGGATCAGGACTCTTCGCAGGACACGCCGCGTGCCGCTGGTTCGGCTGGCGCGCGGGGGGTGTTCGCCTCGCTGCGCGCCGTGCTGGTGACAGTGCTCGGCATCGCCGGCACGCGCTTCGAGTTGCTCGGCATTGAGTTCGCCGAAGAGAAGGAGCGGCTGGTCGCGCTGGCGATCACCGGTGTCATTGCCGCGTTCGCTTTGTCCTTCGCGATGTTATTGGTCACGCTGTTTTGCGTGGTGCTGTTTTGGGACACCCATCGATTGATCGTAATCGGCGGATTTACCGTGCTGTATTTTGCCGCTGGTGCCTGGGCTGTGGCGCAGTTGCGCGCGCAATTGGCGGCGCATCCGGCGCTGTTTGCCGGCACCGTGGCCGAGCTGGAAAAAGACCGCGAGACCTTGCGCCGCGCGCTTAAACAGCCCGTGACACGAGGTGACCGGGGGAACAACACATGAGCGCGCGCCTCGACCAGTTAGCGCTGCGCAAAGAGGCACTCACCCTGCGCGCAGAAATCGAACGCATCGATTTGGCGGCGCATCTTGGCAATCTGCGCCGCCCGGCAGAAGTGTCGTATCAAGGCTTGAAACTGGTATCGCTGCTGCGCTCGCCGTTGATCGGTTTGCTCGCCGCCAGTTTAGGAAAGCGGTTTGGCGGCGGTTCGGCTGCGGGTTTAGCTGGGCAGAGCCCGCTCAAATCGGCACTGCGCTACTTCGGCTACGCACTGGCGGGCTGGCGCGCAGTGCGGGTGTTGCGCGACATTATGGGTTCGTCACGGCCGGCCAGGGATTGATCAGGCGCAGGCCGATCCCTGAAAAATGCCGC
>JAYVSR010000065.1:0-6711 GCA_043775155.1 Burkholderiales bacterium | reverse complement strand
CGCAGTGAACCGGAGCACTCCATGCCTATGCAACGAACCGTCCTGGCCGCCGTCACAGGTCTGTCCATCGCGTTCCCGTCCGCCGCGTCCCAATGCGGCGCGCAAAGCGGCGCGCGCACCGCGGTGCTCGTCGAGCTGTATACCTCGGAAGGCTGCGACAGTTGCCCGCCGGCCGACCGGTGGCTTTCCTCGCTGCAGGCGCAGGGGTACACGACTGACAAAGTGGTGCCGTTGGCCCTGCACGTGGACTACTGGGACTACATCGGCTGGAAGGACGTGTTCGCGCAGCCAAAATTCACTGAACGTCAGCGTGAGTTGTCGCGTTTATCCGGCGCGACATTTGTCTACACGCCGCAAGTGGTGGTGAGCGGGCGCGACTTTCGCGGCTGGAGTGGATCAGGTTTTGCGGAGCAGGTGCGCGCGGTGAACGCCAAGCCTGCCGTGGCCGACATCAGGCTCGGTCTTGAAACCATCGACGGCGGTGTCAAGGTGATTGCCGACGCGGTGAGCCGCGCGCCAGGCGCAGCGCAGTTGTATGTCGCGCTGACGCAAAACCGTATCGTCAGCAACGTGAAGTCCGGTGAGAACCGCGGCGCGACTTTAAAGCATGACTACGTGGTGCGTGAGTGGATTGGCCCGGTACCAGTGAGCGGCGGCAAGGCGCAGTTAGGCAGGACGATCATCGCCCCGAAAGGCGCTCCCACCAACGATCTTGGCGTGGTGGCGTTGGTCCAGGACGTAAAAACCGGCGAGGTGTTGCAAGCGTTGAATCTGAACGCTTGCAAGTCTTCGTGACAGCGGCAATGCGCGGGCAGCGCTACACCACCAGCGGCTGCCAGACGCCGCCCGTCAATCCTTCGAGCGGCCCGAACTTCGCCTTGTAGGCCATCTTGCGGCTGGCGCGGATCCAGTAGCCGAGGTAGAGGTAGGGCAAGCCGAGGCGTTTGCACTGCTCGATTTGCCACATGATGCTGAAGGTGCCGAAGCTCGCGCGTTCGTCGTCCGGCTCGTAGAAGGTGTAGACCGATGACAGGCCGTCGTTCAGCACATCGACGATGGAGACGAGTTTGAGCGCGGCTACCGCTGGATCGGCGGCTGCGTGATATCCGCTGGCCGATGCAGCGTTGTCTGCGGCCTGCGCGGCGAGCGCAGCCAGGCTTGCGGCCACCGACGGCTGGCGTTCATCACGAAACGCAATCAGGCGGCTGTTGATCCGGCTTTGCAACAGGAAGTGCGCGTACTGATCGCGCGAGTCCTGATCCATCCCGCCGCCGGCGTGGCGGCTCGCTTGATAGCGCAAGTAGAGCGCGTAGTGCTCTGCCGAGTAACCGAGGTTGGTGACGGCGGGCTTCAAGTGTTGGTGTTTGTTCCAGGCGCGCTGCTGCGAGCGCGTGGGCACGAATGCAGCCACCGGCACGCGCACGGGGGTGCATTCGGTGCAGCCGTCGCAATGCGGGCGGTAAGTGAAGATGCCGCTGCGCCGGAACCCGGCGCGCACCAGCTCGCTGTAGGCGTCGGCGTTGATCAGGTGCGACGGTGTCGCCACCTGCGAGCGCGCGAGTTTGCCGGGCAGGTAGCTGCACGGGTAGGGCGCAGTTGCGTAGAACTGTAAGACTGAAAACGGCAGTTCGTTGAGCTTACTCATTGCCCGCTACCCCGGCGCGTGTGTCTCCGGCATCCGCATGTTGCACGGACTCAACCGAAAAAAACTCGCGCGCAATGCCGCGCCATCCGCTGATCGCAGGCGCACGAATCAACTCACGCAATCGCAGTGCGAAGTCGGCGCGCGCAATTTCAAAGCCGCCGAGCGAGGAGAGGTGTTCGGTGTTCATTTGGCAATCGATCATGCCACATTCTGCGCGCGCGAGGAACGCGCACAAGTGGGCGAAGGCGATTTTCGAGGCGTCAGTGACGTTTGAGAACATCGACTCGCCGTAAAACATCCGGCCAATGCACAAGCCGTAGAGGCCACCGGCAAGCTCGCCGTCAATCCAGGTTTCAATCGAGTGGGCGTGACCGGCGCGATGCAGGGCGACATAGGCGGCGATCATCTCTTCGGTGATCCAGGTGCCGTTTTGGCCGTCGCGCGGCGCGCTGGCGCAGGCGCGCATCACCGCTTCAAACGCGCTGTCGCAGCGGATTTCGTACTGCTTGTTGCGCAGCACTTTGGCGAGCGAGCGTTTCGGCGCGAACCCGGCCGGGGTCACGATCATCCGCGGATCGGGGCTCCACCAGAGGATCGGTTGATCGTCGGAATACCAGGGGAAGATGCCGTGCGAGTAGGCGTTGAGCAGTCGGTCTGGAGTGAGCTCGCCGCCGGCGGCGAGTAAGCCGTTTGGCTCGATCAGCGCCGTCTCTAAAGATGGGAACGGCATGGCGCCGATGAGATAGGGAATCATGCCGGTGGCGGGCGGAACTTCGAAGTGCCCGGTTGCATCGCCGGGTCAGCGGCGCGCGCGCAGGCTTGCGCGTCGAGACGCGCCGCGCCAGCGCGAAAGGCGAGCAGTTGTGTCGGCGCCATCACGCAGGCTGGGTGCAGATACGGGTGGCCGTAGTGGAACAGTTGATGGCCGATCTCGTGGGTGGCGCCGATGCCCGCGAGTGTCGCCGCTTCGCCCGTTGTGTAGCGCTCGCCCATGCGCATCTCCACCGCCCAGGGGTCGTCACAAGAAAACGCGAAGGTGCTCCAGATCGCGGTTGTGAGATAGCGCGAGGCACGGCTTTCGACCGTGACGCCGCCGGTGTAGCCGCCGCGAATCGCCGTGTGGATCGAGGTGCTCGACAGCTCTGCGCTGGCGATGATCTGGTTGGTCAGGATCAGCTCATACGGCAGATCGCCGTGGCCGCACACGTCCCACCAGGCGTACTCGTTGTAAATCGCGTCATCAATCGCTGGGGCGCCGTCGGGTGCTGGCACCCGCTGCCAGCGCTTCAGACGCGCCAAGTGCAGGCGCGCCGCTGCTACGCCGACTTCGTCGAAGTCCCGCATTCTGACGTTCGGCAGCGCAGCCTGGGCGAAGCTGAGCACGCCTTCAAACGTTTCGCCGGATGTGCGCAGCGCCTTGACGGTGGCGATCTCGAACGACGGCTGATCACCACTACCGGATTTGAAGTCGAACACGTCTGCGCGCGCGGCTTCGCGGCTGGCAGCCGGGATCGTCTCGAAAACGCGGGCAATCGGAATCTCCTGCACTGGCAAGAAGCGCAACTCGACGCCGAAGTGTTGCCTGGCCGTGCGTGCGGTGGCGTCGAGCAACAAGGCCAATTGTGCAGGCGTAAAACGCGGCAGGCGCGGATTGATCGCGTAGGCCACGCGCATCTCAATCGGTCCCATGGGTAAAACCGGCACCGGCAAATACGGCGAAGGTTTCGAGCAGGCGTTGAGCGCCAGCACCGCGATGGCGGGCGCACTCGCGATGAAACGTCTGCGCCCTGGGCTGACTGCGCTGCGCTGCGCCGTCCGCTGCTCAGCCAACAGCGCAACTCGCTGTTTAATCCGCCGTTCAACCATGTGCATCTCTCAACACCGCACCTGCTGGCGGCAGTAGTTGTCGAGCAGGGTGACGCTGCACGTGTCACCCGCCGCCTGCTTCGCGCGGCCACCCATATCGAGGGTGAGCTTCATGTCGTACTTGCGAAAAAATGCATTGAACACTTCGCCGCCGAGTGTGCCCACGGCGGTCAGCTCGTCACTCGCCGTGTCGTGTTCGAGCAAGATGGCAGCGAGTGGCTGCGGCGCCGGGCCGGCCATCACGCGCGCGCCCTGCGCCGGGTCGTATTGCGAATGCTCGGAGCAGCAGTGGATCACGTCGGCATGTTTGTTCACCGCTGATTTACCGGCGCGAAAGCTGATGAAGCTGATGTCCTTGGTCGGGTAAGTGAGCTGGTGCGTGCAAATCGCTGAGTACGCTACGACCGATTGCGTATAGCCCGCGCCGCCTGGCCACTGATAAGCCGTACCGCCAGAACCGTTGATGGGAGCCGGTTTCAGGGCTTTACCCAGATTCAGCAAGAAACACGGGGTGCCTTGAAACGGGTAGAAGAACACGTAGTTTTGGTTGACCGCCAGTGCCGATGCTTTGAGTGGCGCGCCGTGAGCGTCAAACAGTTTGGCGCGGGTGTAGCGCTTTGGCGTGACCGGGCCGGCGGCGGCAAGCGGGACTGAGGTCGCAGTCAGGCCAGCGGCGCAGACGCGGACGAAATCGCGGCGTTCCATGGATCGAGCTCCGTAGTGAATGGGTGTGAAAAAAGAGAAACCCCGATGGCTAGGCGCGGGCTTGTCAAACACAATTCCGTTAAATTCGTCTCGCCTGAGAATGAACCAATAACGTGCATAAACGCAAATCTAGTGCACGAACAAAATGCATAAATACTAAAATTTAATTTTACGCACGCAAATAAAGCTTAATAATCAATTGATCACTAACTTGGTGCATTTATTGCATGCAGGTTTGCCTATTTCAATCAGGGGGTTTCATGGAACAACTCAAAACGGGCGCTGACTCGCTATTCATTTTGCTCGGCGCGATCATGGTGCTGGCAATGCATTCGGGCTTTGCGTTTTTGGAACTGGGGACGGTGCGGCGCAAAAATCAGGTCAACGCGCTGGTCAAGATTTTGGTCGATTTCTCAGTCTCCACCTTAGCCTATTTTTTCGTCGGCTACCTGGTGGCGTATGGCACGAGTTTTTTTGTCGGGGCGGAGACGCTGGCGCAGAAAAATGGATTTGAGCTGGTGAAATTTTTCTTCCTGCTCACGTTTGCCGCGGCGATTCCGGCGATTGTCTCGGGCGGCATCGCCGAGCGCGCGCGCTTTGGCCCGCAGTTGTTCGCCACTGCCGTGCTGGTTGGCCTGGTGTATCCGTTCTTCGAAGGCATCGCGTGGAACCAGCAATACGGCGTGCAAGCCTGGATCAAGGGCGCGTTCGGTGAAGAGTTTCACGACTTCGCTGGCTCGGTCGTCGTGCATGCCGTTGGCGGCTGGATCGGCCTGATGGCGGTGATGCAACTGGGGCCGCGCACCGGGCGCTACGGCAAGGATGGCCGCGTCACTGCGCACCCGCCATCGAGCATTCCGTTCCTCGCGCTGGGGGCTTGGATTTTGTCGGTCGGCTGGTTCGGCTTCAACGTGATGAGTGCGCAGACCATCGACAAAATCAGCGGCCTGGTGGCGATGAATTCCTTGATGGCGATGGTCGGCGGCACGCTTGCCGCGACGCTGTTGGGCAAGAACGACCCTGGCTTCGTGCATAACGGCCCGCTCGCTGGCCTCGTCGCCGTCTGCGCCGGCTCCGACGTAATGCATCCGATCGGCGCGCTGGCAGTCGGTGTAGTGGCCGGCGGCTTGTTCGTCTACATGTTCACGCTGACGCAAAACAAATGGAAGATCGACGACGTGCTCGGCGTCTGGCCCTTGCATGGCTTATGTGGCGCATGGGGCGGGATCGCAGCGGGCATTTTTGGATTGAAAGCGCTCGGCGGCATGGGCGGGGTGTCGTTCATGGCGCAGTTGGTGGGTACGCTGATGGGGATTGGCGTCGCGGTGATCGGCGGTTATCTGACGTACAAGATCATCAAGTCGGTCACCAGTTTGCGCCTCGATGCGGAGCAGGAGTACGAAGGGGCTGACTTGACGATTCACAAGATCAGCGCCACGCCAGAGCGGGAATCGAGCTGGTAAGAAAATGGGTCAGGCGTCCTATTTGATGAATGGCGTCAGACCCGGCTGATACAAGAGCAAAGCGCCGCAATCGCGGCGCTTTGCTTTTTAGAATGAATTGGATGTGGTTCGCGCAGATCAACCAGTCTGGCCGGACGAAAACTTGAGGCGCAAGGCATGTTTTTCGACGGCGTGCCAGCTGAGCACGCCCATGGCAATTGCCAGTACTCCGGAAGTCGTAATCAACCCTGCCACTGACAGACCGGCGATGCTGGCAACCAGCGCTTGCTGAATCGGGAACGCGTAGATATAAATGCCATACGAGTAGTCGCCAAATTTGTTGAAGTGGCGAATCACGCCCGCTGGAATGTAGGCGAGCCAAAGAATGACGTAGGCAAACACCAGGTCGTACACGACAAAAAACACCTGAAGGTCGAACGGCGACAGTACCAACAAGGCAAGCGCTGCGGCAAACAGGGGTCCAGACAGTACGATCCGCTCGCGCAGGACGAAATACGAGGCGCCAGAGAAAAACATCAGAGTAAGTCTGAACAGCAAATTTTCGGGATTGCCCGCGAAGTGGTTCCAGACATGCGCAGCAAAAGCGATTGCGGTCGTGAGCAAAATCAATCCGCTGATGGCCTTCCATTGCAAGGATCGAAGCAGACGGCAGGCGACCGATCCAGCCGCCAGCGCAATGTACATCCAGATTTCGTATGGCATGGTCCAGAGCGAATCATTGACCATTTTTTTCCACGGCAGATTGCTGAACACCCCGGGCAGATAAAACTCGATACCGCCCAAGAGGGTGCTGTTTTTCAAAGCGAACAGATGGGTTCTGGGATGGGTGAAATAGGCGCTTGGCGCGAGGTTGGTGAACCATAGCCCGAGACCAAACAGACAGAGGAGCACCATCACCAGCAATGCCGGATAAATGCGCAGAAACCGGGACCATAGAAACGGCGCGCTCGAACTCCAAGTGCAACGTTTTTTCATGGAAAAATGTTGCATGGCAAAAACATATCAACAACTCTCGCTGTCTGAACGTTCATT
>JAYVSR010000064.1:0-13237 GCA_043775155.1 Burkholderiales bacterium | reverse complement strand
TCGATTGAAAAGCATCCAGCCTACGAAGAGATGGAGCGGTTGGCGTTTGGCGAATACGGTCTCGCAGCGATGTCGCACCGGGCTGGGGTGTTCGGCTGGCACGCGCCACTGCCACCGGCGGCGAAATACGCGCTGTCGTATCTCTTCGTCCAGGCCGAGTTTGGCCTGTGTTGCCCGGTGAGCATGACCGATGCGCTCACGCGTACCTTGAGCAAATTCGGCAGCGCTGAGTTGAGTGCGCGCTATCTGCCCGGCCTCACGGCGACTGATATGGATGTGCATCTGCAAGGCGCGATGTTCATGACCGAGCAGGCGGCGGGGTCAGATGTTGGTGCCACTGCCACCACCGCGCGCCGCAGCGGCGGCACCGATAACAGCAACGAACACTGGCTGCTCGACGGCGATAAATGGTTTTGCTCGAATGCCGATGCGGAGCTGGCGCTGGTGCTGGCGCGGCCCGTCGCTGACGCGTCGGTTGCCGCTGTCACCGCCGCTGGTGCCTCTACAAGCACTGCATCTGGCACCAAAGGCCTGAGCCTGTTTCTGCTCCCGCGCACCCTGCCCGACGGCACGCCGAACCACTATCGCATCGTGCGCCTGAAAGACAAGCTCGGCACGCGCTCGATGGCGAGCGGCGAGATCACCTTGCAAAGCGCGCACGCTTACCTCGTCGGCGACCCGGCCAAGGGCTTTGTGCAAATGGCCGACATGATCAACATGTCGCGCCTGTCGAACGGCATGCGCGCGGCCGGATTGATGCGCCGCGCGTATTTCGAAGCGCGCCATGTCGCCGAGCATCGCGTCGCCTTCGGCAAACGGGTGATCGAGATGCCGCTGGCGCGCCGCCAGTTGTGCAAAATTTTGTTATTGGCCGAGGCGGCGCGCAGCGTCATGTTCGCTGCCGCGCGGGCGTTGCAGATTGCCGATGGTGTCGACGGTTCCCACGACAACGCAGCCCGCGCCGCCGCGCAAAAACGCATCCGCATCCTAACCCCCCTGCTCAAATTCCGCGCCTGCCGCGACGCTCGCCGCGCCACTGGCGACGCGATGGAAATGCGCGGTGGCACCGGCTATATCGAAGAATGGTCGGACGCGCGCCTGACCCGCGACGCTCACCTCGGCTCAATCTGGGAAGGCACCTCGAACATCGTCGCGCAAGACGTGCTGCGCGCGATCCGCCGCGAAGGCGCGCTCGACGCCCTGTCCGCCGAGTTGGACGCGCTCGAAACCGAAGCCAACGCCAGCCAAACCCTGCGCGACGCCCGCCACCGCGCCGAAGCGTTCGCCCGCGACGCTGCCGCTGAGGCTACCGGGATCCACGCGCGCCAAGCCGCCAGCGGCCTGTATTACGCCAGCGCGGCGGTGTACATGGTGTGGGAAGCCGCGCAGTTGCGGATGGCGGATGATTCTGACTCAAGCGCCCCAAGCACCCAGCGCGTTGCTCTGGCCGCGCAGCGCATCGCTCTGGCGAACCTGATCGTGCGCCACAAACTGGCCCAGCGCGATCCGCTGCGGGCTGATACGGCCATCAATGCGGCTGAAGAAGCCGCAGCGTTGATGTTGCAGCTTTGACGTTGCAGCGTGCGATGTTGCAATCGCCTTGAAACCGTTGTCTCCCAACGGTTTTAGCGATTTACCCTGCTAGCGGGGAATTTTTTTCGCCAAGCAGTCGGCGCAGATCCAGCGGCGATGACGGCCATCTTTGCTGGTCTTGAAACCGCCCTTGATCAACGGTTTGCGCGCCTGACAACTGGAGCAAAAACGCTTGTCCTCTCCGGCGACAAGCGGCGTGGCCGGTGCTGCGGGAGCGGTAACGACAGGGGTAGCGGGGGCTGCGGGGGGAGATTTAGGCTTCGTCACGCTGTTTTTTACCGGGAGAACCACGGGTTTGATGTTGTAGTGCGGGACGTATTATCGCTCAAGATGCACCATTTTTGCCAGTCGGATGACTGGCCGCGAACTGGCTCGCCGATTCGGTGCTCCGTTTGGCTCAGACCCGGCTCAAACTCAGCTCCGGCTCCGCCGTATTCCTATTCCTATTCCTCACCGGCATCGTCACCGTCATCGACCGGAATCGCGCGGCGCTTTTTGTCGGCTTCTTCTTTTAGCTTGGCACCGGCGGCGAAGTATTGCTCCACCGAGCCGGCCGCACGCAGGCGCAGCGCGGGCGGATACACCTGCTCGCGCACGGCGATGTGGTTGACGTTGCGCTCCAGATTGCGGGCTTGCACCCAAGCACCGATGCCACCGATCAACGCAGGCAGCAATATTGCGCCCAGCGCCGCCGTGCGCGGCTTGAGATTCGACGCGTGCGTCAGATGAAAATACAGCAGCACCGCCACCGCCACCATGCCAAGCAACAGATCGAGCACCCCGCCCAGCGGCAGGGCCAGGGCGAACCAGATAACGTCGCGCAAGGAATCGATGATCAACATGCCGGCGGCGACACAAAACAGAATCGCCGCGTGGGTTTCGACCCGCCACTCGCCTTGCATCACGCGCGATAACAGCGCCCAGATCGCGACCCAGCCGGCTGATGCTGCGAGCGTCGTCGTCAGCGCGCCAGCGGCAGCGGTGGCCAAGTCACGCGGCGCACTGAGCCAGGCGAAGTAAATCACGAACAACACGCAAAACGCCAGCGCGGCAATCGCCAGTTGCGCCATGCTGCGGCCGTTGCTGGCGGAGTGATCGGGCCGTTCCGGCGCGAGAGCCTCGCGGCCGAACCGCACGCGCAAGGTGCTGCGGCCAATTTGCACGACGCCCGCCGAGAGCGCGAGGGTCTTGACGCCATGCAGCCGGCGGCCATCAACGACGATGCCATTGAGTGAATCCAGGTCTTCGATCAGGATGCGGCCATCGCTGGTGATGTCAAACCCGGCATGCAGCGGTGCGCAATAGGCGTCATCGAGCATCACGTCGGCTGCCGCGCTGCGCCCGGCGGTGAAGCGGCGGCGCTCTGAGGTCAACGCAACACGATGACGCTGCTGCACCCGGCCATGATGGTCGAGTACTTCGACGACGATGATCTGCGGCGGCGGCACGGCGACTGGGGCAGCGGGTGCGGCGGTCGGTGCGGCAGAAACCATCGGCGTCACGGCTTCCATTGCATCGCCTCCACATAGCGCTTGACGAAGGCCATGCCGGCGTCGTAATCAACGCCGTACATGTCGAGGTGGCTGGCAAAGCCTTTTTTCGGCTGGTTCAAACTCACCACGCGGACGGTGATGTCGTACAGGCCTTCAAACTTGCGATAGCTGCGCGTACACACCAGCAGGCTGGCATCAAACCCCTGCAACTTCACCGCGCTGTTGTTGCAGGCGAACGGGCCGACATGCTTGCGTGAGCCGAAGCTGCCGGCCGCCTGCGACAGCGCGGCGAGCCGCTGGGAAAAGCGCCAGGCGTCGAGCTTGTCGGTGGTCATCACATAGTGCGAGTACTTGAGGTCGCCGCTGTACATCCCTTGCTGCACGTAGAGCCCGGCCTTGGCCGAGCAGTTGATGCGCTCGGTCTGTACCGGTTGATCGGACGACGGATCACCAGCGGCGTTGCAGGCGATAAACGGTTTGAGCTTGGCCGGCAACTCGTAGCCGGCGGCGTTCTCGGTGACCATCTTGCCGTCGAGTGCCTGCAATAGTTTGGTGGCGTGCGCGCGCAACTGCACGGCGACTTCTTTTTTCGCATCGCGGCCGCCGCTGCCGCTACTACCATTGAACGGCGCTTTCAGCGCCTTGTCGATCAAGGCCTGCGCGTGTTCAGCGGGCACGAGAAAGCTCACGAGTTGCTCGAACCGGTAACCCGAGACGTTGATGCCGATCACCTTGCCCGCGCCATTGAGCGCCGGGCCGCCCGACATACCGCCGTTGATCGCACCGGAGTAGTGGATGCGCGCATCGAACGAGTCCTCAACCCGGCCGTTCGACACGCCTTCGGTGATGGTCAGGCCGACATCGAGCGGAAAGCCAATCGAGTAAGCGCGCTCGCCCTTGGCCGGCACCACGGCTTCGAGCGGCATCGGCGGCGGCGCAAAGCCATCTGCCTTGACCACCGCAAGATCGTGCAACACGTCGATAGCCAGCACGGTGATCTTGCCGGTGCGGCCTTCGGGGGTGTAGTACTCGAGGCGGTATTTTTCCGGAAACTGAACTTGCTCGGCGACGACGTGATAGTTGGTCAGCAGCACGCCGCCCGGCGCGACGGCAAAGCCGGTGCCGTGAAACGCTTGCGCCGTATTGGCGCCGAAGAAGCCTTTGATCTGGACAATCGCCGGTCGCACGCGGGCGAGCACGTCGCGGGCGTTTTCGGAGAGTGGTTGTGGGGCAGTCACCGCCGCAGCAGTAGCTGGTGGAAGGACCGGCGCGGCGGCGGGTGCAGAGCCGGGCGGGCGCGGCTGGGCCAGCCCCGGTGCGGCGCAGGTGCAAACCAAAGCGATGCCGACGATCCGCAGGAGCCGGGCGATGCGGCCCCAGATAAAATCCGTAAGAGTCGCTCCCACCAACGGTTTCCGGCTATTTTTTGAATCCAGCGATGACGTTTTCACGGGCGAATCATAGCACCCGCCCTGCGCCAGGCGAGTGCTTGCAGTGACGTCGCTGTTGATGTTTGTCATTTAATTTACAATCTGGCAATTAAATTATTTTTGTCTATTCAAGAGGTTTTTGCCATGCAGACACATAACGTCAAACTATCCAAAGAAGGCCGCGTATTGATTCCGGCGGACGTGCGCGCCGCCCTGGGGTTAAACGAAGGCGATCTGCTTTCACTCAAGGTCGAGGCAGGTGAAATCCGCTTGTTTGACCGCACCCAGGCGCTGCAACGCGCGCAGCAAATTGCCCAGCGCTTCAAAAAGCCAGGCGAGAGCGTGGTCAATGAATTCCTCAGCGAACGCCGCCGGGCGGCGGCACGGGAATGAAAGTTTTTGACAGCTCCGCCGTGCTGGCGGCGATTTTTGCTGAACCGGGCGCGGACCAGGTGGCCAAGCTGTGGAGCGAAGGCACCAACTTGCTCAGCGCAGTCAATTACGCCGAAGTGATCGCCAAATTGAACGAACGCGGGATGAGCGAAAGCGAGATTCTCACTGTCATGGAAGGGGTCGCGCTGGAGGTCATGCCGTTCGATCAGACCGATGCACATGCGACCGGTCTGTTGCGTCAGCACACCAAGACGCTTGGTCTGTCGTTGGGGGATCGAGCGTGCCTGAGTCTGGCAAAAGCGCGCCACGCCAAAGTGGTGACGGCCGAACAAATCTGGAAAAAACTCAAAGGTTTTGATTTGATCGTGATTCGCTGAATCGCCGGAAAAGCGCTTGCACCAACGGTTTGGGGCCGCGGTTTTGGGTCGATTTCTCCGATCACGCCAAACCAATCACGCCGACGCCGCCAGTTTGTTCCACGTATCGACTACGGTATCCGGATTCAACCCGAGTGCGATGATCCCTTCATCGCGCAGCCAGTTAGCGAGATCGGGGTAATCACTCGGCCCTTGCCCACAAATGCCGACATATTTGTTTTGCTTCCTGCACGCCGCAATCGCCATCTTGAGCAATGCTTTGACCGCCGGGTCGCGCTCGTCGAACGAGGCGGCGACGAGGCCGGAGTCGCGATCCAACCCCAGCGTGAGCTGCGTCAGATCGTTCGAGCCAATCGAGAAGCCGTCGAAGTATTCGAGATATTGCTCGGCGAGAATCACGTTGGTCGGCAGCTCGCACATCATGATCAGGCGCAGGCCTTTGCCGTCGGCGGTCTGCGCCCCCTTGCCGCGCTCCAGCCCGTGCGAGCGCAACAGATCAATCACCTTGGCGCATTCGGTCAGGGTGCGGACAAACGGAATCATGATCTCCACATTGGTGAAGCCCATTTCGTCGCGGACTTTTTTCATCGCTTCGCATTCCATCCGGAAGCACTCGGCGAAATCGGGCGCGATGTAGCGCGCTGCACCCCGGAAGCCGAGCATCGGATTCTCTTCGTCCGGCTCATAAAGCGCGCCGCCGATGAGTTTTTTGTACTCGTTCGACTTGAAGTCGGACAGCCGCACGATCACTGGCTTGGGCCAAAACGCGGCGGCAATGGTCGAGACACCTTCGGCCATTTTCTCGACGAAAAAGCTGCGCGGATTGGCGTAGCCGCGCGCCAGCGAGTCAATCGCCTTACGCAGATCATCCGGCACCTTCGGGTAATCAAGAATCGCGCGCGGGTGCGCGGCAATGTAGCTGTTAATAATGAATTCGAGCCGCGCCAGCGCCACGCCGTCGTTCGGCAGTTGCGCAAAGTCGAACGCCAGCGCCGGATTGCCGATGATCATGCCGATCTTCACCGGAATCTTCGGCATCGTGCCGCGCACGGTCTCGGTGATCTCGGTTTCCAGCTTGCCTTTATAGATATTGCCGGTGTCACCCTCGGCGCAGGAGACGGTGACTTCCATGCCGTCTTTCAAAATCTCGGTGGCGTCGCCGCAGCCGACCACTGCCGGAATACCCAACTCACGCGCGATGATCGCGGCGTGACAGGTGCGCCCGCCACGATTGGTGACAATCGCCGCTGCGCGTTGCATCACCGGCTCCCAATTCGGGTCGGTCATGTCGGTCACCAGCACATCGCCGGCTTGCACTTGATCCATCTCGGTGGCGTCAGCGACGATGCGGACGCGGCCGGTGCCGATTTTTTGCCCAATCGCCCGGCCGGTCACCAAAATCTCGCCGGTACCTTTGAGCACAAAGCGTTGCTGTTTGTCTGCTTTCGCCTGCGACTTCACCGTCTCCGGGCGTGCCTGCAAAATGTACAGCTTGCCGTCGATGCCGTCTTTGCCCCACTCGATGTCCATCGGGCGGCCATAGTGCTTCTCGATGATCAAGGCGTAGCGCGCGAGTTCGAGCACGTCGGCGTCGTTGAGTGAAAACTTGTCGCGCTCGGCGTGCGTCACGTCTACCGTGACCGTCGATTTACCGGCTTCAGCCTTGTCGCCGAACACCATTTTGATCAGCTTCGAGCCAATGGTGCGGCGGATGATCGACGGCTTGCCCATCTCAAGGGTCTGCTTGTGAACGTAAAACTCGTCCGGGTTGACCGAGCCTTGCACCACGCACTCACCCAAGCCATAGCTCGACGTGATGAAGACGACATCGGGAAAACCGGATTCGGTATCGAGAGTGAACATCACCCCCGCCGCCCCTTGGTCGGAGGGCACCATGCGCTGCACGCCAGCGCTCAACGCCACCTCGGCATGCGTGAAACCTTTGTGGACCCGATACGAAATCGCCCGGTCGTTGTAGAGCGAGGCGAACACTTCGCGCATCGCGTGCAACACGTTGTCGACGCCGACGATGTTCAAAAAGGTTTCTTGTTGGCCGGCAAAAGACGCATCGGGCAAATCTTCGGCGGTCGCGGACGAGCGCACGGCGACGCTGATCGGCCCACCCGACTGCTGCTCCATCGCGGCGTAGGCGCTGCGCACGGCGGCGTCCAGCGCGGCAGGCAAAGGCTGGTCGATAAGCCACTGGCGAATCTCTTTGCCGGCCGCGGCGAGCGCTCTGACGTCAGCCACATCGAGCGACTTGAGGCGCGCCTCGATCCGCGCTGCCAGACCTTGATGCGCGAGAAAATCGCGATACGCATCAGCCGTCGTTGCAAACCCTCCGGGGACCCGCACGCCGGTCGCCGACAGTTGGCTGATCATCTCGCCCAGCGAGGCGTTTTTGCCGCCTACCCGGCCGACATCGGTGTTGCGCAACTGTTCAAACGCGACGACATGCGGTACCGCCATGAATTTCCCCTGAAGGTGACACAGACTGATCAATAACCGGGCATTTTACCCGTTTCGATTTCGCATGCTGCGCAGCAACATTCAGTGCGACATGCGGTGCAACAAGCTGCCACAATCTCACCTTCCTGCACTCCCTCAACCAAACGGAAACCCCATGCTGCGACGCCGCCTGAAACGCTGGCTACCCGATATCGACAAGCTGCGCGAGAACCGCTCACTCGGTCTACTCGGCGAATCACTATGGCACCCAGCGCTGTGGCAGTTGCACCGCCGCAGCGTCGCCGGCGGCGTGGCGGCAGGCCTGTTTTGCGGCTTGATCCCCGGCCCGTTGCAAATGTTGGGCGCGGCGCTGTGCGCGATCAAGCTGCGCGTCAATCTGCCGGTCGCCGTCGTCACGACGCTGTATACCAACCCGTTCACCATCATCCCGCTCTACATCCTGGCGTACCAAATCGGCTGCCTGGTACTGCCGGGCAACCAAGTGATGCCGCCCGCGCCGGTGCTGTCAGTCGATCTCAGCGCATCGATGGCGTCGGTGACGCAATGGGCTGGTGGGCTCGGCAAACCGCTGTTCGTCGGCCTGCCCCTGCTGGCGGCACTGCTCGCGGCGTTCGGCTATGGTCTGGTGCGACTCGGCTGGAATCTGTATCTGCGCGCGGCGTGGCTGCGCCGCCGCGCTAAAACAGCCGCCGCCCGCCGGCCGGCGTGACCAAATCAACGCTGATCCGCGCAAACCGGTAGGCGAACCACTGCGCAACGCGCGTCGGCAGCGGCGTGCGTTGCACCGCGTCCGCGCCGATGCGCGTGCCGCCCGCCGCCATCGCCGCTTCCAGCGCGCCGCGCAATTGACCAGCGAATACCGCGTCATCAATCACCACATTGGCTTCGCGCGCCAGCATCAAGCTGAACGGATCAATGTTCGACGAACCCACTGTCGCCCAGTGCGCATCAATCACGCCGACCTTGGCGTGCAAAAAACTTTTTTGATACTCGACGACTTCAATCCCCGCGCCGATCAGGCGGCGGTACAAAAACTGCGTGGCGACTTTCAACAGCGGATGATCGGTCGGCCCTTGCAGCAAAATCGTCACGCGCACGCCGCGCCGCGCCGCCGCGCGCAAGGCGCGAAAGAAGCGCGCCGATGGCAAGAAATAGCTGTTGGCGAGCAGGATGCTCTGCTGCGCCGCGTTGATCGCCTGCAAATAAGCGTCCTCAATCTCGGTGCGATGCAACAGGTTGTCACGCACCAGCAACGCTGCGCGCTGGGTGCCAGCGACAGTCGGCAGCGACAACTCAAGTGCCTTGGTGTCAAGCGCCTTGGTGTCACGCGCTTTGGTTTCGCGCGGCTTCAGCGCCGCCAGTGCGGTAGTGAACCAGAGGTGGCGCGTGCTGGCGCGCACATCCGCCGCCAGCGGCCCCTCAATGCGAATCGCGTAGTCGAAGCGCGGTGGCACTTCATCCGGCGTGTTCCAGTCGTCGATGATGTTGATGCCGCCAGCGAACGCAATGCGGTGGTCAATCACTGCCAGCTTGCGGTGCATGCGCCGCAAGCCGCGCACTGGCCGCCACAGCACCGGCTTGCGATAAACCAGCAAGCGCACGCCCGCCTGCTGGAGCGCAGCGCGGGTCTGCTCCGGCAGATCACGCGCGCCAAAACCATCGACCAAGAGATGCACGCGCACACCGCGCCCGGCGGCGGCGCACAGAGCGGCGGTGACGCGCGACGCAGCCTCGTCGTGTGCGTAGATGTAAGTTTCGAGAAAAATTTCGACGCGTGCAAGATCGAAGGCGGCGCATAAAGCGGGCATGTATTCATGCCCCGAATTGAGCAAGGTAATACGATTGCCGTCGCGCCAACGCGGCGTCATGGCAGCGCGAAGACTGCCATGATGCCGCTGTGATCTGACAGGCGATGCAAGTGGTGCAGCACCCGCGCTTCACGCACCTCAAGGCCACGGGTATAGATGCGATCCAGACGCAGCAGCGGCAGGCGACCCGGAAAAGTGCGCGGCGCCCGCGTGCCAGTGGCGACGAATGCATCGCGCAAACCGGCGTGAGCAAACGCCGCTGCTACCCGCCCGCGCCAATCGTTGAAGTCACCGGCGATCAGCACTGGTTCACCGGCCAGCGCGCGGCTGCCCAGCGTGTCGAGAATGAATTCGATCTGCCGGGTACGCCCGCGCTGGGTCAGGCTGAGATGGATGCACAGACAATGCAGCGGCACCGCGCCGATCCGCACCACCACGTGCAGCAGCCCGCGGCTCTCGAAGCGGTGCATTGACATGTCGTTGTTGTCGACCGATTCAACCGGGAAACGCGACAAAATCGCGTTGCCATGATGGCCATGTTCATACACCGCGTTGCGGCCATAGTGGACTTCAGGCCACAAGGCGCCGGCCAGAAAACGGCTTTGCGCCTCCAGCGGCCACTCGGCAAAGCGCGCAGCGTGGCGCGCGTGCTCGTCCTGCACCTCTTGCAAAAACACCAGCTCCGGGGCCAGTGCATGCAGCTCACGCCGCACTTCATGCACGATGACCCGGCGGTTGAGCGGCGACAAGCCTTTGTGCAGATTGAGACTGACCAGGGAGAAAGTATTTGACAAGGTGGCGCAGCTTTTAGCAGACGAGGGGGAACCAGCGATAATCTTCTCATGTCTGCTTCGTCTGCGGCATCCCGCAGCACTACGCCATGCCCGCCATTCACCATGCCAAATAGTCACGCCACGCCGCGCTCGGTGTTCTTCATCTCGGACGGCACCGGTATCACAGCCGAAACCCTGGGCCACTCGCTGTTGACCCAGTTCGAAGGCCTGCCAACGCGCCAGACGCGGATGCCGTTTGTCACCTCCGTCGAGAAAGCAGAAGAATGTTTGCGCCTGATCAACGCGGCTGCGCTGGCGGACCAGCTCAAGCCAATCGTCTTCAACACGCTGGTCAACAACGAAACGAGTAGCGTGGTACGCCAGGCCAACGCGCTGGTGCTCGATTTGTTTCAAACCTTTATCGAGCCGCTGGAAAAAGAGCTGGGCCTCAAGTCAGCCCACACCATCGGCCGCTCGCACAGCGCGACCAAAGACAAAGAGCAATACGCGAACCGGATCGAGGCGATCAATTTCAGCCTCGCGCACGACGATGGTCAGACCGATAAAAATCTGGCCGACGCCGATGTGATTCTGGTTGGCGTGTCACGCAGCGGCAAGACCCCGACTTCGCTCTATCTCGCGCTCACCTTCGGCTTGCGCTGCGCCAACTACCCGTTGATCCCGGAAGATTTTGAGCGGATGCAAATGCCCAAATCGCTGGTGGCGCATCGCGGCAAATTGTTCGGCCTGACGATTGAGCCGCAACGTCTCGCCGAGATTCGCCATGAGCGCAAGGCCAATAGCAAATATGCGTCGCTCGAGAATTGCCGCTATGAAGTCGGCGAGGCCGAGGCGCTGATGCGGCGCGAAGGGATTCGCTGGCTCTCGACCACCACCAAGTCGATTGAAGAAATCGCCACCACCATCATGCAAGAAGTGAAGATCGAACGGCGGGTGTTTTAGACGCGTGTTTTAGACGCGGCGGTGGTTTTGGCGCGGCGGTAGTTATAGACGCGGCGGTAGTTTTGCAGCGTCGGCGCGCGTCCGGCTACTTCTGCTCCAGATCATCGGCAAACGGCGGATGCAACTGCCGCAACGCCTTGACCGCGCGCGCCAGCGCCTCGGCATCGTTAGTGCGCCGGGCCATCAGGCCGATTCCCAGCCAAGCGAAGGCATCTGCACGGTCAATGTCGAGCGCGCGCTCGTATGACTTGGCAGCCTCGACGCGCCGCCCGGCAGCCGCGTGCAGGTCGCCCAACAACACCCAGGCAATCGTCGAGGTGGGGTCGGTTTGCAGTGCCTTGTCGAGCGCCATCGCGGCACCCGGTTTGTCACCCGTTTGGGCCAGAGTATTCGCGTAGAGATTCCAGCCCGCCACGTCTTCAGGTAGCAGTTGCGTGACGCGGCGAAAGCAGTCGCGCGCGATGCGCATTTCGCCCGCCTGCATATGGCCGTAACCGGCAATTTGCCACCACTCGCCACGGTCTGGTTGCTTCTCCAATTTTTGTCGCGCCAGCGTCGACAGGCCGAGCCAGTCGCGCTGTTTGATAAACGGCAGCGCATCGGCAAACTCGGTGCGGGCGCCGTATTGGCCTATCGTGGAAGCCATCAATTCGGGGGCGACGTTGACGATGGCTGAAGTCAAAATCTGTGCGCCGATGGCACCACACCCGGCCGCCGCGAGCAGGGTTGCGATGGCGATGCTGCGGCCGGCATTGCGGCACACTTCATAAAGCGATTTCATCCAGCCCTCCCCGCACGGCGCTGACGCACCGCCTCAAACAAACACACCGCCGCCGCCGCCGCCACATTGAGCGACTCAGCGCCGCCCGGCATCGGAATCATGGCGCGCTGCTGCGCCGCCGCCAGAACCGGCTGCGACACCCCCGCGCCCTCGTTGCCAAACACCCAGGCAACCGGCTTCTTCAAGTCGAGATCGTGTACTGCCGAGGCCGCGTGCGACGACGTCGCGATCAGCGGCACCTGCAAGCGCCCGATCACCAGGGCCAGTTCGACGCCTTCCACAATCGTCAACGAAAAATGCGCACCCTGCCCAGCACGCAATACTTTCGGCGACCAGGCGTAGACCGTCTGCGGTGAGCAGAACACGCGGCGCACCCCGGCCGCCGCAGCACTCCTCAATAAACTCCCCATATTGCCCGGATCCTGAATCTGCTCCAGCAGCAGGCAATCCTCTGAAACCCTTGGTGGGAGCGGTTCTTCAGGCGTTTCTATCGCCGCCATCAAACCCGTTTCGTGCTCCACCGTCGAGATCGAGTGAAACAGCGCGTCAGACATTTGCTGCACGTCGACACCGGCAGATTTAACGAGGCGCGCGATCTCCGCTTTGCGCATCCCCGACTCACTGACTGCCAGCCAGGCCGGCGCGCCGCGCTTCTCCAGATACACGCCGACCAGGTGCGCGCCGTCAAGCACCGACAAGCCTTCTTTTTTACGCGCCTGGGTCGACGACGCCAGCAGCTTCAAGTGTTTGTAAACCGCGTTATCACGCGAGCTGATCGGCTTGATTTTCACCGGCGGATTGTAGCGGCGCGCACTCGGGCTTCGGTCACAAGTTGGTGAATGACGAAACCATCCGCTCGCGCTGCGCGACGTTTGGCAGGCGCCCGCGCGCGGCAGCGAGGTTGTCGGTCATGTGCTGCGGATTGCGCGTGCCGGGGATCACCACTGTCACCGCCGAATGCCCAAGAATCCATTTCAAAAAATACTGTGCCCAGCTCGTAATCCCGAACTCGTCCCTGGCCCATTCCGGCACCGGCTTGCCGCGCACCCGCCCAAACAGCGCGCCCTCCGCAAATGGGCGATTGACGATCACCGCCGCCCCCAGCTCGGCGCACAGATCGAGCAGACTGCGCTCGGCCTCGCGCTCAGCCAACGAGT
>JAYVSR010000063.1:0-11896 GCA_043775155.1 Burkholderiales bacterium | reverse complement strand
CAACCGGAAACGACCCAAAAATCTTCAAATACGGCGCAATCGATTTCAATTCATCGAGCGCCTTGGCCACCACGGTGTCCTGCTGGTGACCTTCGATATCGACGGAGAACAGGTATTCCCACGAGCCGGGCATCGAGGCGATTTTCGCCGGACGCGATTCTAGTTTGGTCATCGAGACGCCGTGCTTGGCGAAGGGCGTGAGCAGTGCGTGAACTGCACCGGGCTTGTTGGGCGCGGACATGACGAGCCAGGTGCGGTCTTTGCCGGAGCGCTGCGCGTCCGACTGGCCGGCGACGATGAAGCGGGTGCGGTTGGTCGGGTCGTCTTCGATGTTGGCGCTCAAAATCGTGAGGCCGTAGTTTTCGGCGGCGTTGGCGCCGGCGATGGCTGCGGTGTTTTCGTCGAGACTGGCCAGGCGTGCGGCTTCGGCGTTTGATTCGACCGTGACGCGATCGACGCCGGGCAGATTGCGGTTAAGCCAGTTTTGCGTTTGCGCGAGCGATTGCGCGTGGGAGTAGACCTTGGTGATGCCGTCCATACCGTTACGTTTGCGCATCAAATTCTGCTGCACGCGCACCACTACCTCGGCGCAGATTTTGAGCGGCGTCGTGAGCAGCAAATCGAGCGCGCGCGAGATCGCGCCTTCGGTCGAGTTCTCCACCGGCACGACGGAAAAATCGGTCTCGCCGGTCTCGGTGCGGCGAAACACTTCGTCGAAGTTGGCGCACGGCACAGCGGTACAGGAGCGGCCGAATTGCTTGATCACTGCTTGCTCGGAGAACGTGCCCGCCGGGCCGAGATAAGCGACGCGGATCGGGCGCTGCAAGGCCGAGCTGGCCGACATGATCTCGTGATAGATGCGGCTCACCGCCTCGTTCGGCAGCGGGCCGGGGTTGGCGGTTTGCAGGCGGCGCAGGATGTGCGCTTCGCGTTCGGGGCGAAACACCGGTGACGGCGGCACCGTGTGACCTGCTGCGGTTTGCGCAGCATCGTCAGCGCGCTTGGCCGCGCCCACCTGTTTGGAAACTTCGGCGCGCGCGTTGAGTAGCTTCAACAACTCGTCGTCGAGACGGTCGATTTCCAGGCGCAGTTTGTTGAGATCGCTCATCGCGGCCCTCTTAGGCGGACACTTTTTCTTGTACTTGCTCGAACTCGCGCATGTAGCGCACCAGCGCCTGCACGCCTTCGAGGGGCATGGCGTTGTAGATCGAAGCGCGCATGCCGCCGACCGAGCGGTGGCCTTTCAACTGCACCAGACCGCGCGCTTTGGCACCGAGGAGGAAAGCGGCGTTGAGCGCTTCGTCTTTCAGGTAGAACGGCACGTTCATGCGTGAGCGCGAGGTTTTTTCAACGCGGTTTTCGTAGAGTTCGCTGGTGTCGATGAAGTCGTACAACAGCTTGGCTTTGGCGCTGTTTTGCGTTTCGATGCCGGCTAGGCCGCCCTGCGCTTTCAACCACTTGAACACCAGGCCCGCGATGTAAATGCCGTAAGTCGGCGGCGTGTTGTACATCGAGTCGTGTTCGGCCACCGTCTTGTACTCGAACGCAGTGGGACACAGAGCGTGCGCCTGATCGAGCAAATCTTCGCGAACGATCACGATGGTGAGACCCGCCGGGCCGATGTTTTTTTGCGCGCCGCCGAAGACGAGGCCGTACCTGGAAATGTCCATCGGGCGCGACATCAGGTGCGATGAGGCGTCGGCCACGATGGGCACGTTGCCGGTGTCAGGCGTGAAGAAATATTCGACGCCGTCGATGGTCTCGTTGGTGCAGATTTGCACGTAGGCGGCGTTGTGATCGAGCTTCCACGTGTTGACGGGTGGAATGCCGTGGTACTTGCCTTCAGAGGAAAGCGTGGCGCCGTCGGCGGCAAGATTGATCGTGCCGTAACGCTGCGCTTCCTTGAGCGATTTTTTCGACCAAGAGCCGGTGACAACAAAATCGGCCTTGTTGTTCTTGCCGAGCAGGTTGAGCGGCACGATGGCGTTCTCGCCGAGTCCGCCGCCCTGCATAAAGAGGATTTTGTAATTGGCGGGAACGTCGAGGAGTTCGCGCAATAGCGAAACAGCCTCTGCATGAATGCCCATGAATTCGGGGCCGCGATGGCTCATTTCCATCACGCCCATGCCGGAGCCGCCCCAGTCGAGCATCTCGCTGGCGGCCTGGCGCAGCACCGGCGCGGGGAGCGCGGCCGGGCCGGCGGAGAAGTTGAAAACGCGCATGTTCGTCAAGACAGCAATTCGGCGAAAAAACGAAAACCTTCAAACGGCTCGCTGCTGGGCTTCTTGCGAGCAATCTCCAATGCACGCTTCCGCAATATTTTCAGTTCTACACGATTCAGATCGTACATGTCGATAGTGACATTCGCTCGCTCGCCATCCTCACCAGGAACCGCGTCTATAGATCCGTCGTAGTTTGCAATAAAGTGCCGCACGGGTGAATAACCGGCGTCATCAGGCTTAAGTAGCGCCGAAGAATAACCATCTCCTTTGGCTTGCTGGCAGCGCATGCACGCAGGAAACAAGTTGCTCCAATCAAGCACCGCATCGGGCTTTGCATGCTCACCAGCTTTGGGCTCAAAGTGCTCAATAGTTGCGGGGCTAAACGCGAATGCGAAGCCTGCACAAAATGCGCACGTTTGTTGAGAAGTGTTTAGAAGCGTCTGGCGTGCCTCGTAGTAGCAATTCCGGCCGCGAAAGCGATTCCAAACATCGCCAGCGTCGAAGGCACCTTGGCACAGTTCGGCGCGCGAGTTCGCGAGGCAATCCGGCTCAGCGCCGCGCGCGAACTTATCCACCCGCCGCCTCCGCCAACTCAATCTTGCGGCCATGCTTGGCGATTTGCCGGATGTCGGCAGAAACAATCGCGTCTAGTTCTTCGCTGCGCGCAGCCAAGCTTTTGGCGATTTCGACGTAGGTCTTGTCCAGCGCAGATGCGCTCTCCAACAGCTTGCGGCGCTCATCCTTCAGCCGCGCGAGAAGCTGTTGCGATTCGATATCGAAATGCTCAGTGATGCCGAACACTTCCTCAAGCACCACTTCGTAGCTATGCCCGGCACCAGCCGGCTCCGCCACAATTTCCTTGCCCTTCTTGTCCAGGTTGTAGACCCACGCGTCGCGCACGGAGCCGACGACAAAAGGCGAATGTGTCGAGACAAAAATCTGCGCATTGGGGAACAACTTTTGCACCACCGGCAACACGCGGCGCTGCCATTTCGGGTGCAGGTGAATGTCGATTTCGTCGAGGAACAAAATCAGCGGCTGCTCCAGCAGTGGCACATGTGGGTTCGTCCATCGAATCCGGTCCATTCGCATCAGCACGTCTGCGATCCAGCTTATGACGGATTTCAATCCATCCGGCAGAACGTCAAACTCATAAGAAACATCATTCTGTTTCAACACCACATTAAGTGGACTGCGCATTAGCGCAAATGAATAATCTGAATTACAAATATCGTTAATCGCCGCTTGCACTGCTACCAACGCTTTCCGATAGCCTTTCTCCGCCTCTGGATCCCCATCTCGCGCAGCGAGCGCACTCTGTGCCTCGACATTCGCAATCCATTGCAAAATTTGATCCGATGAAACTGAAGATTGAAACGACAGGTGATTTTTTAGCGGCGATTCAGTGTCTTCCTTAATCGCCACTCCGTGTGAACTCGACAAGGCGCGGTTGCCCGAATACGCAAGCGGTAAAAACGACAATAGTTCGCTTTTCCACTGATTCGGAAGATGGACTGCTCTTGAAAATTGCTCCGATTTGTCGAATAACCAATAGCTGGAAAATGCCTCGCCCAACTGCCCGGCACCCGAACTACGAAATTTCAAGCCTCCTTGTTGTGCCGCAATTTCGTTCGCTAAATTGCTGAGATAAACATCAGACGTTTCACCAACCGTCGCGTAAATGGCAGCCATATTGGAGCGAAAGCGCTTTTTGATTTCCGCAAAATGCGCGTCTGGGTCATTCAATCCAAATAACGACGCTAGCGCGAACAGCAAGGTGCTTTTGCCGCTCCCATTTTCTCCGGTAAAAATGTGCAATTCAGCGCGATCACTTCTCGGAGCTTGAGGAAATTCAATGCTTGAGTCGAGAAACGGGCCGACTTCAACTAAGCGGATTTTTTCGATGCGCTGATCATCTCGTAGCATGGAAATTCCTCAAGTCGATTCGGCTGAAAACGTTGGCGGACAAGGGTTTTCAGGCTTCGTCCGGCTGTGATCCGCTCTGGGAGCCATTCTCCGGCTCTTGCGTACTGCCGTTTTCGTGACCGCCGTTGCCATGGCCGTTCTCGCCGTTATCCGCATCGCTCTCGACCACGCGCTGCAAGCCCGAAAGCTTGGTGCCGTCATCGACCGATATCAGCGTGACACCTTGCGTCGCGCGGCCCATCTCGCGCACCTCGGCAACTCGCGTACGGATCAACACGCCGCCAGTGGTGATCAGCATCAGCTCGTCTTCCGGTGCGACCAGCGTGGCGGCGACGACTTTGCCGTTGCGTTCGGATTGCTGAATCGCGATCATGCCTTTGGTGCCACGACCGTGGCGGGTGTATTCGGCAATCGGCGAGCGTTTGCCGTAGCCATTTTCGGTCGCGGTCAACACGCTCTGCGAGGAGACTTCGCCCTCTTGCGGTGCGACCAGCATGGCGATCACCGCTTGGCCTTCGTCGAGCTGCATGCCGCGCACGCCGCGCGCCTGGCGGCCCATCGGGCGCACATCGTTCTCGTCGAAGCGTACCGCTTTGCCCGAGTCGGAGAACAGCATCACATCGTGTTTGCCATCGGTGATCGCCGCGCCGATGAGGAAATCGCCGGGGTCGAGATCAACCGCGATGATGCCGGCCTTGCGCGGGTTGGAGAAATCGGTGAGCGAAGTCTTTTTCACCGTACCCAGCTTGGTGGACATGAAGACGTAGCGGTCTTCGACGTAGGCTTTGATCGCCAACACGAGATTGATTTTCTCGTTCTCGGCAAGCGGGAACAGATTAACCAGCGGCCGGCCGCGCCCGGTGCGATTGCCTTGCGGCACTTCGTAGACCTTGAGCCAATACATCCGGCCGCGATTGGAGAAACACAGAATCGTGTCGTGGGTGTTGGCGACGAACAACTGGTCGATCCAGTCATCTTCCTTGGTCGGCGCCGCCTGCTTGCCGCGCCCGCCGCGTTTTTGCGCTCGGTATTCCGCCAAGGGCTGCGACTTCATGTAGCCGGCGTGCGAGATCGTCACCACCATGTCTTGCGGGGTGATCAGGTCTTCGATGTTGATGTCTTCGGCGTTCATCTCGATCGCCGAGCGGCGGGCGTCGCCGAATTCATCTTTCACCTTCGCCAGTTCGGCGGCGATGATCGCGGTGATGCGTTCGGGCTTGGACAAAATATCGAGCAGGTCGGCGATGACCGCCATCACCTCTTTGTACTCATCAACGATCTTGTCTTGCTCAAGACCGGTGAGGCGGGCGAGACGCATTTGCAGGATTTCAGCCGCTTGCGTGTCGGACAGCATGTAGCCGTTTTCTTGCATGCCGTAGGCTTGCGAGATTCCTTCGGGGCGCGACGCATCGGACGCAGCACGGGCGAGCATTTCGGCGACCACGGTCGAGGTCCACGGGCGGCGCATCAATTCATCTTTGGCGACAGCAGGCGTCGGCGCGGCCTTGATGATGGCGATGAATTCGTCGATGTTCGCCAGCGCAACCGCCAGGCCTTCCAACACATGGCCGCGATCGCGCGCTTTTTTTAACTCGAACACAGTACGGCGTGTGACGACCTCGCGGCGATGCTGCAAGAACTGGTCGAGCATCTGCCACAGGTTGAGCAGCTTGGGCTGACCATCGACCAGCGCCACCATGTTCATGCCGAAGGTGTCTTGCAGTTGCGTTTGCTTGTAGAGATTGTTGAGCACCACCTCGGGTACTTCGCCGCGCTTCAACTCGATGACGAGGCGCATGCCGTCTTTGTCAGACTCGTCCTGAATGTGGCTGATGCCTTCGATTTTTTTATCGTTGACCAGCTCGGCCATCTTCTCCTGCAAGGTCTTTTTATTGACCTGATAGGGCAACTCGTCAACGATGATGGCCTGGCGGTCCCCGGCGTTGGCGCCCTTGCCGATGTCTTCAAAGTGAACCTTGGCGCGCATGATCACGCGGCCGCGGCCGGTGCGGTAACCCTCGCGCACACCGCCGACGCCATAGATGATGCCGGCAGTGGGGAAGTCCGGTGCCTTGATCACTTCAATCAACTCATCGAGCGTGGTCTCGGGGCGCTTCAACAGCAGCAAACACGCGTCGACCACATCGGTGAGGTTGTGCGGCGGAATGTTGGTCGCCATGCCGACCGCGATACCCGAGCTACCGTTGATCAACAAATTGGGAATGCGGGCCGGCAGGATCAGCGGCTCTTTCTCGCTGCCGTCGTAGTTGGGGCCGAAATCAACCGTCTCTTTGTCGATATCGACGAGCAATTCGTGGCCGATTTTCGACATGCGGATTTCGGTGTAACGCATCGCCGCCGGGTTGTCGCCGTCCACCGAGCCGAAGTTACCTTGGCCGTCGACCAGCATGTAGCGCAGCGAAAAATGCTGCGCCATCCGGACGATGGTGTCGTACACCGCCGTGTCGCCGTGCGGGTGGTACTTACCGATCACGTCGCCGACGATACGCGCGGATTTTTTATACGCACGGTTCCAGTCGTTGTTGAGCTCGTGCATCGCGAAGAGAACGCGGCGATGCACGGGTTTCAAACCGTCGCGCACATCGGGCAGCGCCCGCCCAACGATCACGCTCATCGCGTAATCGAGGTACGAGCGGCGCATCTCGTCTTCGAGACTAATCGGCAGGGTTTCGCGGGCGAACGGGGAAGCGGGAGCGGCAGGCAGAGTCACTTAATTCACTTCAAAAATGCACCAGCGAAACCGGAGCGGAAAAATGAAACCGAAGAAGAAAATTTTACCATGCGCCGCTCTGTGTTTAGCGGCATGTGTGGTCTAATCTTTTGTCCTTGTGGCCTGATTTTTTGCAGCGTTCGGAATCGATTAATAACAACAATTTCAGAGGGGAAAACGCATGTCTTGGCGCTCTATTTCGACGTTACCCACGATCAGCTTAGGCGGATCCGGCGCGGTACTGGCAGGCGCGCTGTGGCTTTGCAGCGCCACGGCGCTGGCGCAATCGGTCAAGGACGCCTATTTGCAGGACCAGCGCGGCGTGGTAGTGCGCAACACCGGCTTTGGCGATGCGAAAATTGGGAACCTCTGCTGGCGCACCGGCTACTGGACGCCGGCTCTGGCGATTTCGGAATGCGATCCAGATATCTCGCCGCGTCCCGCGCCCGTGCCCAAACCCGCGCCTGCCGCCGCGCCCGCCCAGATAGCGCCCGCTGCCGTCATTCGCGTCAAACCAGCGCCCCCAGCCCCGCGCAAATGCGACTTTACCGAGACGCTTGACGCTGACGGCACGTTCGAATTCAACAAGTCACAACTGCGCGCTGGCGCACGCGTCAAGCTCGATGCGATCGCCGCGCGAGCAGCAGGTTGCGTTGCGTACCCGTTGGTGAAAGTGACCGGCCACACGGACCGTTTGGGTTCGGCTTCCTACAACCGGAAGCTTTCCGAAGCGCGAGCCGATGCGGTGGCGGCTTACTTGAAATCCAGGCAGGTTCCCATCGCGCAAACCGCCGGCGCGGGCAAGGACAATCCGGTCAAAGCCTGCGACGACAAACTCGCGCGCCCGGCCCTGATCGAGTGTCTGGGGCCAAACCGGCGCGTTGAGGTTGAGGTGCAAGGCCGCGCCAAATAAGGCCGGCGTCTGAGGCCGGCGTCCACACAAATCATCGTCCGAACCGATGGAAACCATTGACCTCCTGATCGACGCACACTGGGTCGTGCCAGTTGAGCCCGCGAACACGGTGCTGGACCGGCACAGCGTTGCCGTGCAGGCGGGAAAGATCGTGGCGGTGTTGCCCACGGCGGAGGCGGCGCAGCGCTTCACTCCCGCTGAGCGCGTGCGTCTGGATGATCATGTGCTGATCCCCGGCTTGATCAATCTACACACCCACGCAGCGATGACGCTGATGCGCGGTCTCGCAGATGATCTGCCGCTGATGCGCTGGCTCAACGATCACATTTGGCCGGCCGAAGCCAAGCACGTGTCGGCCGGGTTCGTGCGCACCGGCACCCAACTCGCCTGTGCCGAGATGTTGCGCGGCGGCGTCACCTGCATGAATGAAATGTATTTTTTCCCCGAAGCGGCGGCCGAAGCAGCGCTCGCGGCAGGGATGCGCACAGCACTCGGGTTGATCGCGATTGAGTTCCCCACGGCCTATGCTCGCGATGCGGATGAATATTTGAGCAAGGGGCTCGACCTGCGTGACCGCTTGCGTCACGAAGACTTGCTGTCGTTTTGCCTAGCGCCGCATGCGCCTTACACGGTGAGCGACGCCACCTTCACGCGCATCGCCGGATATTCCGAAGAGCTCGGCCTGCCAGTGCATATTCACGTACACGAAACAGCGGACGAAATTGCAGGTGAATTGGCGAAGACCGGTGAGCGGCCGCTGGCGCGTCTCAACCGCCTCGGTCTGATCGGACCGCAGTTGATCGCCGTGCATGCCGTTCATTTAAACGCGGACGAAATCGCCCTCCTGGCGGCGCATGGCGCCTCGGTCGCCCACTGCCCGGCGTCGAACCTCAAACTGGCAAGCGGCTTGTGTCCGGTGGCGGCGTTGCAAGCAGCCGGCGTGAACGTCGGCATCGGCACCGACGGCGCAGCATCAAACAACCGGCTCGACATGTTTGCCGAGATGCGTCTGGCGGCGCTGCTGGCCAAGGGTTCGTCGGGTAACGCCGGCGCGCTGCCCGCACACGCCGCGCTGCGCGCCGCCACACTCAACGGCGCGCGCGCGCTCGGTATTGAAACGCAAACCGGCTCGATCAGCACCGGCAAATGGGCTGATCTGACCGCAGTAGACTTGAGTCGGCTTGAGCTGCAACCGGTATACGATGCGGTATCGCACCTGGTTTACACAGCGGAGCGCAGTGACGTCAGTGATGTCTGGGTAGCGGGAAAACGCGTTGTTAAAAAGCAACAATTAACCACCATCGAAAAACAGGAGTTGGAAAGCGCAGTCCTAGTGTGGCAAAATCGCATTAAATAGCGGGTTTGGAGCCTTTGATTTACCTGCTCAGATATGCTGTCATTGGTCTTCGTGCATGTCACTCAAAGGTTTACAATCCGGGTTTTGGTATTATTCAGTTTGATTCACTATTCGCAAAGAGGAGAAAAATGAAACTTTCCACCAAATTGGGCGTGTTGCTGGCAGCCGTTGGCATCACTGCGTCATCCGCTCTGTTCGCTCAGCAAAGCAAAGATAGCTATGTGCAAGACCCGCGCGGCGTGATCGTGCGCAACTCCAATTTCGGCGACCCAAAAATTGGCAACCTGTGCTGGCGTACTAGCTACTGGACCCCGGCCACCGCGAACTGCGAGTGCGATGCTGACATCGTTGGCGCGGCTTGCCGTCCGGCTCCCCCGCCTGCTCCGGCTGCTGCTCCTGCTCCGGCTCCTGCGCCTGCTGCGGCACCCGCTGCAAAACCTGCTCCCCCAGCCGTGGTCGCACAAAAAGTCACCTTCGCAGCTGACGCTTTCTTCGACTTCAACAAAGCCGTTCTGAAGCCCGAAGCCAAAGCCAAGCTTGACGATCTGACTGGCAAGCTCAAGGGCATCACGCTCGAAGTCATCATCGCTGTCGGCCACACTGACTCGATTGGCGGCGACCCGTACAACCAGAAGCTGTCGGTCAAGCGCGCTGAGGCAGTTAAAGCTTATCTCGTGACCAAAGGCATCGAGCCAAATCGTATCTACACCGAAGGCAAAGGCAAGAAGCAGCCGGTCGCGGACAACAAGACCAACGAAGGCCGCGCCAAGAACCGCCGCGTGGAAATCGAAGTCGTCGGCACCCGCCCGAACTAATCGCTTCACCCTAAACAAAAAGCCCCGCTTCGGCGGGGCTTTTTGTTTCATGCGCCAGGGCATTGCGCCGCTGCTTCATCGGTCTGTATCTCTCACGTCTGATTGTGTAACCGACACCACGCTCCAAACGAAGATTCAATTTGAAGTACGCTCCTCTGGGGGAATCAACATGCAACGTCCAAGTAACCGCTCTGCCACTCAACTGCGGCCCGTCACCATTACACGCGGCTACACCAAGCACGCCGAAGGCTCGGTGCTGATTGAGTTCGGCGACACCAAGGTAATTTGCACTGCCAGCGTCGAAGACCGCGTTCCGGGCTTTTTGAAGGGCCGGGGCCAAGGCTGGCTCACCGCCGAGTACGGCATGCTGCCGCGTGCCACGCATACCCGCGGCGACCGCGAAGCCGCGCGCGGCAAGCAATCTGGCCGCACCCAGGAAATCCAGCGCCTGATTGGCCGCTCACTCCGCGCCGTGACGGATCTCAACGCTCTGGGCGAGCGCACGATCCAGATCGACTGCGATGTGATCCAGGCTGATGGCGGCACCCGTACCGCCAGTATCACGGGTGCCTGGGTCGCCGTGCAGGATGCGATCACCGGCTTGATCCGGCGCGGCGCGCTCAGCGCCAGCCCCCTGCGCGACCACGTCGCTGCGGTCTCGGTCGGCATCTACCAGGGCGTGCCGGTACTCGACCTCGACTATCCCGAAGACTCCGCCTGCGACACCGACATGAATGTCGTCATGACTGGCGCAGGAGGCTTTGTCGAGGTACAAGGCACCGCGGAAGGCGCACCGTTCAGCCGCGCTGAAATGGATCAGCTGCTCAAACTCGCCAGTGACGGTATCGGGGAATTAATCGTGTTGCAGAAACAAGCCTTGGCCGGTCACTGACGCCATAGTAGCCCGCCACAATCCGCCGTAGCCCCCATTCGCCCGCCATCGCACGCAAAACAACGTGAAAGAAATCGTCATCGCCTCAGGCAACGCCGGCAAGCTGCGCGAGATCGAAGCCATCCTCGCCCCGCTCGGCTTCACCGGCGTGCCGCAATCAACATTCAACGTTCCCGAAGCCCCGGAACCACATCCGACCTTCGTCGAGAACGCACTCGCCAAGGCCCGCAATGCCGCGCTGCACACCGGCCTGCCCGCCCTCGCGGACGATTCCGGCATTTGCGTTGCCGCACTCGGCGGCGCACCCGGAGTCCACTCCGCCCGCTATGCCGGCGAGCCAAAATCAGACCACCGCAACAACGCCAAACTGATTGCCGCATTGAAGGACGAAGCCGATCACTCAGCCTATTACTTCGCCGTCCTCGTCCTGGTGCGGCACGCCGATGATCCGCAACCGCTGATTGCCGAAGGCCGTTGGGCCGGGCAAGTCGTCGCCGCACCGCGCGGTGAAAACGGCTTCGGCTACGACCCTTACTTTTTATTGCCCGACTTCAACCAGACCGCCGCCGAACTTGATCCGCGCGAAAAAAATCGGGTCAGCCACCGCGGCATAGCGCTGCGGCGGCTCGCTGCGCTGCTCAAAGAACAGTGGTGATTCCGATCAAGTCGGTTGGTGCGGCGGACGCCCCCAACCCTCACACAAAACACGGCGCACCACAAGAGGCACAACGCGCGCCGGAAACGCGGCGCGCGCCGCTCGATACCGTCAGCGCGCACACGCAACCGGGCAGCATCACACTTGCCAGTCTGCCGCCGCTCTCGCTGTATGTGCATTTCCCGTGGTGTGTAAAGAAATGCCCGTACTGCGATTTCAATTCGCACACCACGCGCGGTGGTGAAGCGATTCCCGAGACGCGTTACATCAACGCGCTGGTCAGCGACCTCGAACTGTCCCTGCCACTGATCTGGGGCCGCCGCGTCCATTCGATTTTTTTTGGTGGTGGCACGCCAAGCCTGTTGTCTGCCAACGGTTTCGAGCG
>JAYVSR010000062.1:0-8382 GCA_043775155.1 Burkholderiales bacterium | reverse complement strand
CATTTCGCGTTTCAAATCGGCACCAAATAAAATCGCCCGCAAACCCGCATGGATACCCGTTCTTCGTTGCCGCCATGCTTCATTGACCGGACACTACTGGGGGCAACTATATATTTAATTCGTCTCTATGAGACTGGAATTCAATAGACGCCGGCCCACCAACTCAATTGCCACCCTTCGGGGTGGCGTTTTTTTTTGTTGGAACTTGCGGCTCAGTCAACAGATGCCGTCCAAGCCGTTGACTTTTCTCTGCAATCAAGATATCTTCAAGATATCAATTATTTTGGAGGTCATGATGCCCGCCGCCGCCCTTTCAACGCAAATCCCGTTTCGCTATCGCAGCACCGACAGCGCCACTGGCGTCACCCGCCAAACCGCCAAGCGACTGGCCGAACAATTGGGAGTCGATGAAACCCAGGCGATTCATCTGGCGTTGCGGCAGCTTGCGGTAAAGGTACTGCCGCAGTATGAGCCGGACGACGGACCGCTGACTGCGGCGCAGGTGCGGCAGATCAAAAAGCTCGCGCCGGCGGCAAAAAAGCGCTCGGTGCGGTCTTCGTTGTTTGACATCAAACCGGCGCGGTGACGCGCATGGCACCCGGTGACAGGCCTTCGGGCGCAAGTGTCAAGTGGTGGCCTGAACCGGCGGCGGGCGAGATTGTCTGGTGCCACTTCCCCGATGGCGTCAGCACGCATCCCAAGCCGCGGCCAGCGCTGGTGGTGCAGGTGTTCGATGATGATGAGCCGCAGTTCACCGTGCAAGTGGCATATGGCACCAGCCAGCGCGTCACTTCTTTGTATCGAGGGGAGTTCGCCATTTCGCGTATTAATCATCCGGCCGCGTATGAGTCCGCCAACTTGACCTTCGATACCAAATTTGACTTGCGTCAAATCCTCGAATTGCCGTTCTCGACTGAATGGTTTTCGGTGCCGCCAACTGCGCCGCACGGGCAAATTCCCCAACTTGGCACCTTGCATCCGTCGATGGTGCGTGCGGTACAGGCGGCATTCAAGGCGGCGTCCGGCTAAACCCGGACATCACCTCGCAGCTAAAGTTTTACGCACGGGAGCTTCGGTTAAGCTCCCGTCGCCATTCGCGTGCTCGACACTCTCGCTCGATCCGCGCTGGCATTGCCACCCAACACTTTTCCACGAAAAACGTCGCACTTGGACTTTGAGCGCGCCGAGACATCGTTAGTTGTTGCGAATCAAATTGAAGGTTTCACTCCCGATCGGGAAAGATGTCGTCAACACATGGCTCAAGTGTCCGCAATATTCCCGATCGGGAAATACTTCTTGCGCAGAGACCTGTGGTGGTAGATAATTTCCCGAACGGGAAACTTGAAGTCATGATCTCCATTCGATCACCTCAACAACTTGGGCATGCACTTCGCGCTGCGCGCAAGCAACTCGGGCTGACACAACCCAGGTTGGCCCTCGCGGCCGGGGTTGGTGTGCGCTTCATCGTCGACCTTGAAGCGGGCAAGCCTACCCTGCGACTGGAAAACGTACTGCGGGTGATTGATGCACTGGGGGGAGAAATTCAGTTGGGTGGATTGCCGTCGGGTGCAGCCGACGCTCAGCACAAAGGTACTTGACGATGACGCATGAGCTGGAGGTCTGGCTTTTTGCTGAGCATGCCGGTACTCTGGCCTTGGTCGATGGCCGTCTGAATTTTTTCTACGCGCCTGATTGGCTCTCGCGTCCAGACGCCGTCGCCTTGTCCGCTTCGTTGCCGCTGCAAGCGGAGCCGTTCGACGATCGTAAAACGCGCCCCTTCTTTGCTGGTCTGCTGCCTGAGGGGCAGATGCGCCGCCTGATCGCGCAGCAGTTCCAGGTTTCTCACCAGAACGACTTTGCGCTCTTGGACCACATTGGTGGCGAATGCGCCGGGGCGGTGACGTTCCTTGAGCCGGGACAGGTTTTGCCTGTGCCTGCCCGCAACGATGACGTTCAATGGCTGCGCGACCAGGAAGTCGTTGCCATCCTCGATGAATTGCCGCGTCGCCCCATGTTGGCAGGCAAAGACGGATTGCGGCTTTCTTTGGCGGGGGCGCAGGACAAACTGCCGGTGGTGTTCGATGGTGTCCGCATTGGTCTGCCCCGCAACGGCACCCCCAGTTCCCACATTCTGAAGCCCGCGATTCGCACGGTTGAAGGCAGCGTGATCAACGAAGGGTTTTGCATGGCGTTGGCTGAGGCGATGCAGCTCAAGCCGGCAAAATCAAAAGTTCATCGCGTTTTGGATCGCTCGTTCCTGCTCGTTGAGCGGTACGACCGTCTGACCGATACCAAGGGGGAGGGGGACCGGCGACGTCTTCATCAAGAGGATTTTTGCCAGGCGCTTGGCGTGGTGCCTGAAATGAAATACCAGAACGAAGGTGGGCCGGATCTGGCGCAGTGCTTCGAATTGGTACGCCGTGCCACGCGCCCGAGTGCGCCGCAAGTACTGCGCTTGCTCGACTGCGTGATTTTCAATGCACTGATCGGCAATCATGATGCGCACGCCAAGAATTTCTCGCTGCTGTACTCCGGAAAGTCACCCGTTCTGGCACCCTTCTACGACACGCTGTCGACGGCGGTGTATCCAACATTGACGCCAAAGATGGCGATGAAAATCGGCAGCAAGTACAAGTTCAGCGAAGTTCAGGCCAGGCACTGGGAGCAGTTTTCCGAAGGCGTCGGTCTCACCAAGGCGCAGGCCAAACGGCGCATTCTGGAGTGGGCAAAGTTGCTGCCAGCCACTGCGCAGAAGCTCCAATCCTCCCCCGAACACGTGTTTGCCGGGAATCCCGTGGTCGAGCAAATCAATGCCGTGATTGAACAACGCTGCGCCCTGACGATTCGTCGGCTCACTGACCCCGCCATCAGCTAGACGCGCATGCAGCCATCCCGCGCCATCGCCAGTGCCGTTGCGTTTCCGCTCTGGCCGCTCGCCATGACGATGGCGATGCAGACGCTGGCCACCATGGCGGCGTTCTCCGTGCCCGCGCTGGCCCCGGTGATCGCGCAGGATTTGCGGATTGACGGGGCGCTTAGCGGCTACTTTGTTTCGCTCGTATACGGCACCGGCATTGTCTCCTCGTTGCTGGCCGCTGATCTGATTCATCGCTTTGGCGCGGTGCGCGTGAACCAACTGGTGCTGCTGGCAGCGATTGCCATGCTGCTCATTTGCGCCAGTGGGCATCCGGTCACGCTGGCACTCGGTGCGATTGTGTTGGGCACGGCGTACGGCGCTACCGCGCCGGTGAGCGCCCACTTGCTGGTGCCACGCACGCCGCTGGCAATGCTCAACCTGGTGCTATCGATTCGCCAGATCAGCGTGCCGCTGGGCGGTGTGCTGGCGGCCTTGCTGTTGCCGCCGCTGGCGTTGCGCTTGGGTTGGCAGACTGCGTTGCTCCTGTTGGCCGGGCCGGTGCTGGTGTTGCTGGTGGTGCTGGAGTGGCCGCGCCGGCAATGGGATAAACCACTGCGGGACGACAGGCCACTGCGGGATAAGCCAAGGCACGACCAATTACAGCGCGATCAGACACTGTTGGACGCGCCATCGGTCGCGACGGTCGCGACGGTCGTATCGGCCGCCCCGACGCCTGCGCGCAGCGGCGGGCTGGCGCAGATCAAGCAGCTTCTGGCCTCCAGTGCCGAACTCCGCCGCCTCACGCTCGCGAGCTTTGTGTTCCAAGGCGTGCAGTTGTGCTTCGTCGCCTTTACCACCGTGCAGTTGACCGGCAAAGCAGGATTCGGTTTGATCGCCGCCGCCCAGGCGCTGGCGATTTATCAGATTACCGGCGTCATCAGCCGCCCGCTGTGGGGCTGGCTTGCCGACCGGATTGGCAGCGCGCGTGTGCTGCTCGCCGCGCTCGGTTGCGTGATGGGCGCAGCCTCCATCGCGGCCGGTTTCTACAACGCACAATGGCCGGTAGAGTGGGTGTTTCTGGTGAGCGCGATTGCCGGGGCGTCGGCCAACGGCAGCACCGGGCTTTCTTACGCCGAGTTCGCGCGTTTGGGCGGGGCGCAGCGCACCGAGGCTACCGGTTTGGGTTCGGCGGCGATGTTCAGCGGCGTGCTGATCATGCCTTCCCTGGGCGCCCTGCTGGTGACCGCAACCGGCAGCTACTTGCCGACGTTTGCCGCGTTTGGCGCGTGCGCGCTGGTGGTGGGTGTTTTTCTGGCGCTGGCGGCGGGGCGGGGCGAGTAACGTATTTGCATTCTGAAGGAAATGGCAGCTAACGGATCGCCCGCGCCACTGTTCGAGACGGACGACGAACGTCTCTCATTCGTGATCCGTTTGCCACGCCATCCGCTGGCGCTTGCCGCTCCAGCAGACACCGTGCAAGTCACCCCGCAAGTTACCCCGCAAGTCACCCCGCAAGTCGAAATGCTGCTGTCGCGAATGGAGGGGGAAATGACCCGGCCAGGAAAACCCAACAGCCGAAGTCAGCGGCACCGACTGACCTCTTTTGGGCAACGCTGGCTGGAGACCCAGCCTGGCACTAGCTCAAGTTGAGTGCGGGCCTAAGAGCCGCTCCCACCAACGGTTTCAGCCAACATTCCCTATCCAGCCGCGCGCGTCACGCGATTGCCCAGCACGCCAATCGCCTCACACACCACTTCAACCAAATCACCGTGCTTCAACGCCGGCAGCGTCGGCCCATCGCAGGCGAACCACACCACGTCACCCGGATGCAGCGTGAGGTATTGCGACATCCGCGCCAGATAATGCGCGACGCCAAACAGCATGCCGCGCGTGTTGTAGCTCGACACCGTGCTGCCGTTAATGCGCACATCGATCCGCTGGTTCATCGGGTCAATGCCACTGACGATCACCGGGCCCATTGGTTTGAAGGTGTCGGTGTTCTTCGCGCGCCATAGGGTGCGGTCGCTCTTTTGCCAACTGCGTTCGCTGACGTCGTTGCCGAGGGTGTAGCCGGCTACGCAGTCGAGGGCGTTGGCTTCGGTGAGGTTTTTCGCTTTGCGGCCAATCACGGCAACCAATTCGCCTTCGTATTCGATCTGGTCGGTTGCGTCAAAGGGGATGACGATGTCTTCGCCATGGGCGATCAAGGCATTGGTGGAGCGGTAGCCGATGTCGGCTTGCGTGGGCACTTTGTAGCCGGCAGCACCGCCGGGGTTGGCCCCGGGGTTGGCACGCCCGTTTGACCACTCGATGTGCGCGCGGTAATTAAGGCCGGCAGCGTAAAAGTTGCGGACTTCGTCAAATACTTTTTGATCAACGATGCGGCCGGCGCCGGTGTTGCCTGGGTTGCCTTGGTTGCTTGAGTTCACTGCGCCTTCACTCCCGACGCTTTGATCACCTGCGTCCAGCGCTCGTAATCTTTCTTCAAAAACGCCGCGAACTCGGCCGGCGTATCCGCGATGATCACTGCGCCGAGCTGGCGCATCCGCTCGCGCGTCTCCGGTTTGGCGGCGGACTTGCGCATCTCTTCAGACAGCCGATTGACGATCGCCGCTGGTGTGCCAGCGGGCGCGAGCACGCCGACCCAGGGGGCGGTGGCTTCCATTTCTTTCATGCCCATGCTGGTCAACGTCGGCACACCGGGAAAATCCGGGTGCGGCTGCGCGGTGCCGACTGCCAGTACCTTCAAGCGCTTGGCTGCGACTTGCTCGGCGATGCCGACTGCCGGGTAGAACATGAACGAGACGCGCCCGGACATCACTTCGGTTAGCGCCGGGCCGTTGCCCTTGAACGGCACGTTGATCATCTGCGTGCTGGTGGCGTGCTCCAACATCGCGCCCGCCAGGTGCGATGAGCCGGCATGGCCCGAGGTGCCGTAGCTGAGTTCGCCTTTTTTCGCTTTCGCCAGCGCGATCATCTCCTGCATGCTGTTGAACGGCGACTGCGGGCTGGTGACGATCACCATCGGCAGAGCGGCAGCGTTGCTCACCGGCGCGAAGTCTTTGAATGGGTCGTAAGCCACTTTGCTATCGACCAGGGCGTGATTGACCAGCAAGGAGAGCGAGGAGAACAGCAGGGTGTAGCCGTCGGCAGGCGATTTCGCCACCGCTTCGGTGGCGACGATGGCGTTGGCGCCGGGGCGATTCTCGACGATCACGCTTTGACCCAGCGTCTGCGTCATGTCTTGCGCCATCACGCGGGCGATCACATCGGTCGGCCCGCCGGCGGCGAAGCCGACGACGAACTTCACCGGTTTGGTTGGATAGGTTTGCGCGTGGGCGCTGCTGCTGGTCAATCCGACGGTGAATCCCGCTGTGAGTGCCGCAGTGAATGCGGCGGTGGTCATCAACGCCGAGCAGGCAGCGCGCACAAAAAGTTTTTTCATCAGGGTTCTCCGTTATTAAAAAATCGCGTTGCCATCACCTGGCAGCGCTTGATCAGGCGCGGTTCGTGGAGCTCGTAGTCGGCGACCGCATTGTGAATCGTGCCGAAATCTTCCCACACGAGTAGATCGCCCTCGGTCCACTCAAACGTGTACTGGTACTTCGCCTGCGTTTGATGCGCGAACAAAAATTCCAATATCTCATCGCTCTCAGCCTGCGGCAACTCATTGATGCGCATCGAGTAACCAGGGTTGGCGTAGAGCACCTTGCGCCCGGTGAGCGGATGAGTGAGGAAAATCGGGTGCGACACCGGCGGCTTGGCCTGGCGCTGCGCATCAGTGAGCGGTTTGCGATGGCTACCTTCACGCTGGCGCATCTTGTCCCAAAACTTGGCGAAGTCATGCAGCACGGTCATGCCATCGAGCTTGGTCTTCAAATCATCAGGCAACTCATCGTAAGCCGCGTGCATGTTGCAAAACGACGTGCTGCCCAGCGGTCGGCCATCGCGGCGCGGCACCTTGAGCGCGAAGAGCACATTGGCAAACGCAATCTGGCGGCTGTACGACATATCGGTGTGCCAGTCCTGCCCGGCGTCCGACAGGCCGATGGGTTTGCCGTTCTCGGTAATGTTGGAGAGGATCATCACCTCCGGCAGACCGGGTTCCTGATACGCGCTGGCGACATTGATTTCGAGATCACCCAGTTGCGCGCTGAAGGCTTTGAGTTGCGCGGCGCTCAGTTGCTGGTTGGGGAATCGCAGCACGCCGTATTGGCCGAGGGACTGCATCACGCTGCCGAGCTCCGCAGCATTCAAGCTACGCGCGAGATCGAGTCCTTCCAGGGTCGCGCCGAGCGTCTGGCCGGTTGGCGTGATTTTCATCGCGGGTGTGGCTGCTTTGTTTGAGTCCGCCTCGGCGGTTTGTATCTGGGGTTGCATGGATTGCGTCTCCTTCGTGTGGCATTTTAACGACTGCCGGTCAAAACCGGGATAGACGTCCAAGAACCGCTCCCACCAAGGGTTTTAGCTATACGGCAGCAGTCTGGCGTGGTGCCAAGACGCAAACCCGGTTCGCAGGTACTATCCGTCCGCTCAATTCATCTCGCTCATCATGACCACCCAAGTCAACCATCCCCCAGACGCCGCCGCCGTTCACGGTACCCTCACCAACGAGAACGACACCGCGCCCAAACCCGGCTCCGCTCTGGTCTTGCCAATCGAAATCATCTGCGCCGCGCTGGTCGCCGTGATCGTGGCGCTGTTGCTGGTCGGCGTGCTGTCACGCTACGTGTTTTCGTATCCCATCGTCTGGATCGACGAAATTATTTCGCTGTCATTTTTGTGGGTGGCGATGCTCGGCGCAGTGCTGGCGATTGATCGCAATGAGCATCTGCGCCTCAATGTTTTCGTCGAGATGCTGGCGTCAGTCAAACAAAAGTTTGTGCAGACCTTCGCGCTCCTCGTCGTCGCCGCGTTCCTCGGGTTTTTGATGTGGCCGTCGGTGCAATACGTCGAGTCGGAGTTCATGATCCGCACCGCTGCGCTCGACATGCCGAACGGCTATCGCGTCGCCGCCATCAGCACCGGCATCGCACTCATGTTCTTGCTGGTGCTGCGCCATGTCTGGGCGGTATCGAGTCTGCGCGACATCGTCCTCGGCACGCTGCTCATCGGTGCGATTGGTGGTGCCTGCTGGTTTCTCTCCCCCACGTTGGTCAAAGCGGGCAACATCAACATCCCGATCTTCCTGATCGGCTTCGTCGCTGCCAGCCTCGTTGCCGGCGTGCCGATTGCGTTTTGCTTCGGCATCGGCACGCTGTGCTTTCTCGGCTTCGGCACCATCATCCCGCCCGAGGTGATGGTGAACCGGATGGACGAAGGCATGTCGAGCTTGGTGCTGGTGTCGGTGCCGGTGTTCGTGCTGTTGGGCTGCGTGTTGGACGCCACCGGTATGGGCAAGGCGATCATTGACTTTCTCGCCTCCCTGATCGGCCACGTCAAGGCCGGCATGTCTTACGTGCTGCTCGGCTCCCTGTTCATCGTCTCCGGCATTTCGGGCTCAAAAGTGTCGGATATGGCGGCCG
>JAYVSR010000061.1:0-15097 GCA_043775155.1 Burkholderiales bacterium | reverse complement strand
GGGCGATGCTGCCATCCGGCGTCACCGCTGCCGAAGTCGGCGGGCCGACGATGGAAGTGGGCGCTTCGATTTCGTACAACAGCTTGGGTGGCTTGGCTTTCAGGTCGATGATCGCGACGGTATCCGGGTTGTTCGGCACAATTTTGACGATGCCGTTTTCGAGGCGGACTTTGCCGTCGTTGGCCGAGACGGCGATTTGGGCGACGGCTGCCGGCGTTCCGAGCGTAATCAGTGGCGCGAACAGCGTTGCGGCGATGAGGCTTTGTTTCATTTCTTCTCCCGGGTTTTTAGGTTCTTGGATGCGTGCTCCGGCACCAAGTTGTTTCACGTGAAACCAACAACACGCAATCGGGCGCCGCAGGTGCAAGTATGCGGGTTCACCAGACTCCTGTCCAAACTAGATTGGTCTGGCAGCTTCAACTGCTGGCACCGGGATGGAAAAGGCCACTCTTCCGAGTGGCCTTTTGGTTTCTTGCTTTTGTGTTCCTGAATATATTGCTTTTGAACGCCGGTAGTCTTACGCCGCCAGTTTTGTCTCCAACACCCGCCTGCTTTCAAGCAGCTCAGCCGGCACAAAGCCTTCGAGCTTCTTGAATAATTCATCATGCATCTTCAGTTCAGCTTGCCAGTGCGCCTGATCTACCGAGGTCACGCTGGCAAATTTGTCCGCAGCAAAATCGACGCCCTGCCAGTTCAAATCTGCGTAGTCGGGTGTGAAGCCGAGTTGCGTTTGGCTGGCGTGTGCCGGTGTGGCGGCTCCCGGGCAGCGCCCGACCACCCATTGCAACACGCGCATGTTTTCGCCAAAGCCAGGCCAGACAAACTTGCCGGCGGCGTCTTTGCGGAACCAGTTGACCAGAAAAATCTTCGGCGCGTGGCCCAGCGACTTGCCCATTTTGAGCCAGTGCTTGAAGTAATCGCCCATGTTGTAGCCGACAAAGGCAATCATCGCCATCGGGTCGCGGCGTACCACGCCCTGCTTGCCGGCAATCGCCGCCGTCGTCTCGGAACCCAAGGTCGCGGCTTTGTAAACGCCGTCTTCCCAATTGGTCGACTCAACCACCAGAGGGGCGGTATCCGAGCGGCGGCCACCGAACATAAAGGCCGAAATCGGCACGCCGTTCGGGTCGTCCCACTGCGGGTCGAGTGAGGGGCAGCGCGTAGCGGAAACCGTAAAGCGCGAGTTGGCGTGGGCGGCGGGCCTGCCCTCATTTTTCCCGATTTCGGGAGTCCATTCCTTGCCCTGCCAATCAGTCAATTTGGCCGGCGGCGTGTCGGTCATGCCTTCCCACCACACATCGCCATCGGGCGTTTCGGCCACGTTGGTGAAAATCGTGTCGGCTTCGACCATCTTCATGCAGTTCGGATTTGACTGGTAGTTGGTGCCGGGGGCGACGCCGAAATAACCGGCTTCGGGATTGATCGCGTACAAGCGGCCATCTTTGCCAGGTTTGAGCCAGGCAATGTCCTCACCAATGGTCGTGACTTTCCAGCCCTCGAAGCCCTTCGGCGGCACCAGCATGGCGAAATTGGTTTTGCCGCAGGCGGACGGAAACGCACCGGTGACGTAAGTCTTCTCGCCCTGCGGATTGGTCACGCCGAGAATCAGCATGTGCTCGGCGAGCCAGCCTTCGTCGCGCGCCATCACCGAGGCAATGCGCAACGCGAGGCACTTTTTGCCGAGCAGCGCGTTGCCGCCGTAGCCCGAGCCAAAACTCCAGATTTCGCGCGTTTCGGGGTAGTGAACGATCCACTTTTGTTCGTTGTTGCACGGCCAGCGCGCGCTGGTCTGGCCGGGCGCAACCGGCGCACCGACTGAATGCATGCACGGCACAAAGTAGCCATCGGCCCCCAGCACGTCATACACCGCGCGGCCCATCCGCGTCATCAGCTTCATGCTGACGGCGACGTAGGGTGAGTCGGATAACTCAATACCAATCTGCGAAATGTGCGAGCCCAGCGGCCCCATCGAGAACGGCACCACATACAGGGTGCGGCCCCGCATGCAACCATCGAACAGCTGGTTCATCGTCGCGCGCATTTCGGCGGGCGCGACCCAGTTGTTCATCGGGCCGGCGGCGTCCTGGGTTTGCGAGCACACATAAGTACGCTCTTCGACCCGCGCCACGTCCTGCGGGTCCGACAGCGCCAGATACGAGTTCGGGCGCTTCGGCACTTTTTTGAGCATGCCGGTGGCGCACATTTCGGCCATTAGCCGGTCGTATTCCTCGTCGCTGCCGTCACACCAATAAATCCGCTCCGGCTTGGCCAGCGCGGCCATGCTGGCGACCCATTCCTTCAGCTTGGCGTGTTTAACCCAGGCGGGCGCGCCCAATTGTGCGAGTTGATCCGGTTGTGCGCTCATCCGCGCTCCTTCGATTTCAATGCGTTTGCAGAAGTAACGGCTTATGCGCCGGGGAGAAGTCGTAGAGGCGCGCGCGGGATGACCGGCCTTCGTGAGCAACGCTAAAAATCGCTTGTGGCAGCGCGTTGCGGTGACGCTTTCCCCGTGAACTGTAAGCCCGCCGTAAAAAAGTGCGCGACTGTACCATAACAAGCTCAATTTGTGAGAAAGTTTTGAAACGGTTTTTCGGAGCGAAACCGCCGCCCAGGCGCACCAGCCGACGCAACATCGGCGCACGGTAATATTTCTGCGCGGTGCCACCCTGACCACTCTGCGGCACGACACTGCGCGGCCACGCCGCACTGCCTCGCCGCACCACCACACCTGAGCGTGACTTAGACCGGCTCAGCCGTAGTGCGGCACCGTATTGGCGAGGCTGCCATAGAGGCGACACATGCGGTCAAGCCATTGCGCCAGCGGGTCGGCGGCATCAAACAACACAAACGAGCTGATCGAGCGCGCCCACTGAAACGCGCCAAACACGATGTAGTCAGCGTAAGCCGGTGATTTGCCGCTGACAAACGGCTGGCCGCGCAGCATCTCGCGCAAAAAACCCAGCACCCGTTTCAACTCCTGCTCATGTTTGTCACGCTCGGCATGCATCGCATCAATCGACATGCCAAAGCGCTGCTCGCGCGTAGTGCGGAAATACTCGCGGTCCGCCGGGTCAACGTGATCGTAAATATCTTTCAACACCACGCGGATCAGCGCCGGGTGCAGTTGCGTGTCAGTCCACTGATTGACAAAGCGCGTACCGCCGCCCAACAGGAGCGGACGCTCCTGGTAATAGTTGTCGTCGAGATACTTGGCAATCGCCCATGAGTCGGTCACCACCTCACCGAAATCGACCAGCACCGGCACCTGCTTGGTGTTGGCAAAGGCGATTTTGTCCTTGTCGGTGAATTTGACCGGCACGGTCACGTAGTCGAGGCCCTTGTGCGCCAACGCCATCCGCGTACGCCAGCAAAACGGCGAGGGACGGCGGTCGTCGCGCATCACCATTTCGTAGAGAATGCGGTCTTGGGAGTCGGCCATGATGGTTGGGTGCGAGTCAGAGTGAGTGAGAAGAGTAGCAGTGTTCACGCCATCAAGGCGTAGGTGGTGGTGGCATGCACGGCGAGACGCTCGTCACCCGCCGCACGCATTTCAATCTCGCCGAATACCAGCGACTTGCCAGGCTTCAACACGCGCGCGATGATTTCGACGTCTTTGTCCGCAATCGCACGCATGAAGCTGGTGTTTTGCGACACCGTGGCCATCGGCTTAAAGCCGCCCAGTGCGGATGAGATCGCAATCACCATCGCCGTGTCAGCCGCGCTCATCAAGGCCTGGCCGCAGATGAAGCCGCCGAGCGGTGTGCCACCGCGCACCAGCGACGCATCGAATGGCATGGTCAGCGAGGCGCTACCGCTGTCACACGCGGTCACGCGCAACTTCAGCGCTTGCACCCAGAGGGCAAAGTGTTGCGCGATGAGGGCGTCGCCATCGGCAGGGGTCATGCCCGGCTCCTCTTCATGACTTGGTGGCAACCATAAACAAACGGCGAAATTGCAACAAGGTGGTGCCGTCGGCCCGACGCGGATACGCACTCATGGTTCTGGCCGAGTAGTCGTCCCAAAACCGTTGGTGCAAGCCATTCTCCGAGTTTGACCCGCCAAAACCCTTGTCCCCCAAGGCTTTCAGGCCATGCATCACCGGGATCAACGCCGTGCCCTTGACCCACTCGGCGACTGCGTTCTCGCCCGCCAGCACGTGGGTGTAGAGCGTCTCCCACATGTCGATGTGCGCCGCCTGTGGCTTCAGCCAATCGTAGTATTGCGACGGCTCGGCGACCGGGGTGTTGAGCTTGGCTGCGTTCAGTTGCGCGCGCAGGGCGGCGGGTAGCCCGAGTGCATCGAGCGCCGCATCAATCGAGGTGTGTGAGGGCGCTGCCCAGTTGCGCGGCATCTGCACCGCCAACACGCCGCCGGGCTTGAGATGCTGCATCAAACCGCCGAATAACTCTGGATGCGCGGGCAACCAATGCAAGGCCGCGTTGGAGTAAACCAAATCGACCGGTGCGGATGGACGCCAAACAGCGATGCCCGAGTTCACCCATTCGACCGCAGGCAGCGCGGTGCGCGCCTTTGCCAGCATCTCCGCAGAGCTGTCGACGCCCGTCACGTGGGCCTGCGGCCAGCGCTGCGCGATGAACTGCGTTACGTTGCCTGCGCCGCAACCGAGATCGACCAGCGCCTGTGGCGCTTCGAGTGGCACGCGCGCCAACAAATCGAGCGCCGGCCGCAAGCGCTGGTTGCCAAATTTCAAATACTGCGAAGGATCCCAGCTCATGGCTTGCGTTCAATCCTTAGCGAAAACAGCGCAACGTGAAAACGGCGTGAGGGCGGCATACGCTGAGGTTGCGCCTCAGCACTTGTTCCGCGTAAAAAACCGAAACACCGGTGCCGTGAGAGTAACCAAAATTACCACCCGCGTCACGTGAAATGCGGTGACCACCGGCACGCCGAGCTTAAGCACTTTCGCCGTAATGCTCATCTCGGCGATGCCGCCGGGCGCGAGCGACAGTAGCGCGGTGGCCCAATGAATCTTCGCCACCCACGCGAGCGCACAACCAAACCCTGCGGCCAGCGCCAGCGCGGCAAACGTGCTCACCGTCGCGGCCCACATAAAGCGCGGTGCGCTCCGGAAAAAATCCGCCTCAAAACGGCTGCCGAGCGAGCAGCCCATCATCACCTGCCCGGCGTTGATCAGCCACTGCGGCAATGCCGACCACTCGACGCCGGAGCCGGTCAACGCGACGGCAACAATCAACGGGCCAAGCATGAAGGCGTTCGGCAGCTTCAAGCGCGCCAACAGCCAGCCGCCTGCGAGCGCGCAGGCCAGTAACTGCAACAACCCGGCTGGGTTGATGAACTTCACCCCCGGCTCGTACGCATCTGCACCATGGATACCGCTGTAGGTATAGACCGCCGGAATCAAGCCAATGATCAACAGCAAGCGCACGCTCTGCGCCACCGCCACAAGATCAGGCCGGCCACCATAGCGCTCCGACAGATTGACCATCTCGGTCGCGCCGCCGGGCACGCAGGAGAAGAACGCGGTGACTGGGTTGACGGCAATGCCGCTGGGTCTCACAACTCTGGCAACGCCTGGCGTTCCGTTCGCGCTGCCGTGCGATACAGCGCTGAGCGGAACTCTCGCTTCGCCCGCCGCCACTGCACCCGCCACTGCACCCAATTGATCCGCTCGGGCAGCCGCGCCCGCTTCACCCGCCAACCGCGCCAACACCCGCCCGCTCGCATACCCAATAAAAATCGCGAAGAATCCAGCGACCACCATGTAGGGAAAAAACTTCGCGATCAAGCGCAGCATCGATGGCGTGAAATACAAGCCGAGCGCGGTGGCGATTAGCATCTGCCCGCCCGCGCGGAACCCCAGCGGGGCCTCCACCACCAGGCCGCGCCATTTCGCCCATGCCATTACCACCAGCGGCCCGAGCATCCACGGAATCGGCGCATGCGCCCAGGCACCAAGTGCGCCTGCCGCCGCGCAGAGCGCCGTGGCCAGCAGCTGCGCACGCCCAATGAATCGATTCAACACATCACCGCTATTGCTATGGTTCAAACCCGCACTGCATTCCCCAAATCCTGCTCCGTCGCTTTCCGCCGTGTTCCGTCGCTTGTTCTGGCGTTTTGGCCCTTACTCCGGCTTGATCTTCGCCTCGCGCACCACCCGGCCCCACTTCTCCGATTCGCTCGCGATCAACGCGGCGAATTCCTGCGCTGTACCGCCCGCCACTTCATTGCCTTGCGAGGTAATCTTCTCGCGCATGTCGGGCTCTTTCAGCGCGCGATTGACCGCATCATTGAGCTTCGCGATGATCGCAGCCGGCGTGCCTTTGGGCACGATCACACCCTGCCAGTTGAGCACTTCCACTTTGGGGAAGCCAACTTCCGCAAAGGTCGGAATATCGGGATACGCGGCGAGGCGCCGCGAACCAGTCATCGCCAGTGGCCGCAATTTGCCGCTGGCAATCGACGGCGCTGCCGCATACATTTGCTCGAACATCATGTCTACATTGCCCGCCATCAAATCAGTCGCGCCCGGCGCGCCGCCTTTGTAGGCAACGCTGATGACATCGATCCCCGCCGTCTGCTTGAACAATTCCGCCGACAGATGATGCGAGCCGCCGATGCCGCCATTGGCCGCTGAGAGCACGCCCGGTTTGGCCTTGGCCGCGGTGACGACGTCCTGCACCGACTTGTAGGGCGACTTCGGATTCACCATCAACACCAGCGGGCCGCGCTCGATCAGCACCACTGGCAGCACGTCGGTCTTTGGGTTGAACGGCAGGTTCTTGAACATCGCGGCGTTCACCGAGAGTGGCGCGAAGTTGCCCATGCCGATGGTGTAGCCATCCGGCTGCGCTTTGGCGACGACGTCGGTGCCGATGTTGCCGCCCGCGCCTGCTTTGTTCTCAACGATCACCGGCTTGCCGAGAATCGTCGCGAGCTTTTGCCCGATCTGGCGGCTGCGAATATCGGCGCTGCCGCCCGCTGCGTAGGGCGCGATGAAGGTGATCGACTTGACCGGATAGTCTTGCGCCGCCGCAGGCGGCACGAGCGCAGCGCCACCACACAACAGTGACGCCAGCAACGCGTGGCGCGCCACGCAGGTGGAGCGGCTCTGCTCCAAATTACGCGCCGCATGGTGCGCTGGCATCTGCCGACCCAAAAGGTACTGCCCTCTATGGCGAGCGCGGAACGTGTCAATCATGTTGCCTCCTTGGCGTCATTGCAGCAGGTTTAACCGGTACGATATTGTCGCAGGCTTGGGCGGTACTGCTAAGCTCTCACTCCAATGGTCTCCCTCGCTCGCGCAACTCTGGTCTACGAATGGCGCCGCTTTCTGGCAGCGGTGTTGGCGGTCGCGTTCTCCGGCCTGTTGGTGCTGGTGCAACTGGGCCTGTTGGTCGGCATGTTCGGCACCGTCGCGGTGTATATCGACGAGTCGGATGCCGACCTGTGGGTCGGCTTTGCCGGCACCCAGAGCGTCGATCTCGGCAAACCGTTCAACGCGCAGATTGAAACCCGCCTGCACACGCACCCAGCCGTCGCCGATATCGAGCCGTTCATTTTTGCGCAGTCCGACTGGCGCTCACCCGCCGGCGTGAACCTCTACGCCTACTTGCTCGGCATCGACCCGGCGCACGACGCGATGGCGTTCGCCAAAGTGCTGCCCGCCGCCACCCGCGCTCTATTGTTGGAGCCAATGACGGTGATCATCGACGAAGCCGACCGCGAAAAACTCGGTGTGATGCAGGCGTCATCCACGGAAACATCCTCCGAGCCGGCCACCCAGGCAGCCCCCCAGCCAGCCGCGCAGCCCGCCGTGCAGCCGAACAGCGCCGTCTACGCCGAGATCGGTGGCCGCCGCGTCAAGGTGGTGGCTGCTGTGAAGGGCCTGCGCGCGATTGGCGGCGTCAACATCGTCACTTCGCTGTCCACCGCCCGCAGCATCGACGGCTCCGCCGCGAAGGAGCGCCAGGAGGTGTCGTACTTCTTGCTGCGGCTCAAACCCGGTAGCGACGCCGAGACGGTACGCGCCGAGCTCGCGCCCAAAGGCGCAATCAAAGCCTTTCAGGTCTGGACTGCCACCGAGTTCTCGCGCCACTCGCAACTCTATTGGCTGACCGAGTCAGGCGCGGGCGCCGGCTTCGCGTTTTCTACTTTGCTCGGCCTGTTGGTCGGCATCATCGTCACCAGTCAAACCCTGATGGCGGCGATCACCGCGTCGATTCGCGAATACGCCACCCTGCGCGCCCTTGGCGTCGCGCGCCGATCGCTGCGCGCGGTGGTGCTGGAGCAATCGTTCTGGATCGGTATTGCCGGCCTCGTCCTCACTGGTGCTTTGAGCGCGGCGATTGCCGCGATTGCGCATGCGGCCTACGTCGCCATCGAGTTCCCGAACTGGGCGATTGCACTCACGGCGGGGCTGATTTTGGTCATCGCGATGAGCTCGGGCCTGCTGGCGCTGCGCGCGCTCGGGCGCGCCGATCCAGCGGCGTTGTTGCGCTAAGCGATTGTTCACTGCCATGCCCCGCGCCTTTCGCAGCCGCTCATGACACCAACCATCAATCAGCCGGAGAACCGCTCCCAGAGCCATTCTGTGCAACATTCTGCGCCACCTGCCACGCCACCCGTTGCGCCACCTGCCATTGCCGCCGTCGCACTCGACAAGCGCTTCACCAGCGGCAAAACCTCGGCGCAAATTTTGTTTGGCGTCTCGATTGAATTAGCCGCAGGCGAGCTCACCCTGATCAGCGGCCCATCGGGTTCGGGCAAGAGCACCTTGCTCGCCGCGCTCTCCGGGCTGACGCGCCCCGATGCCGGGCGCGTCACCGCGCTCGGGCAAGACCTCTGGAGCCTTGGCGCTGCTGCGCTTGACGCATTTCGCCTGCAACACTGCGGCTTCATTTTTCAAGGCTTCAATTTGTTCCCGGCGCTCACGGCGCTCGATCAAGTCATCTTGCCGCTGCAATACCAGGGCTTGTCGCACCAAGTAGCAAAGACCCGTGCTGCCGAAACGCTCGATGCCGTCGGTCTCGGCTCGCGCCTGCATTTGCGGCCTGCCGAGCTATCCGGCGGCGAAAAGCAGCGCGTCGCGATTGCCCGCGCACTCGCCAAAGCCCCTACACTGTTGTTCGCCGACGAGCCGACCTCGGCGCTTGACAGCGGCAACGGCCAAGCGGTGGCAGAGTTGATGCGCCGCGCCGCGATCGAGCGCGGCGCGGCGGTGCTCTGCGTCACCCACGACCCCCGGCTCACGCGCTATGCGCATCGTGTCATCCATCTTGAAGACGGGAGAATCACCTCCGATGAACGCCAAATTTCCACTTAGCGGCACGCGGCGCGCCGCAACGCCTGTGAACCGCCGCACACCTCTGCGCGCCGGCACCATTGCCAGCCGGCTGGCCCATGCGCATCTCATCCGGCTCGCGGCCATCAGCCTCACCGCTGCGCTGCTGGTCCCAGCGGGCGCTGCACATGCCCAAGGCAAAACCCCCGCCCCCGGTCAATACGCCGCCTTCGCCAAAGGCCGCGTCGATGTGGACGGCGGCATGGTGCGGGTTGCAGCCGCGCGCGAAGGCATCATCGCCAGCGTGCATGCCGAAGACGGTGCCGAAGTCAAACGCGGCGCACTGCTCGCGCAACTCGATGACCGCCAGGCGCGCTTGCTGCTTGAAGCCGCACGCAACGAAGCGAACGAAATCGACGCGCGCATGAAGCCAGTGCAAGTCAAGCTGACGGCGGCCGAGCGCGAGCTCGCGCGCATCGAGCCACTGGTCGCGTCACTCGCGGTATCGCGCGCCGAGCGCGACGAGAAGCGCGATCAAGTGGCATTGATCAAAGCCGAGCAGGACGCGCTGCGCGCGCAAGCCACAGCGGCGCAAACCCGGATCAAGCTCGCCGCGCTCGAAGTCGAGCTGCGCGCCGTGCGCGCGCCCGCCGATGGCCGCGTGATCAAGCGCTTCGCGCGGGCCGGCGATGCTGCCGCCGCGTCGAACGCCGCGCCGCTGTTTTTGTTCGCCCCGAAGGGCGCACGGGTCGTGCGCGCTGATCTCGAGGAGCGCTTCGTCGCCACCGTGGCGGCCGGCATGCCGGCCGAAGTGGTGCTGGAGGCGGATGAAACGCGTGTGCTCAAGGGCCGCATCGCCCGCATCGGCCAAGCCTTTGGCGCACGTGCGCCGTCGGACGACCCGGCCGAGCGCGCCGATGTGCGCGCGGTCGAGATGATCGTCACGCTCGATGCCCCGGCGGGCGCAGCGGCGGGTACGGCGTCGGGTAAAGCGGCCAGCGAGCCGCTGATCGGCCAGCGCGTGCTGGTGCGGATCGCTAAAGGCGCCACGAGTGTCACGGGTGCCAAGCCGGAGAGCAAGTAACCATGCGATTCTTCGCGTTATGTGGCTGGAGATCCTTGGCAGGAGCCGCTCTCAGCGTGGCGGTCTGGCCGGTGTTTGCGCAAACGGCGACGAGTGAGCGAGTGGTGCCGGCTGCGAGCGCACCGGCCGCTGCCGTCGCCACACCCGCCGCGCCATCACATCCATGGCTACCCGCCGCGTATCGCAACATGCCGCCCGATGCGCTCGCTGGCATTGTGCGCGACCCAGCGCTGGGCGACGCTGAGTTGGCGCGCTTGATTGCCCTCACACGCACCCATCATCCAGGCCGCGCGCAAGCGGTGGCGCGCGCGGGCAACGTCCGGCGCGGATTTGGCAGCAACGACATCGAGCAACGCATCCTCAACGCCGAGCTGGCGCGCCTTGATCTGCAACTTGCAGAAGAAACCGCCCACGCGCTCATCGATCTGCGCGCGGCCAGCGCCAAGCTGAACACCACACGCGCGCTCGAAGCCCTCGCCGAGCAAGGTTTGCAATTGATCAATCAGCGCCTCGCCGCCGGCCTCGCCACCCACGCCGACCTGGAGCGCATGACCGAAACCTCGGTCAAAGCGCGCACCGTGACAACACGCACACAGCAAGAGCGCAGCGCGGCGGCAGCGCGTTTGAGCGGACTGACGGGCGTACAGAAAAGTGACGTACAAGTGAGTGACGCACAAACGACCAACACACCACTGATCGATGCTGCCGCGCCCACTACCGCCTTCCGCTACCCGTTGCGCAGCGGCACGCCGGCTGATCTGCTCGAACGCCCCGACGTGCGGGCCGCACAAATTCGCCAGGAAACCCGCGAAGCCAGTGCCGCCGAGTTAGCTGCGTTTTATCGCGAGGCGGTGTTAAAGGCGCTCGAAGAAACCGAAAGTGCCTACGCCACCGCCGTCAGCGCGCGCGCGCAACGCGCAGCGGCAACCGACCTCACGGCCACCGCCACCCGCCAAGCCGCGTCGCTGCTCGCACAGCTCGAAGCCGGCCGGATTGGCCGGGCGCAACATGTCGAAGCGGAAATGACTGTGCGGGAAGCGCAGTTACGCGCAGTGGATGCAGAAGCGGCGTACTTCAAGGCCTTGGCCACGCTGGAACGCGCGCTCGGGCGCTAAGCCGCCGCCTGCCACTACTACTTGCCACCACTACTGGCCAATACTACTTGCCGATACAAAATCGGCCGAAGATTTCACCCAACAAATCATCGGCGGTGAATTCTCCGGTAATCTGGTTGAGGGCGTCTTGCGCCAGACGCAGCTCTTCGGCGAACAACTCCAAAGCAGGGGCCTGCTCATCGAGATGTGGCACAGCGGCATCCACACATCGCACCGCGCGCGTCAAGGCGTCGAGATGGCGCGTGCGCGCGAGGATCACGTCTTCGCCTGCGCCCTCCAGCCCGGCGCAGCGCTTGAGTTCGTCGCGCAACAAGTCGAGGCCGGCACCGGTTTTTGCAGAGAGATAAATCGCTGTTGGTAACGCCGACGCGCCAGCCTCCACTGCGGTCGCAGCGTCGCGCCGTGGCGCGGTGCCGACCGCATCAATTTTGTTCACCAGCGTCACCCGCGCAATCCCCGTCGGCAACTCGGCGGCGATGCGTTCATCTTCGGCCGTCATGCCGTCCGCAGCATCAATCAAATGCAGCACCAAATCCGCCTGCGCTATCGCCGCGCGCGTGCGTGCAATCCCTAGCGCTTCGACTTCATCTTCGGTGTCACGCAAACCCGCCGTGTCGATCACATTGAGCGGCATGCCGTCGATCAAAATCGCCTTCTCGATGCGGTCGCGCGTCGTCCCCGGCACGGCAGTCACAATCGCGGCGTCCTCACCGGCGAGCGCGTTTAACAACGACGACTTGCCCACGTTTGGTCGCCCCGCCAGCACCACGGTCAGTCCCGCACGCAAGCGCGCGCCCTGCGCTGCACGGCCAAGAATGGCTCCCAGAGCGACTCTCAGGCTATCGATCCGTTGCCACGCGTTCGCACTTTTGAGGAAGTCAATCTCCTCTTCGGGAAAATCGAGCGTTGCTTCCACCAGCATCCGCAGCGTCACCAGCTCATCGCGCAAGGCATGCACTTCGCGCGAAAACGCGCCGTCGAGCGAACGCACCGCCGCCCGCGCCGCCTGCGCCGACGCCGCTTCGATCAAGTCGGCCACGCTCTCAGCCTGCGCCAGATCGAGCTTGCCGTTCAGAAACGCGCGACGCGTGAATTCGCCCGGCTCCGCCAGACGGCAACCCAGTTCAATGCAGCGTTGCAACAGCAGGTTCAACACCACCGGCCCGCCGTGGCCTTGCAATTCGAGCACGTCTTCGCCGGTGTAGGACTGCGGTGCCTTGAAATAGAGCGCGATGCCGGTGTCGATGGCGGCACCGGTCGCATCGCGAAATGCGCTGAGCGTGGCGGTGCGTGGCGTCGGCGTTTTACCGATCAACCCAGCGGTGATGGCTTCAAGCTGCTTGCCCGAAACCCGCACCACACCCACCCCCGCGCGGCCCGGCGCGGTGGCGACGGCGGCAATAGTGTCAGCAAAGCTTGCAGGCATCATGACGCGACGATAACATCGCAATTGGAGCCGAGAAAACTACTCGGTCTGTTCTTGGTTGTCTCGCCTAAATCGATGATTCGCACCCAGATTAATTTGACAAACGTGGAACATGCCGCAGCAAAACGTGAGGCGGCACGACGGGGCATTTCTATTTCGCAACTGCTTCGGCACCTGCTGTTGGAGGCGATACCGGTCAATCAACAGCCACCTTGGATGCGTCATGCGGGCATGGTGGAAAGCAGGAGCGTGAACTCGAGCAGCGAAATTGATTGGCTTGTTTATGCTCAACGGTAGTGTTGCGAAAACCAACTTTGACGGGCAATAAAGGTTCGGCGACAAACCAAACTTCACAGCGATGCTCATCGCACAAACGACAACCGCCCGTAACGGGCGGTTATCAAATCAGCGCGGCTACGTTCGATTATTTCTTCTTCTTTTTATCCGGATCCTCACCCGACTCGATCATCTTCGTGATCTGCCACTGCTGCGCAATCGAGAGGATGTTGTTGACCACCCAGTAGAGCACCAGACCGGCCGGGAAGAAAAAGAAGAAAATCGAGAACACGATCGGCATGATGGTCATCATCTTGGCCTGGATCGGGTCCGGCGGCGTCGGGTTCATCTTGGTCTGGAGGAACATCGAGATCGCCATGATGATCGGCAGGATGTACCAAGGATCTTGCGCGGACAAATCGGTGATCCAGCCGTAGAACGGTGCGTGACGCATCTCGACCGAGGCGAGCAGGGTCCAGTACAGGGCGATGAACACTGGAATCTGGATCACGATCGGCAGGCAGCCACCGAGCGGGTTGATCTTTTCTTCCTTGTATAGCTCCATCATCGCCTGATTCATTTTCATCCGGTCGTTGCCGTAGCGCTCGCGCAGCGCGGTGAGGCGCGGCGTGACTTTTTTCATTCGCGCCATTGATTTGTAGGACGCCGCCGACAGTGGGAAGAAAACGCCCTTGATGATCACGGTGAGAGCAATAATCGCCAGGCCCCAGTTGCCGAGCATTTTGTGCAGCCATTTGAGCAGCTCGAACATCGGCTGCGCGATGATGGTCAAAATGCCGTAGTCCACCACCAGGTTGAGGCCCGGCTGTGTCGCTTCGAGCATGTCTTGGTCTTGCGGGCCGGCCAACAGGCGCGCGTCAAACTTTAGCGTGGCACCTGGGGCTACCGTGCCGGCCGGTACGATCATCCCCGCCGAGTACAGATTCTCGGCAACTTTTTTGGTGTAGAACTCGCGCGTGGCGTTGTTCCAGTTTGCCGCCACGCCTTCTTTCGGCGGCAGCCAAGCGACGGCGAAGTAGTGCTGGATCATCCCGGCCCAGCCATCGGGTGCCGCTTTGACCGGCACCGTCTTGGCTTTTTCAATGTCGGCGTAATCCTGCTTCTGGAAATTCTCTTTCGAGTTGAAGAAAGCTGCACCAGTAAACGTCTGCATGAACTGCGAATCACCGTCCGGCGCTTTGCCGTTGCGCACCAGTTGCAAATAGGCCGAGGGGGCTATCGCTGCCGCGCCGCCGTTGGTGATTTCGTAGGACACGTCGATCACGTAGCTGCCGCGCGTGAAGGTGTAGATTTTCGCGACTTTGACGGCACCCGTCTGCGTTTCCATCCGCACCGAGACTTTGTTCTCGCCATCCTTCAACGCGTAGTCGCCAGCAGCGAGGGTGAAGTTGGTGCGATGGTTCGGCATCTCGACGCCTGCCGCGAGCAACCCGGTCTGGGCGAAATAATTGTGCTGCGGCCCGAGCATGATGAAGTTCTTGTCTTTGTCGAGCGTGCTCTTGTGCTTGGCAAACTCGAGATAGCGTACATCTCCACCTTCGCTGACGATTTCAACGGTGAAGATGTCGGTACGCACCAGCGCTTTGGTGAACGCTGCTGGACCGGCGGCGGCTGGTGTGGTCACACCGGCAGCCACACCGGCAGGCGGCGCGGGTGTGGCCGGAGCCGTCAGCGGCACGCTTGGCACCGGAACGCCGCCAGCAGCGGCGGCGGCAGGCGCTGGTTGACCAGGAACACCTGTCGCGGCTGCCGGGCTGCCGGGAATCGCTGCTTTACCTGCTGCTTGTGCTGCTGTTTGCGCCGCAGTCTGGGCTGGCGCGTTGAGCTTGGCCTGCTGCTTTTGCCAGGCGTCCCACAGCATCACCAGCGAAAACGAGAAGATGAAAAACAGAATCAGGCGGCGCGTGTCCATG
>JAYVSR010000060.1:0-4552 GCA_043775155.1 Burkholderiales bacterium | reverse complement strand
GCCCTGACTCACGAACTGAAAGAGGGTCGCAAAGAATCGGCTTCGGTTCGCGAAACATCCTTTGTCTAAAGGCGAAGATGCGCTGCGGCCAAGGGGCGGCAGCCGACGCGGAAAACGCACTGCCGTTCCAGACCCCACGAGGGCTGGGCCCGTTTGTGGTGGTCGAAAAATGGGACAGCATGGATGCGCTCAAAGCCCACGCAGCGGTGCCGCATATGACGGCATATGGTGCGGCGACTCGGGAGTTCATCGTGATGCACATCACGCAGTCGGCGTGACACGATTCGCGCTAAAATTCACACATTCCGATGTGTAGAAATCGTATGTGTAGAAAGGCGGCCACAAATGGCAACCAACCTCGCTCTCGATGACAGCCTGATTCACGAAGCCATCCGTGTCAGCGGTCATCGAACAAAAAAGGCCGTAGTCACCCATGCGCTGGAAGAATTCGTTCAGCGCCGCAAGCAACGTGCGATTCTCGACTTGTTTGGCAAGATTGATCTGCTGCCCGAAGCCGTGATGAAGCGCCAGCGTGCAGCGGCGCAAGCAACCAACCGCCGCGCCAGTCGCGCTTAAACGTCCGGCATGGTCATCGTCGATACGTCTGTATGGTCGCTGGCGCTGCGCAGAAAACAGCCTGTCGCGGATGCGGCCAGCACCGAACTTGCGCGACTGATCGATTCAGGCGAAGCCTTGATAACAGGCCCGATTCGGCAGGAACTGCTTTCAGGAATCGCCAGCGAGGCGCAATTCAAGCTGGTGCGCGAGCGGCTGCAAGCATTCCCCGACATTCCGATTGAAACAGCGGACTACGAACGCGCCGCGCTGTGCTTCAACCAGTGCCGCACGCACGGCATTCAAGGTTCGAACACCGACTATCTAATTTGCGCACTCGCGCTACGACTCGGCCTGCCGGTGTTTTCGGCTGACCGCGATTTTCCGAGGTATGCAAAGATTTTGCGGGTGCGGTTGCACGCTGTCACCGCATAGCCCGCTTTCGCTCACAGGCAAAACCTGACCTTGCCGCAGGCTGGAAATCGTTGGTGGGAGCCGCTTTACAACATTCGTATGGCTGTAACCCTTGGTGGGAGCGGGTCTTTGGAGATTAGAGCAAACGGCTCAAGGCCTTTTTGCACTTGACCGAGTTGGGCATTACCTAGCCCGAAGTTTTGCAAGAAGCTCTTCTTTCGTTATCGCTGGCAAGCTTTCCTCATCCAATAAAAAGTCAACGTTCATGCTTGGCACGCCTGTACTGTAGCTCCAAGGTTTGTCAAAATCCGCATCCTCTTGCGGACGTAGGAATTTGCAACTACCAGCCGGATATTCATTGAGAATCTTGAGCCCCGATACAACGTTATTGATGGACATACAAACAAGCTGAAATTGAAGGATCACGCGTTCGGCAGACCAATTTATTGACGTTTGGCGCGAGCGAATGTGAGGACCTAACTGTTTAGCGCGAAGATTTTCAATTTTGAGAAACGTTGCGCCATATTCGGATTTTCCGATCATTTGCATTTCAGTAGCTGGAGGCGGGACCCCGTAAGAATGCTCCGTGCCCACCGAAAGTATGAACCCGCCTGATCTAATCCTAAAGCCATGCTTGAGTGCGTTGTACTCATCTATGGCCGACTGGTCTAAGAGTTCGTGCGACAAGGATCGCCAAAGCGTTCCAAACCTTTCAATGGTTTGCGCTTGGCGATCACTGCCGGGTTGATAACCGTAAAAAACCACGGCAGCAATGGATTCCCAATTCACGATGGGCATTTGAATCTTCGAAATGAGGCTGGCGTCACCTCTTGTTACTCGGTCGACGAAAGTGCGAAGGTCGGTGCTCGAACATCTACCTATCCATGCGTAAGCACAATTGGGGGCTTGGACCAATGCGCCCAATAGAGAAAATAAGGTTTCCGTTGCATGGTGTAGGCCACTCTTTAGGGCGACAAGGGCGCGCTTATCGTCCTCCGACTCGACATGCTTGTCGAGTATGTACGAGAAATATTCCGGGTCGAGTCCATTCAAGAAGTCGCGATTTCGACCAGCGATGTCACCTTCCCAGAGGCAGTAAGGTGAATCGTTTACAGCGAAGATTGTCGATTCCATACGTTGTGAAACCTAACGTTTCCGGGGCGATTCAAGGATTCGTGGACAAGTGCATAGATTCGCCGCCGTGCGGGTCCAGTGTTCGCACCGGCCCACACTCACTGCGGCACCAACCCCGCCGCCTTGACCAGCTCCGCATGCAGCTTGATGTCATTGGCGATGATGCGCTGGAGTTCCTCCGGCGTGGTGAGCGCGACGTCATTGCCGATGTCTGCCATGTCCGCTCTGAACTTGGCGTCAAACGCTGTTTGCACTGCGCGATTGAGCTGATCGATGATGGGGCGTGGCGTTTTGGCCGGCGCCAGCAAGGCGATCCACGTGGAGAGGTTCAGGTTCGCGACGCCGCTCTCGGCCGTTGTCGGCACTTGGGGGAACAGCGGTGAGCGCGTGGGATGCATCACTGCGAGCGCGTGCAGCTTGCCCGATTTCAGGAACGGCACGGCCTCGGTCATCACGGCGACCATCGAGTCGACGGTGCCACCCATGAGGTCGTTGATTGCCAGCGCGCCGCCCTTGTAGGGCACATGCAGCATCTGCGTTTGCGTCCGGGTGGTCAACATCAAACCACCCAGGTGCTGCGGGCTGCCGTCACCCGACGACGCGTAGGTGATTTTCCCCGGACTGGCTTTTGCCGCTGCCATAAAGGCCGCCATGGTGGGGTATTTGTCCTTGTCCTTGACGATCACCACCATGGGCTGATTGACGAGGCGGGTGATCGGGGCGAAATCGGCCTCTGGGTCATAGGCGAGGGATTTGAAGATGCTCTTGTTGGTCGCCATCAGGCCGGCCGGGGCGATGGTGAGGGTGTAGCCATCGGGCGCTGCCTTGGCTACGGCGGGCATGCCGATTTGGCCCGAGCCTCCAGGGCGGTTGTCCACAAGGAACGGCTGGCCGTACATGGTGTTGAGTTTTTGGCCCAGGGCACGCGCCATCGCGTCCACACCGCCGCCGGCTGGCAGGGCGACGATGATTTTTACGGGTTGATCGGGATACTTGCTTTGCGCTAGCGCTCCTCCTGCGAGGGTCAATGCGCCGAGGGCGCCAGTGAGCAATAGTGAGGTGCGTCGGGTAATCATGCGTCGATCTCCGTGAAGGGTTGTGCCGCTAGGATAGATCATTCGCCTCGCGTTGGGATGTGCGGAGTGTGCAGGCGTGCGTTGCGCCGTCCGGGCCTGGCAGAGGAGAAAATGGCTGAAAAGCGCACCCACCAACGGTTTCAGAGGGATGGGCGATGCTGGTTTATCAGCCAGTCCCAGGCCCCGATACCGCGCCGACGGCGGCGAACAGTGCGCGAATCGACTCTGCGGTGATGCCGCGCGTGATGAACACCAGCCGCGTCCCGGTGTCTGCGCCGGGCCAGCGATCCAGCTCCACCGGCGGATGAAAGATGTGTTGCACACCTTGCACCACCACCGGCTTGCCCGCCACGTTGACGATGCCTTTGACGCGCAGCATGTCCGGGCCGCGCAGGGTGGTGAGGAGTTCGAGTGCGGCGGAGAAACTTTCCCAGGTGAATGGCGCGTCGAAGCGCAGTGAAAGCGTGTTGACTGCCGGATCGTGACGCGCGGCTTTGCTGGCCGCCGAGTTCGTGCCGGTGCGGGTGCCGAGATAAGTGTCGCCGCTGCCGCCGCCGTCGAGCGCTTCGCCCAAGAAATGCAGCGTTGTTGCGCTGGCCCGCGCGCTGCCGAGGCCGAGGCCCGTGAGTTCGGATGGTTCGATCTCGCCCATCAACACGAGGCGGCTATCGGCGATTTGATTGGTGGCGTGGATCGTTTGTTTGAGCGCATCGATGGCGGCGGCGTCGGTCAAGTCGCTCTTGGTGATGAGGATGCGGTCGGCGAGTGCGATCTGTTTCTGCGCTTCGGGCTGGCGCGCCAGTGAGCCTGCGCCGTTGACTGCATCGATCAACGTCACCACACCGTCAAGCCGGTAGTGCGCGACCAGCATGCTGTCGCTCACCAGAGTTTGAATCACCGGTGCCGGGTCGGCCAGGCCGGTGGTCTCGACAATCACGCGGTCGAAATCGATCATCGTGCCGGCGCGGCGCTTGCCGAACAATTCGCGCAGCGTTTCTTGCAAATCGGTGCGCACGGTGCAGCACAGGCAGCCGTTGGCGAGCAGCGAGACGTTTTCCGACGACATCGTGACCAGATCGTTGTCGATGCCGATCTCGCCGATTTCGTTGATCACCACCGCCACCCGATTCATCTCCGGGTGTGTCAACAAGCGGGTGATCAGCGTGGTCTTGCCGCTACCCAAAAAACCGGTGATGAGGGTGACCGGGAGCTTCCCGGCGAGCGCATCGCGTTCAAAGGCCATCGCGCCTCACTCTCCTTGCGTCACCTTCGTTGCTTCAATCGCGTTGGCGCGTGGATCAGATGTTCATTTCCAGCGTATACAAGCCGCCGCTAAAGCGATCCACCGCGTAGACGATCTGCCGCTCGTCGAT
>JAYVSR010000059.1:0-2198 GCA_043775155.1 Burkholderiales bacterium | reverse complement strand
ATGCTTTGGCGTAAAGAACATCGGAAAGCCGTGTGCGGGAAAACCGCATGCACGGTTTGATGAGGGAGGGCAGGCGAGAGCCTGTCCTCTACTCTACCCGTTGTTCTGTTAGTTATGAAGCGGTTAAGGAAGTAGCTGGTGCCATCACGCCGGTGCCCGGTGGCGTAGGGTGGCTCATGACGGTGGCCATGCTGGTCGCCAACACGGTCAAGGCGGCTGGCGGGTAGCTACTGCTACAGACGTGCTTAACAGTAAAACGCGTTCGCGAAGTTAAGCAACATTTCAGTGGTGATGTACCCGCGTAATCCCACGTAACACAGTAGCGTTGCCATCACGCCGAGCACGGACCAGAGTATTACTCGTTCGAGTTGAGAAAGTCGGATCACGGTAGGCCAAATACGCTGCATATTGGAGTAATCATTATGGCTGTGCTGGTCAACGATGCCAAACTCCCTGGCTCGTTAGTACAAGTCAAAAGCGTCTTGTTCTGCCTTTCACCAAGTTGGACGCTATCGTATATCCCTCGCACAAAAGCAGTGCTGTTTGGACAGTACGGACATTTTTTTGGGTATGGCATATCAAATTAACTATCTGATTTTATGTGAGTTTTTAATGCTACGTGGCTGATCAAGCAGTTGGCACGGCGATTGCGTCTTATAACGCAAAGATGTTAATACAAGTGCTAACCAGCCCAGTGGAACGACTAGCTAAATCTGATGTGACGGCTATTGAAGCGGAGGAAACGGCATCGCGCGGCGAGGCGCGTGCCGACGACGCGCTGCATGCTACGCCATTCAATCGAACGGCTTCCACGCCGTTGTATTCGCAAATCCGCGAGGCTTTGCGTGAACGTATCTGCGATGGCACTTATCGTGGCGACGGGCGCTTGCCATCCGAAAATGAATTGGTCAAGACTTATCGCGTAAGCCGCATTACGGTTCGGCAGGCGCTGAACGATCTGCAGAAGGAAGGCCTGATATTCAAGGTGCACGGCAAGGGCACGTTTGTATCGCGGCCCAAGGCTGTGCAGAGCCTGATGCGGCTTGAAGGTTTTGGCGAGGCGATGTCAGCGGCGGGCCATGAAACACATTCCAGGATACTGGGGCATCGAGTCGTGCGCGCAAGCCAGCACATCGCATCGCGTCTGCGGCTGCCGGAATCCACCGAGGTGATGGAGATACGTCGCGTGCGTTTTCTCAACAGCGACCCGATATCACTGGATGTGACCTATGTGCCCGTCGAGATCGGTAAACGCCTGATCAAGGAAGACCTTGCTCATCGCGACGTATTCGCGATACTGGATGGTGACTACGGTATTGCGCTTGATCGGGCGGAGATGCGAATAGACGCCATAACGGCTGATGCGGTGCTCGCCCAATTACTGGCCGTGGAGTTAGGCGCTGCAGTGGTGCGCATCGAGCGGCTCACGTTCTCCATCAACGACAAGCCCATCGATTTTGAGTATCTCTACTACCGCGGCGATTCCTTTCAATACTTCGTCAGGGTGGGACGGCGGCGTGACGGTTACGGCATTCCCCTAGCTCAACGGAAATAGAACCTGAATCGATGATGGTTGCAACTGATGTGTTGATTTTGATTTGACAATAACCGACGAGGAAAATGATATGAAAAAATTATTTGGAATCAGAAGGTTAGCCCACTTTGGGCTGGTGTTGGCCACGCTACTGTGTGGCTCGTTTGCGAGCGCGCAGACCATAGAAATCGGCATCGGCACGCAGAACACCACGACCAACACCGTAACCGGCGGTGTGGTTATCAAGGAATTGAAGCTCCTTGAAAAACACCTGCCGAAGACCGGCAAGTATCAAAACGTAAACTATAAACTCGAATGGCAGAATTTCACGTCGGGTCCGCCGATAACCAACGGCATGATGGCCAATCGTATTCATATCGGGATGATGGGTGACTATCCGCTGCTGGTGAACGGCGCCACCAGCCAGCAAACCAAGAATGAAACGCAACTGGTCGCGGTCATCGCCTACAACCAGCATGGCGCCGGCAATGGCCTGGTGGTACATAAGGACTCGCCATTCTTCGCCCTCGAGGATTTGAAAGGCAAGAACGTCTCCGTGCCGTATGGTTCCGCAGCACACGGCATGTTATTGCAGGCGATGAAGACACGGGGCTGGCCGGAAAACTTCTGGAACATGTCCAATCAAAGCCCGGAAGTCGGCACC
>JAYVSR010000058.1:0-4242 GCA_043775155.1 Burkholderiales bacterium | reverse complement strand
TGAAGAACGCGACCAGGTTGGAGAAGCCCATGCCGACCCAGGTATCGAGCTTGATGCGCGCCAGACGCGCGGCGGCGCCGGCCGGTTCGCGGCGCAGCGGCTCCAGACCCGGAGTCGCGTTCAAATCCTCGACCTCCTGCGCCGCCTGCCAGAAAAACAAATACGGGCTGATGGTGGTGCCGAAGATGGCGACGATCATCATCAATGAAGCGTTGTCCCACGAGAGGCGCGGCCACACCGAGGCCAGCGCCACCGCGCTCCACGGCACCTCGACCATAAACACGACTGCCACGTAGGCGAGCAGCGCGAGCGTCAGCCACTTGAGATAGCGCACATAGCGCTGGTAGGTCAAAAACACTTGCAAAGCGAGGCAAACCAAACCAAACAGCACCGAATACAAATGGCGCGGCCCGCCGATGAACAGGTGCACCGCGTCGGCCATCGCGGCGATGTCAGCAGCGATGTTGATGGTGTTGGCGATGACGAACAACAGCACGATGCCGTACAGCAGCGGCCTCGGGAATGCACGGCGGAGGTTCGCCGCGAGGCCACGCCCGGTCACCACACCGAGGCGCGCGCTGACCATCTGGATCGCCGCCATCAATGGGTAGGTCAGGATCACGGTCCACAGCATGTTGAAGCCGAACTGCGCCCCGGCCTGTGAATAAGTGGCGATGCCGCTCGGGTCGTCGTCGGCGGCGCCGGTGATCAAGCCGGGGCCGAGTTGTTTCAGGAGCCGCGAGCCGGTTTTGTCGTGTTCAAACATGGTGGACATGCAGAGGGTGAAGTGGTCCCGGTAGTTTGAACACGTTTCCCCAGCAGTTGAAATTGTTCTTGTCCCGGCGTTTGGGCAGGATCAGCCCCGAGTAGCGGCTCTCAAGCTGTTGGGTCGGTTGCATTGCCGCCACCGAAATTGCTGTCGGGCAGTTCCATGGCCCCCATCCAATAGCACAGCAGGGGCGCAGGTACGCGCATGATCTGGGTCGGCGCTGCGCCAGGTATGGCGACACCTTCATGGGGCAGCAGACCAAAATCACGCGCCGCTTTTGTCACCACGTAGCCACGCGCAACCTGCTTGGCACGGCAAAGCTCCAGCAAGCCTTTCAACTCGCGCGTACCGGTGTGCTGCGCACGGTACTTCACCTCAAACGGGATGATTTCACCGGCGATTTCAGCGACCAAATCCACCTCATGGTCGCGCTTGCCGCGCCAGTACGAAAAGCGCACATCTTGCGCGTAGTAACGCGCAAAGAGGTGCTTGAACACGGCAGTTTCTGTTGCCACACCGAGCGCAGCCGAGTCTTCCAAGATGCTTTTTCCCTTGAGCATGACCGCAGGGCCAATCGCGGCATCGGCCAAGTAAATCTTGTAGCGGGCCCGCAATACTTCTTTGCCGTAGCCGTAGGGTGCCAAGCGATAGATCAAATGGGTGGCTTCAAGCAACGCAATGAAGTGCTGGGCGGTAGGCCGCTTGACTTGCAGGTTGGAGCACAGCGCCACCATATCCAACAGCCCGCCGTCATGCATGCACAGGTAGAGGAAAGTATGCTCCAGGTCCAACACACGGCGCACGCCAAACAGCGCCGTCATGTCGCGCTTGAGCACCTTGTCGATAATGTCCTCGCGAAGCAGGCGCTGGGCTTGGGTAATGCTCTCCACCTGGGCGGTTTGCGGAAAGCCACCGCGCACCAGGTATTCGTGGAAGTGGCCGACATAGTGCGTCGCCAGCTCTGCGGTGCGGTAAAAATCAGCGGGCTCCCAGGCAAACAAGTCGCGCAAGCTACGCAGCGCAGGCAACGCGGGCAATTGCAGCCGCTTGATTTGCAGGTATTCGTAAAACGACAAGGTGGTCAGCCGAATGGTGTGCCAGCGGCCGACGCCAGATTCCTGCCCCGCCTCGACGAGCGGCATGGCCGAACCGGTAAACGCAATGCGCCGGTCGCGGCGGAAATCAACCTGGTGCTTGACCCAGGTGCCCCAATCGCGGATCGCTTGGGCTTCGTCAAGCAACAAGTACTCGGGCCCATCCACCCGTGGCTCACGCTCGCGCCACGCCTCTACCACGGCATCTACTCCAGCCAACTTCAAAATCGGGTGGTCAAAAGTGGCGTACAGAATATTGGCAGCGGGCACGCCACCTTGCAACAGCGCCTCGGCGGTGTGCAACAACAAAGTCGTCTTGCCAATTTGCCGGGCACCGGAGAGCAATACCGCGCGGGGCGCGGGCGGCGCAACCATCCAGGCATGCAACTCGCGGAACGCCGCCCGCCGCCAATCGGGCAAGTCAGAAATGGCATCGCCCCGCCACCAAGGGTTAAATTGGGCGAGAACGGAGAGGAGTTCTTGTTTGGAGATTTCCATCCGATCATCTTACATGAAATTGATATTTAATTAATATATAGTTTAATTAAATTTGCATATCAGTTCTATTTTTGAATTTAACGGAATGTCCATGACCACCGTATCCCAATATGCGTACCACGGCCGACGTGGGTTATCGCGCTTTTAGTGCTTTGTCCCGGGGCACTCACCCTGCCCACATCATTCTAAAAAAAGTGACTCGTTAATCAGCGTCCGACCTTGCCTCGAATCTTGCCCGAACATGTAAAAGTCGCGTGATTCAATACGCGCCCATCTGCACAATGCACCTTCCCGTCTGTCTGGTGCAAAGTGCAAACGCCTCCCGGACAATGCACTCACCTCAACCCCACCCGGAGTTTGTCATGTTGATCTCGCGTCTTGTCAAAACGTTCGCCGCCGCAGCGATTGCCCTGCCCCTGTTCGCGGTGCCAGCGTCTGCCCAAAACAATGCCTCCAACGCCAGTGCTGTCTCTGCACTCAGTGGGTTGTTGGTCGTTTCGGGCACGGTGTTCCTGGTCGACAAAGGCAGCGAGGCAGTGGTATCGGGCGTCACCAAAGTTGGCGAGAGCGTGGTCGTGACGCTGCGCACCGCTGGCACCAGCGCGTCGGAAGCCGGTGCTTCCAGCATCCAGTTTTCCGGCCGGGCCGCGCGCGAACTGACCTTAAGCGTTGGACAGAGCATCAAGGTGGTGTCGGAATCGACGGGCTGGGCGCTGTATGGCAGCGCCGCGCTGATCGCCTTCATCCCGAACGAAATCGGCAAGAGCCTGATTCACCAGAGCCGCGTCCAATGACCAGATTCATTCGGCCCCTGTTTCTGGTTGGCCTCGCTCTGGTTGCGGCTTTGCTGGCCGCAACGCCCGCCTTGGCTGGCCGCACCTGTGAAGAACGTGAACCCAAGGCTGACGAGATCCGGCTGGCACTCCAAACCGGACTGCGTGTGCGCGAAACACTCGATCAGTCCGGCGCGCAGGTGGCATTGATCGCCCGTGCCGGACAAGACGTCAGCCGCTATCAGCTCAAATACACCCATATTGGTTTTGTCTGGCGCGATCACCCGCAAGGCCGTTGGCTGGTTGTGCATAATTTGAATCAGTGCGGAACCGCATTCTCCGCGCTGTTCAATGAGGGATTGGGCAACTTTTTTCTTGATAGTCCTTTTTCGTATGACACGCTGTTGCTCATCCCGCAGCCGCCAGTGCAGGCGGCGCTGCATGCACTGTTTTCATCGGCTGGCGCATCACGCATGCACGAAGCGAGCTACAACATGCTCGCCTACCCGTTCTCAACCCGGTATCAAAACTCCAATCAATGGGCGCTGGAAACACTAGCTCTGGCCGTGAACGCGGGGCAGATTCAAACCCGCGCCGATGCGCAGGCCTGGCTGCAGAGGGAAGGATTTGTTCCGACCACGCTCGGCCTTGGGCCGCTCACCCGTCTGGGGGCGCGTTCGCGCGCCAACATCGCGTTCGACGATCATCCGAATGAAAAGCGGTTTTCCAGCCGGATCGAAACCGTGACGGTCGAGGCGATGACCGCGTTCCTTGAGCGCAGCGGCAGAGTTCAACGCAAGATCGAATTACCCGGCGGGTTGGCAAAGCCATAGCCGTTGGCGGACTGGTGTGAATCACTGACGCGCTGAAGATCACGCGCGGCAGATTGTCGGGCGTCAAGCAGGCGCGCCGGGGTTGAGTTTTCGTACCATCTTCAGTCAAGCGATGCCACGGAGATTGGCTTCTGGTGCGGGTTGCAAGGCGTGTCATGCTTGAAACCGTTGGTGCGGGCGGGTTTTCGGGGCGGCTCTTGTGGAGTATTGGATTGCCGATGGCGGCGATGCGCGCGTTGAGACTCAATTTGAGCCTGGCACGTTTACGTTTAAGC
>JAYVSR010000057.1:0-7122 GCA_043775155.1 Burkholderiales bacterium | reverse complement strand
TTTAATGCGGCGCGCGAGGCGGCGAACGATGGCGTGATCGAGGGAGAGTTCCACGAGGTGAAGGACGAGACGCCGAAATTACGTTAATGCCATCGGCCTGAAACCTGCTGCCAGAGCTAATCTACGATGATCGAATGGCTGTCGTTGGCTCCCAGAGCGGTTCTCCGGCCATACCATCTAGGCAAAAGCAGGCCAATTCATGTCAACAGGCGTTTGCGCGTAAGCACAGTGGCGACGTAGGCGCCGGCCAGCGCATAGGCGAGCAACACGGCGATGTTGACCAGCGGCATGGCGGGTGACTGGCCCAACATCAGGGGCCGCGCGAGTGCGATGGCGTGGGTGAGTGGCAGCGTCTCTGCGCACACTTGCAGCCAGACTGGCAACTGCGTGAGCGGGAAGAACACGCCGCTCATGAAGGCCATTGGCGTGATCACCAGGGTGAAGTAATACTGGAAGAAGTCGTAGCCGCGCGCGAGTGCGTTAATGGCGAGGCCGATGCCGGCGAAGGCCAAGCCGATCAGCACGACTACCGGCAAGATCAAGAGCGAACGCGCGTCCACGGCGAGGCCCAGACCCCACACCACGAGCATGATGGCGAGGCCGCTCATGAAGCTTTTGGTCGCCGCCCATACCAGCTCGCCCAACAGCACATCTTCGAGATTGACCGGCGCGTTCATGATGCCATCCCAAGTGCGCTGCACGTGCATGCGCGAGAACGCCGAGTAGAGCGACTCGAAGGTGGCGGCGTTCATCGTGCTCATGCACACCGTGCCGGCGGCGAGAAACTGGATGTAGGGCACACCCTCGACTTGCGGCAAGAGGCTGCCGAGGCCGTATCCAAACGCGACCAGCGCGATCATCGGGTCGGCAATGTTGCCGAGGATCGACGCACCAGCGAGTTTTTTCCACACCAGGAAATTGCGCCGCCAGACCGGGATAAAGCGCGCGGAAATGGCGGGGAGGCTGAAGTCGTAGTGCATGCGCGTTGCTCTCAGAACCGGTTCACCCGTGGTTCAATTTGTTGGCGCGGGCCATCGTGATCGCAATCGGCATTTCAATCGCGCAGCTCGCGCCCGGTGAGCTTGATGAATACGTCTTCGAGATTCGCCGGGCGACGCAGGCAGTTGAGCGTCGCGTGATGCGCCAGGTCGTTTACCAAAGCCGTGGCGTCGTGGGTGTAGCAGAACACGGTTTCGCCGCTTTTCTCGACGCGTTCCGAGAGGCCGGCTGCGCGCGCATCGGCCCAGGCTTCGACGCCGTCACCGTAGACTTCGACCACTTCTGGCTCGATGTGCGTTTGAATCAATTCGCGCGGACTTGCCTCGGCGATTTTTTTGCCGTGGTCGATCACGGCGAGGCGCGAGCAGAGGCGCTCGGCTTCTTCCATGAAGTGCGTGGTCAGGATCAAGGTCTTGCCCTGCGTCATCAACTGGCGCAGGCGCTCCCAGATCATGTGGCGCGCTTGCGGGTCGAGGCCGGTGGTGGGCTCATCAAGGATGATGAGGTCGGGGTCGTTGACCAGAGCGCGGGCAAGGGTGAGCCTGCGCTTCATGCCGCCCGAGAGGGTTTGGATGCGTGCGTCGGCCTTGGGGGCGAGATTGGCGAAGTCGAGCAGCGCGGGAATGCGTGCACGGGCGGCGGCATCGGTCATGCCGAAGTAGCGGCCGTAGACCAACAGATTTTCGGCGACGGTGAAGTCGGGATCGAGGTTGTCCATCTGCGGCACGACACCGATGCGTTGGCGCGCTTCGCGCGCGTGCTCGGGGATTGCATGGCCGAGGATGGTGATAGTGCCCTTATCAGGCGCGATGAGGCCTAGGCAGAGCTTGAGCGTCGTTGTTTTGCCTGCGCCATTCGGGCCGAGCAGGCCAAAGCAGGTGCCGCGCTCGACCGCGAGATCAAGTCCTGCAACGACCTCTTGGCCACCGTAGGACTTGTGCAAGTCATTGATCGAGAGAACGATTTCGGTCATTGATAGCGTCGGGTTGCTAACTTGCGCTAGGAAGTGATTTCACAAACTGGAGTTCACCAACTAGACCTCACAAACGCAAAAGCCGGACGTTACGTCCGGCTTTTGCTTTGCTGCGGCTTTGTTTTACGATAGCGCGGCTTAGGAGCCAGCCGCTTCCGTCACCGGCGTGACTTCAGCTAAGTCAGGACGATCCACCAGTTCGACCAACGCCATCGGCGCTTTGTCGCCGACGCGGAAGCCGTACTTGAGGATGCGCAGATAGCCACCGGGACGCTTGGCGTAACGCGGGCCGAGTTCACCGAAGAGTTTGACCACCATGTCGCGGTCACGCAAACGCGAGAAGGCGAGCCGCTTGTTGGCAACCGTGTCTTCTTTGGCCAGCGTGATCAAGGGTTCGGCGACGCGGCGCAGTTCCTTGGCTTTCGGCAGGGTGGTTTTGATGACCTCATGCTTGAGCAACGATACCGTCATGTTGCGCAGCATCGCCAAGCGATGCGACGAGGTGCGATTGAGTTTACGAAGACCATGTCCGTGGCGCATGGCAGCTCCTTATACTTTTTCGAGGCCAGCCGGTGGCCAGTTCTCGAGTTTCATCCCGAGAGTGAGGCCACGCGAAGCGAGCACTTCTTTGATTTCGTTAAGCGACTTGCGGCCCAAGTTCGGCGTTTTGAGAAGTTCATTCTCCGAACGCTGGATCAGGTCGCCGATGTAATAGATGTTCTCGGCCTTGAGGCAATTGGCCGAACGCACCGTCAATTCCAGATCGTCCACCGGACGCAACAGCAGCGGATCAACCGACGACGACTTCGGCATTTCGGCCGACACTGAAGTGCCTTCCAACGCCGCGAACACTGACAACTGATCGACCAGAATACGCGCGGCTTGACGCACCGCTTCCTCGGGCTCGATCACACCATTGGTTTCCACGTCCATCACCAGACGGTCAAGGTCGGTGCGCTGTTCGACGCGCGCCGATTCCACCGCATAAGACACACGCTTGACCGGGCTGTAGGACGCATCAAGCACGATCTTGCCGATCGCCTTGGTCTCCTCGTCGCCGACAATGCGCACGTTACCCGGTACATAGCCACGGCCTTTTTCGACCTTGATCTGCATGTCCAGCTTGCCGTTGCCAGCCAGGTGGGCAATGATGTGCCCGGGGTTGATGATTTCAACATCGTGCGACACTTCGATGTCTTTCGCTGTCACCGCACCCGAACCCGATTTCTTCAGGGTCAGCGTGACTTCATCGCGGTTGTGCAGTTTCAACACAACGCCTTTGAGATTCAACAGAATATCGACGACGTCTTCCTGCACGCCTTCGATGGTCGAGTATTCGTGCACCACACCCGAGATGCTAACTTCGGTCGGCGCGTAGCCGTCCATCGAGGACAACAGCACGCGGCGCAGGGCGTTGCCCAACGTGTGTCCGTAACCACGCTCGAACGGCTCCATCGTCACCTTGGCGTGGGACGTACCCACTGCTTCGACATTGACGATCTTCGGCTTGAGAAAACCCGTGTTAGCCATATGATCCTTCCGAAAAAAATTGCCGCACACCGCCGGGAAGGCGGTGCGCCAAAAATTTAGATTAACGCGAGTACAGCTCGACGACCAGGCTTTCGTTGATGTCCTGGGCGATTTCAGTGCGCTCTGGCAGGGTCTTGAAGGTGCCGGTCATCTTGGCCGGATCCACCGTTACCCAAGCCGGAAAACCGGCTTGCTCAGCCAAGGACAGTGAGTCCTTGATACGCAACTGAGTGCGTGATTTTTCACGTACTGAAATGATGTCGCCCGGCTTGATCTGCATCGACGGAATATTGGCACCGCGACCGTTGACTTCAATCGCCTTGTGACCAACCACCTGACGCGCTTCGGCGCGCGTCGAGCCAAAGCCCATGCGATAGACCACGTTGTCGAGACGGGTCTCGAGCAGTGTCAACAGGTTTTGGCCAGTGTTGCCCTTGCGGCGCACTGCCTCGGCGTAGTAGCGGCGGAACTGACGCTCCATGATGCCGTAGGTGCGGCGCACTTTCTGTTTTTCACGCAACTGTTTGCCGTAGTCGGACAACCGCTGACCTGACTTCAGGCCATGCTGTCCAGGCGCGACTTCGCTCTTGCATTTGTCTGCAAATGCCTTACGCGAACTCTTCAGAAAAAGATCGGTTCCCTCGCGACGCGAGAGCTTACATTTCGGGCCAGTGTAACGAGCCATTTATACAATCCCCTTTGGGAATAACAACGTCGGGATATGCGACGCCAAATTCCGTCTTTAGATGCGACGGCGCTTGGGTGGCCGGCACCCGTTGTGCGGTACCGGCGTCACGTCGGTGATGCTGGCGATTTTGATCCCCAGCGCGTTCAATGCGCGCACCGATGACTCACGACCGGGGCCGGGTCCTTTGATGCGCACTTCGACATTCTTGACACCACATTCCACTGCCACTTTGCCGGCCGCTTCAGCTGCGACCTGGGCTGCGAACGGCGTCGATTTGCGCGAACCCTTGAACCCGGCACCACCGGATGTGGCCCACGACAACGCATTTCCCTGGCGATCAGTGATGGTGATGATGGTGTTGTTAAACGATGCGTGAATGTGGGCAATGCCCTCAGCAACGTTCTTCTTGACCTTTTTGCGCACGCGATTGCCTGCGGATTGATTTTGTTGCTGTGGTTTAGTAGTGGCCATGATTTATTCCTGAATTCCGTTCAGTTGCGCTGTATCTGCGGCTTTATGTGCGTGGCGGGATACGCTATTAGGTACGCGCTGGCTTACTTGCCAGCGATGGCGTTACGCGCCTTGCGCGGGCCCTTGCGGGTACGCGCGTTGGTGCGCGTGCGTTGACCGCGCACTGGCAGGCCGCGCTTGTGCCGCGTGCCACGGTAGCAACCCAAGTCCATCAAACGCTTGATGCTCATCGACACTTCGCGGCGCAGATCGCCTTCCACCGCGAATTTGCCGACTTCCAGACGCAGCTTGTCCACTTGCGCGTCGTTCAGGTCTTTAATTTTCGCGTTCATTGCCACGCCGGAGGCGGTGCAGATTTGCTTCGCGCGCGTACGACCGATACCATAAATCGCGGTCAGCGCGATCTCGGCGTGTTGATGATTCGGGATGTTGATTCCTGCGATACGAGCCATGTCGTGTCCTTGATTTTGATACTTTTAATCTTAGCCTTGGCGCTGCTTGTGGCGTGGGTCAACGCAGATTACCCGCACGACGCCCTTGCGTTTGATGACTTTGCAGTTGCGGCAGATCTTCTTTACCGATGCCAAAACTTTCATGATGTCCTCGACTTGAATCTAAGTTACGTTGTTCTTACTAGTGTTCACCGTCTTGTTTTGCCTAGAAGACTGCAACGTCTTCTAGGGCCTTTCAATTTCTATATTGCCGCCTGCTTTGCCTACCGCTGTCCCGCTATTTCTTGTTCAAGCACATCAGCGCATGAACCCGCCGCCGCCCTTGCCCTTTTTGAGCAAAGACTCGTATTGGTGCGACATGATGTAGGCCTGCACCTGTGACATGAAATCCATTGTCACGACAACAATGATCAGAAGCGACGTGCCGCCAAAGTAAAACGGCACGTTCCATTTCAGAATCAGAAACTCGGGTAACAAGCAAACGAGCGTCACATAAATCGCACCGGTCAATGTCAGACGCATCAAAATCTTGTCGATGTACTTTGCAGTTTGCTCACCAGGGCGAATACCGGGCACAAAGGCACCACTCTTTTTCAGATTGTCCGCAGTCTCTTTGCTGTTGAACACCAGCGCGGTATAGAAGAAGCAAAAAAAGATGATGGCTGCGGCGTATAGCATGACGTAAATCGGCTGGCCGGGAGTCAGTGTGCCGGCGATGTCTTTGAGCCAGCGCAGTTGGTCGCCAGACGAGAACCAGCTCGTAATGGTGGCCGGAAACAGAATGATTGAGGACGCAAAAATTGGCGGGATCACACCCGACATATTGAGCTTCAACGGCAAATGCGAGGCTTGGCCACCATAGACGCGATTACCCACTTGGCGCTTCGCATAATTGACTAAAATCTTGCGCTGGCCGCGTTCAACAAACACCACAAAATAAGTCACCGCAACCACCAAGACGACAATGAAAATCGCAGTCAGCGGATTCATCGCTTGCGTGCGCACCAACTCCAACAGCCCGCCGATGGCGCTCGGCAGTCCGGCGGCGATACCGGCAAAAATGATCATCGAGATGCCATTGCCCAAGCCACGTTCAGTAATTTGCTCACCCAGCCACATCAGGAACATCGTGCCGGTAACGAGCGTAGCAATGGTGACAATGCGAAAGGTCAGGCCGGGTTCCAACACCAGACCGGGCTGCGATTCGAGCGCAATCGAGATGCCCATCGCTTGAAACAAAGCCAAAAATACGGTGGCGTAACGGGTGTACTGGGTAATCTTGCGGCGTCCGGCTTCGCCTTCTTTTTTCAGCGCTTCGAGTGGCGGATACACCACTGTCATCAACTGCATGATGATCGACGACGAAATGTAGGGCATGATGCCGAGCGCGAAAATCGTGAAGCGCGACAGCGCACCACCCGAGAACATGTTGAACATGTCGAGGATGCCACCTTTGGCTTGCTTGAACAACTCGGCCAACTGCACCGGATCAATCCCCGGAACTGGAATGTGGGCACCGATGCGATAGACGATGATGGCGAGCACCAAAAAGACAAGACGGCGCTTTAAGTCGCCGAACTTGCCTGATTTGGCTACTGCCATTGCGTCGGTTGCCACCGTTGCCCCTTGTGTGTTTCTGCTTTGTGCCGATGAATGAATTAGGCGATGCTGCCGCCAGCCGCTTCAATCGCTGCCTTCGCACCTTTGGTCGCGGTGATACCGGTCAACTGCACCTTGCGGGTGAGCTTGCCCGACAACACCACCTTGGCGCGCACTGCCAGCGTGCCTGCGACGCCAGCGGCGCGCAGGGTTTCAAGGTTGATTTCGGTTTCGGACATCTTTTCCAAATCGTCGAGATTGACTTCGGCGACGAACTCCCGCGTGCGCGAAAAAAATCCGCGCTTCGGCAGGCGACGCTGCAAGGGCATTTGTCCGCCCTCAAAGCCGACCTTGTGAAATCCGCCCGAACGCGATTTTTGACCTTTATGACCACGGCCTGCGGTTTTACC
>JAYVSR010000056.1:0-9103 GCA_043775155.1 Burkholderiales bacterium | reverse complement strand
GCCGGTGAACTGCGCTAGCGCGAGGTGCGGTGGCGCGCCGGCGCCGATCAGCGCGGCGTTGTATTTGTCCGGGTTAGCGCGCGCCAGTGCGATGAACTCAGCCACGGTCTTGGCCGGCACGCTGGGGTTGACGGCCATCGCATACACGCCCTTGGCCACCAGCACCACCGGCGCTAGGTCGCGCTGCACGTCGAACGGGTGCTGCGCGTAAAGGTAGGGGTTGGCCGCCAGATTGCTGGTGGCGAGGCCGAAGGTGTAGCCATCGGGCGCGGCGCTGGCTACCGCTGCCATGCCGATCAGGCTGGCCGCACCGGCGCGGTTTTCTACAGTCACCTGCTGCTTCAACGCTTCGCCCAGTTTGACCGCGACCAAACGCCCCAGTGTGTCAGTGCCGCCGCCCGGTGCCCACGGCACGATCAGGCGAATTGGGCGGTTGGGAAAGTCCTGTGCCGCGGCCGGGCCTGCCGCCGTCAACAGGCCGGGAACTGCCGCAGCGCCAGCGAGCAGGGCTAGTGTGCGGCGGCGGGTAAATTTATTGGCAAGTTTTGGGTTCATCGGAATCGTGTCGTTAGAGAGACGGGGAAAGCTGATTATGCTTTGCGCACGACATCCGCTCGCAAGCTCACTTGACGATCACTTTCAGCGGCTTGCGCTGTCTGCTCCGCTCGCTTTCGTGCCATCGCTTGTGTGTAACGCGGTGGGTGACGCCGCGGGTAACGCTGCGGGTAACTCCGCGTGTAACTCAGCCGGTAACGCTGGGGGCAACGCGGCCGACAACGTATCCGACAACGCCGCAGGTAACTCGGCAGGCAACCCACCCGCCGGCAACCCCCTGGCGACCCACACCCCCAGCACATTGATGCCAGCAGCAATCAGCATCGCCGTGCCATAACCCTGGGTGCGATCAAACAGCCAGCCGGCCAGCACTGGCAGGCTCAGGGCGGCAATGCACCAGGCCACATACATGCGGCTGGCAATATAGCCAAACAGATTGCGGTGCCAGTAACGCGAGATCGCCCCGGCGGTCAGGCCGGAGACAAAGCCATAGCCCATGCCGATCATCGCCAGCCCGGCCACCGACACCAGCGGCCCGGGCCACAGCAGCAACAGCAGCGCGCCCGCGAGCGAAAACAGATGCGCACCGCAGGCGACCTGCGGTACCGCAAAGCGGTCCACCAGCGCGCCGCCGCCAGTGCGCGCAGCCGCAATCGCCCCGGTGATGAAGGTGGTGGCACCCAGTGCCAGCGCAGCCTTGCCGCCATAGGCCTGCACGATGCCAGCCGCCTGGCTGAGCACCGTGAGGCCGGCAGCCGCCGCGAGAAAGAACACCGTAAACAGGCGCAGGAAAATCGGCAAGTCGGTGATGCCGCTGGCCGCATTCGGCGCGGCCGGGTCATGCACCTGAATCTTCGCCACCTGGAGCATCACCGCCGCAATCACGCCGGTACCCAAGATCGTCACCGCCAGCCCGCCCAACGTGGCGCGCAAGCCAACGGCGCCGATGGCCCAGCCGAACAGCGGCGCACCGATCATTGCGCCCAGCGGATAGAGCGCCACCAGGTAGCCATTGACGAGGCCGCTGGCCGTCTTGGGTGTCTGGTTCAACGTCTGGTTCACCGCCTGCTGCACCAGCACGAAACAGATGCCGCCACCGACCCCGTAGATCAGCCCGTAGCCGATCAGCAGTTGCGCAAACCCGGTGGCGGACGCCATGATGGCAAGCCCCGCCGCGCTGCCGACGCAGGAGGCCAGCACCAGCGTCGCCGGCGCGAAGCTGCGGTACAGGCGCGGCGCAATCAGCATGCCGATGGTGAGCGTGATGGTGGCCAGCCCAAACACCAGCGACATCTGCGCGCGCGACACGCCGAGCAGCGCTTCCATCGGTTTCAAGAAAACGCTGAACGCGTAGATGGTGCCGAAGGGCAGGTTGAGGATGGTGGCGGCGACCAGTGTCACTGCGAGGCGCCGGCGCGGAGTTAGTGTCATCCCGGTAGGCGATGAATGACGCGGGGAAGCCCGTGGGGCTGGGTGGGGAAAATCGCCAAAACCGTTGGTGGGAGCGGCTTACAGGCCATTTTATGAAGGCGAACCATCTACGCCGCTTTACGTCACGGCGGCGTTGAAACGTTCGCCCAGCTCTTCCAGCCCCACCGCTTCGAGCACTTCCTGCAAACGCTCCGCCGCATGGCGGCGCGGCAAGTCTTCAAAGCTGGCGATGATCAGTTCGTTCTTCATCGAATGCTCCCAGCCGACCAGCTCGGTCACCGTCACTTTGTAGCCGTGCGCTTCGAGTTGCAGGCAACGCAGCACGTTGGTGATTTGGCTACCGAACTCGCGGGTGTGTACCGGGCGGCGCCAGATTTCGGTGAGCGCAGTTTTCGCCAGCGCGCGGCCTTTGTTCTTGCGCAGCACGCCGGCCACTTCGGCCTGGCAGCACGGCACGACGACAATGTGGCGCGCGCGTTTTTGCAGCGCAAATCGAATCGCATCGTCGGTCGCGGTATCGCAGGCGTGCAGTGCGGTGACAACGTCGATCTGTTGTGGCAATGCAGTCGAGTTGATCGATTGCGCGACGGTTAAATTCAAAAACGACATGGCGGAAAAACCCAGGCGCGCGGCCAGCTCGCGTGAGCGCTGCACCAGATCATCGCGGGTTTCGATGCCGTAGAGATGCGAGGCACTCGCCGCCTCGGTGTCAAGCGTGGTGAAAAACAAATCGTAGAGAATGAACCCAAGATACGACTTGCCCGCACCGTGATCGGCCAGCGTCACCGCGCCTTTCGCCGCGACCACTTCGGCGAGCAAGGGTTCGATGAACTGCACCAGGTGGTAAACCTGCTTGAGCTTGCGGCGGCTGTCTTGATTGAGCTTTCCCTCGCGCGTGAGGATGTGCAGCTCTTTGAGAAGTTCGATGGACTGCCCGGGGCGCAGTGCCAGCAATGCTTCAACCGCCGCAGGCGCGCGTTTGCTCACGGCTTACGCAGCAGCGACCGGCGTGCGCTTGCCGACATCCCGCTTCGCTGCGGTCCAATGATCGAGCTTGGCGCGCGCGCCGTTGGTGGCTGGATCCATTGATGCATCATGATTCGGCAGCTTCGCCGTGAGCTCGATCACATAGCCATTCGGGTCGCGAAAATAAATCGACTTGATGAAATGGTGGTTCGATACGCCGCGCACTTCCAGCCCTGCCGCTTTGCCCCTGGCGAACATCGCTTCGAGAAACGGCATCTCGACTTCGAGCGCAATGTGCAGGTCGTAGTCGTGCTGGGTCTTGAACTCGAACGACATGTCCGGCGCTTCAAAATACGCAAGATAGGAACCGTTGCCCATTTGGTAAAACGTGTGCAGCGTGCTGGTCGGGCGACCGGTGATGCTCTCTTTGATTTCCAGCGTGCCGGCCAGCGGCAAGCCGAGAAAATCTTCATAAAATTGACGCGTCTCCTCCGAGTCACGGCAACGGTAGGCGTTGTGGTGCAGACCGTGGATCATCAAATCTCCTCTGTTACTCGCAGGCCGGGTAGGCAGCGGGCTGTAATTCCTTACTGTGGTTCCTCACTGTAGGTCCTCACTGCGGCTCAATCCCCGCCGACTTCACCACCTTTTGATACACCGTGATCTGCTCGCGCACGAAGCGACCAAACTCATCGGGCTTCATCGGGGCGGGCGTGATGCCGAGCTTGGCGAACTGCTCTTTCACGTCAGGCTTTTGCAAAATCGCCGCGACCTCAAGGTTGAGTTTATTGACGATGGCAGGCGGCGTGCCGGCTGGCGCCCACATGCCGAACCATAGCGTGATGTCGAAATCGTTCATGCCTTGCTCGGCGAGCGTGGGGATTTCCGGCAGCACCTCGGCGCGCTTGCGCGTCGACACGCCGAAGGCGGCGAGCTTGCCTTCTTTCATTTGCCCGACCACCGTGTTGATCGGCGCCATGTAAAACGACGTGCGCCCCGCAATCGAATCGCTGATCGCTTCGGGTGAGCCTTTGTAGGGGATGTGCAGCATCTTCACCCCCGCCACTTGGGCGAAATATTCCGCCGCGAGATGGGTCGAGCTGCCGACGCCGGCCGAAGCAAACGGAATGCCGCCCGGCTTCGCCTTAGCCGCGTCGATCAACGATTTGATTGTCGGATAGGCGCCACCCTTTGCGGTGACCATCACGTAAGGCGTGACGCCGAGGATCGCTACATCGATCAAATCTTTCAGCGGGTCATACGGCAACGCCTTGTAGATCGCCGGGTTGGCCGCGTGCGAGGCCGACTGCACCAGCAGGGTGTAGCCGTCGGCGTCAGCCTTCACCACCGCCTGGGTGCCGATTTGCCCGCCGGCGCCGGGGCGGTTCTCGACGACGACCGGCTGCTTCCACGACTCGCTCATGTGGCGCGCGATGATGCGGCCCGCGATGTCGGCACCCGAGCCGACCGTGAGCGGCACGATCAGGCGGATGGGTTTGGTCGGGTAGTCCTGCGCTTGGGCGGGGGTGCTGGTGAGTGCGGTGATGGTGAATGCGGTGATGGTGAATGCAGTGATGGTGAATGCAGTGACGGTGAATGCCGCGGTGAGTGCAGCGCTAAGTTTGGGCAGAGTGTGCATGCTGAGTCCAATGAAATGAATACAGAATGAAATGGCGATTGAGATGCGCAGAAGATCTCTGCATCAACGTGCGAGAATGATCCGCCGCTATTATCAGCCTTCTATTCAAGGAGTCTCCCGCCAATGCCTGTCGTCAAAGCGAGTTCCCGCCGCACTTCCCGTAGCACGTCCCTCAAAACCGCGCCGCGCGAAACATCCGAGCAACACGCCGCTTGGCCCGACGCGATTCATGCCGTGTTCAAGGCGCATCAAGTGAAACAAGTCGCCTACGTGCCGGACGGCGGCCATGCGCAGTTGATCCGCTCGGTCGAGGCGGACAAGTCGATGCGCGGCATTGTGCTGACCACCGAAGAAGAAGGCATCGCGCTGGCCGCTGGTGCGTGGCTCGGAGGCGAACGCGCCGCCTTGTTGATGCAATCGTCCGGCGTCGGCAACTGCATCAACATGCTGTCCTTGATCAAGACTTGCCGCTTTCCGTTTCTCACGCTGATTACGATGCGCGGCGAGTGGGGCGAGTTCAATCATTGGCAAGTGCCGATGGCGTCGAGCACGCAAGCCTCGCTGGAGTTGATGGATTTACATATCGTGCGCGCCGAGCGGCCGGACGAAGTGCATGACGTCGTGCATCACGCGGCGGCGATGGCGTATCAAGGTGGCTCGGCAGTGGCGGTGCTGTTGGCGCAGCGCCTGGTCGGCTCGAAAGTGTTTGTCAAATGAGCGCGCCGATCATGAAAAACACCACTGCGATGAAAAAATCTACTGGGTTGAAAACGGTTTCGCGCGGGGCCGCTGGCCGCTCGTCCTCGGGCCGCTCGTCCTCGGGTCGCGCGTCCACCGGCTCGCGCGGCAACGCCACTGCGGCAACCGCTTCTGCAATACTTGACCGCCGCGTCGTCGTCTCGCGCATCTTGCAGGCGCGCACCAACGCACTGGTCGTCACCGGTCTGGGCTCCGCCACCTACGACGCCGCCGCGCACGGCGACCATGAGCGCAACTTTTACCTCTGGGGCGCGATGGGCGGTGCGGCGATGATCGGCTTGGGGCTGGCGCTGGCGCAACCGAAGGTGCCGGTCATCGTCCTCACCGGCGACGGCGAAATGCTGATGGGTCTGGGCGCGTTCGCCACCATCGGCTTGAAGCTGCCGCCGAACTTGAAGATCGTGATCCTCGACAACGAACTCTATGGCGAGACTGGTCAGCAACCGACCGCCACCACGCGCACCGACTTGGCGGCAGTGGCGAGTGCCTGTGGCATCGCGCAGTCGTCCACCGTGCGTAGTGCAGCGCAAGTGGCGCAACTGATCGGGCCGCTGCACGATGCCAAGAGCGGCACGATGGTCGCGGTAGTGAAGATCGCGATGACCGATGAAGTGCGCGCCCTGCCGATTCGCGATGGCGCGCACAACCGTGCGCGCATGCGTCTCGCCCTGGGCTTGAGCGTCGATTAACGCCCTGGACGAAACTGCCACTATTTTTTGCGTTGGTCAAACCGTAAATTGCAGGCCCTTTTTGAGAGCTTGTTTTTTGCTATTCCCACCCCGACGCCGAATAAAACTTCTTCATTGGCGAGTCGTTTTACGGATTGGTCGCTTTGTTGCCCAGTCGCACACGGGTACTCAGCGATTACGCAAGAGCGCCGCGTAAATGGCGAATTCGGCTATGCGCGCCGTCAAATAGCGAAATTATTGGTTTCGAGCTATTGAAAATCAAAATTACCGCTGATAATATAACGAAAATATCAAATCGGAGGCGATATGCACGCCAGAGAGATAATTGAGAAATTTGGTAGCCAAACCGCTCTTGCGCAAAAGCTTGACAGAGCACAAAGCACCATTTCGTATTGGGCAAAGACGGGCGTAATTCCAGCCAAATGGCAAGCAAAACTCATTTTTCTTGCGCAAGAACACGGTATTCAGCTTATTGCAGAAGACTTTATCGGTGTACCCATAAAGCCAACTGAAGTGCCTCTGCCGACGCCTACCGCGCGGATTATTGTGCCGCCTTCGATGCCCGCAGGTAATGTATCGAGCGTTCAAACTTCGCCATTTCTGTTCTACGAATCTGACGATAAATCGATCAAGGTTCAGGTCGCTATCGAGGGCGAAACCGTTTGGGCGTCCCAAAAAGGGATGAGTGAGATTTTCGATGTTGATGTCCGCACGATTAACGAACATTTACAGAACATCTTCAATTCAAACGAACTTTTCGAGGATTCAGTTATCCGGAAATTCCGGATAACTGCTGGCGATGGGAAGAACTACGAAACCGGTTTTTATAACCTAGATGCAATTATTTCAGTCGGCTACAGAGTCAATTCGTATCAAGCAACCCAGTTTCGACGCTGGGCAACCACCGTCTTAAGGAGCTATCTTCTTAAAGGCTTCGCCTTAGACGATGAGCGCCTGAAACAAGGCAAGCATATTTTCGGCAAAGACTATTTTGATGAGCTACTTGAGCGTATTCGGGAGATACGCGCATCGGAGCGGCGCTTCTATCAAAAAGTCACCGATATATTTTCTCAATGCAGCATCGACTACGACAAAAACTCTCCAGTTTGTCAAAAGTTCTACGCGCATGTCCAAGACAAATTGCATTTTGCAATTCATGGGCACACAGCGGCAGAACTCGTAAAGCTTCGGGCCGATGCAAGCAAACCGCACATGGGACTACAGTCTTGGAGGAATGAAGCAAAAAGTGGAAAGATCACAAAGATAGACATTACTGTCGGCAAGAACTACCTAAGCGAGGAAGAACTCGACAACCTGAATCGACTGGTTTCTATGTATCTCGACTGGGCGGAAAATTTTGCCAGAAGGCATGTGGCCCTCACTATGAAGCAGTGGGTAGAAAAGCTGGATGGGTTTTTGCAATTCAACGCTTATGACGTTCTTGACGGGTATGGAACTGTCAGGCGCGATGTTGCCGATCAAAGCGCGCTGCTTCAATTTGAGCGCTTTCGTGTCACGCAGGATGCAGATTTCAAATCCGATTTTGATGTGGTGACGGACGAAATAAAAACAAAAAGAAAACTACCAAAGTCATCCGGCAAAGCCTAATAAAAACTGCACTCGCGCATTGAAGACAAGCGCCATCACATAGCTGAGGCTTGGGACGTTAGTTGTCTATCCGCTCAATCTGAACTAGTTTCATCAGGTGTCGATGCTGTGTTTTCCCAATTGGGTACGGCAAATTGCATAGTCGCTAGAAAAGCCGGAAATCTTTGATGGAAGCGGCTCTTAGCGGTTTACTCAGGCACCCAACCGGGCAGATTGACAAAGTAACGCGTTGCCTTGCCCTGCCCGGCGCTGGCGAGCAAGCCGCCCGCCACCAGCGCCGCCAAATCGCGAAATGCGGTGGCGCGTGACACCCCGGCAATGCTGAGATACTTGCTGGTGGTGAGGTCGCCTTCAAACCCGCGCGGGCCGGCATCGAGCAAGCGATTCACCACCTTGCGTTGCGCGGCGTTCAGCGGCGCGTGCGCATGCTGCGCCCAGAAGCGCGCCTTGGCGAGCGAGCTGTCGATCACGCTCACGGAGCGGGCGCAGGCCGCCGTTAAGGTGCGGCAAAACCAGTCGAGCCAGCGCGTCATGTCCGCGTCCACGCGGCTCGCCAAGTGCAGCTCGTCGTAGTACACATCGCGCTCGGCAGACAGCTCTGCCGCCAAACTGTAGAGCCGCAAATCGGATTGCACATCTTGCGCCAGCGCGAGGTCAACAATCGCGCGGCCGACCCGGCCATTGCCGTCTTCAAACGGGTGGATCGACTCGAACCACAGATGCGCAGTGCCAGCGCGCAGCAATCCATCCATCTTGCGGCTCGGGCCGTTGAACCACTTGATGAACTTTGCCACCTCGCGTGGCACGGCGCGCGCAGGCGGCGCTTCGAAATGCACTTTACGGCGCGTCACCGGGCCGCTGACGATTTGCATTGGTTCAGCGCCCGTGCGAAACGCGCCGACGGTGATCGGGTGCAGGCCGGCGTAGCCCGAGGGGAACAAGGCGTTTTGCCAGCCGCACAGCCGCCCGGCGGTGAGCGGCTGCTGCCATTCGGTGGTGGCGTCTTGCATCATGTCGAGCAAGCCCTCGACCGGGCCCGCAGGAGAGGGTCGGCGCGCGCTTTTGCCGCCGGGCAGGCCGAGGCGTTTGGCGATGGATGAGCGCACGCCGTCGAGGTTGAGGGCTTCGCCCTCGATGGCGGCAGTAGCAAGGGATTCCGCCGTCCAGATCAAGGCCTGTGCGCGATGCGTCTCATGCATGCCGATAGCGCGAGCGTGACCCAACACTTCGCCTTGCGCGCGGCGCGCGATGGAAAGGGTGGGCAGCAACGCGGCGGCGTCGTGGGCGAATACACCCCAGTCGTCTGACTGCCAGTTCCACACCAGATTGGTTTTTGCTGCGCTTTTTGATGAACTTCGCATTGGTAGACGTTGGCCCTTAGTAATCGGCGTAAAAGCCGAGGTTAGAGCCAACGCCCCCGTTCAAACCGTGCGTGCGGATTTCCCGCACACGGCTT
>JAYVSR010000055.1:0-3181 GCA_043775155.1 Burkholderiales bacterium | reverse complement strand
GCTGAAGATTTGGCCGGCGAAGGGGGCGGCGACGCTGTGGCCGAGTTCGATGACGGTGAGGCCGGTGAGCGGCAGTGTGGCGTCGGAAGGGTTCGCGGGCGTTTCAGTCACGTCGCATTTTTTCTATTGAAAGGGTCGAAATGATAAACGACGAGGCAAGCGAAATCCGCTGAAGGCCCTGCCTTCTGGAGTGTCTAACCAATTGTTCCCGGACTTTTGCAAACAACTTTGTTAATATAGAAATTAACATGTTGTGCAACATTGTAAATATCTATATTTATCCTTTCAGCAGTCAACATGCCCAAAACCGCGAAAGCGCTATTACAGATGCCGCCCCAGACGCTGAGCGCTCTCGAGGCATTGGGTGCGCACCTGGCCGTCGCGCGGATGCGCCGCAAACAGTCGTTGTCAGATTGGGCGAAGCGCATTGGTGTGTCGATCCCCACGCTGATGCGTCTGGAGTCGGGCGATCCCTCGGTGGGCGTCGGATTGTTTGCTACTGCACTGTGGCTGATCGGTCGCGATGGCGAACTGGCGCGCATCGCGTCGCCCGAGACCGACAAAGGTGCGCTGGAGCTTGATGTACGAAAAGCAATGACGTTGGGCCGTCAGCGCGCACTTGCGGCACAACGCTCCCGTATCACGCGAGAACAAAATGTCGCCAAAGCGAAAAAGCCAGTAAGCGCCAAAAAATCCGCCGCGCGAGTGCGCGCAAAAACTTGACCCGCTACTCGACCATCACCGTCTTCGCCAAATTGCGCGGTTTGTCCACAGCGGTGCCGCGCGCCACCGCTGTGTGATGCGTGAGCAACGCACGGGCTTGATTTGAATGCTTCTCAAGCGTTCGTAAACCGTCCATCAACCTTCCTTTAAGATGGCGCGACAGCCCGAGGTATTCCCCGCAATCACTCACTTGATCCAGCCATGAGCGCTTTGCCGAATGTTTCGCCCAACACGCTCAAAGACCAGTCGTGCGCTTGACGCCAACCGCGCCAAATCAGGCAAGGCATGATGCAAGAACTCATCACCGGAAAGGCTCAACTGGCATGAAGCGCCTTCGCATTTTCATCAGCAGCGCGCAGAAGGAATTCGCCACGGAGCGCACCGCGCTGCGCGACTACCTGCATAACGATCCACTGTTGCGCCGGTTTTTCGAGGTGTTTTTGTTTGAAGATTTGCCGGCGTCGGACCGGCGGGCCGATGACGTGTATCTGCGGCAGGTGGCGGCTTGCGATGTGTATCTTGGTTTGTTCGGTGTGGAATACGGGTTCGAGGACAACGAAGGGGTGTCGCCCACCGAGCGGGAGTTTGACCGGGCGACTGAGCGCGGCAAGCCCCGGTTGATTTATGTGAAGGGCGCGGACGACAAGGCCAAGCACGCAAAGATGCGGGCATTGGTGCAACGCGCCTCGCCACAGCTGATCCGGCGTCGCTTTACGGATTCGGCCAGCCTGCTGCCAGCGGTGTACGCGTCGCTGGTGGCCTATCTGGAGGAGCATCGGCTGTTGCGTGACGCGCCGTTCGATGCCTCGCCCTGTGCCGGTGCCGCGCTGAAGGACCTGGATGGCCCGCGCATGAAGGCGTTTGTGCATGATGCGCGGGCGGCGCGCGGGTTTCCGCTGCGCGAGTCGGCTGATGCGCGGACATTGCTCACGCACCTGAACCTGCTCGATCGCGACGTGCCATCGAACGCGGCGGTGTTGCTGTTTGGCAAGACGCCGCAACGCTTTTTGCCGAGTTCGGAGATCAAGTGCGCACACTTTCACGGCACCGAAGTGGCGAAGCCGATTCCGTCGTATCAGGTGTACCGGGGTACGGCGTTTGAATTGGTCGATCAGGCGGTCGATTTTGTGATGTCCAAGCTGGCGCTGCGGGTGGGCACGCGGGCGCGCAGCAGCAAGGCGCCGGTGTCTTACGAAATTCCGCGTGAGGTGGTGGCCGAAGGCATCGTCAATGCGGTGGCGCATCGCGATTACGCGAGCAATGGCAGCGTGCAGGTGATGCTGTTCGCCGATCGCTTGGAGATTTGGAATCCGGGCGGGCTGCCTTCGTCGCTCACGATCGAGTTGCTGCACGAGCCGCATGGGTCGGTGCCGCACAACCCGCTGCTGGCCGAGCCGCTGTATCAGACGCAGTACATCGAGCGCATGGGCACCGGCACGGGCGACATGATCCGGCGTTGCCGCGAGGCCGGGTTGCCGGCGCCGGCGTTTCGGGTGACGGATGGGTTTGCGGTGATTTTGCAGCGGCACTTGAGAGGCAAGGTGCCGGTGAAAACGCCGGAAAAAACTTCGGTGAAAACTTCGGTGAAAACTTCGGTGAAAACGGCCGAGCGGATCGTCAAATTAATGCGCGAAGAACCGGAAATTTCACTCAAGGAAATCGCTGCCAAGCTCGGCAAAAGCCTGCGCGCGGTCGAGCTACAGGCGAATATTTTGAAGTCCGACGAGCGAATCGGTCGTATCGGCCCGGCCAAGGGCGGGCATTGGGTGGTGCTGAAATGACGCAGTAGCGGGCAGGCAAGCCCTACTCCACCGTCACACTCTTCGCCAAATTCCGCGGTTTGTCCACATCGGTGCCGCGCGCCACCGCGGTGTGATACGCGAGTAACTGCAGAGCCACCACATGCAAGATCGGCGACAGCGCGCCGTAGTGCTCGGGCAGGCGGATCACGTGCTGCCCTGCGCCCGGCGTGATGTGGCTACCGGCGTCAGCGAAGACGTAAAGCTGGCCGCCGCGTGCGCGCACTTCTTCCATGTTCGACTTGAGTTTCTCGAACATCGCATCGTTTGGCGCGACGGTGACGACCGGCATTTCGTCCGTCACCAGCGCGAGCGGGCCGTGCTTCAACTCGCCCGCCGGGTAGGCCTCGGCGTGGATGTAGGAAATTTCTTTCAGCTTCAACGCGCCTTCGAGCGCGATTGGGTAGTGCAGGCCGCGCCCGAGGAAGAGCGCGTGTTCTTTTTTCGCAAATGTCTCGCTCCAGGCGATGATCTGCGGCTCCAGCGCGAGCACGTTGCTGATCGCGGCGGGCAGATGGCGCAGGTTGTTCAGGTGTTCGCGCTCGGCGGCGGGCGTGAGACGGCCGCGTTGCTTGGCGAGTGTGAGGGTGAGCAAGAACAGCGCGGCCAATTGGGTGGTGAAGGCCTTGGTCGAGGCGACGCCGATCTCGGCGCCGGCG
>JAYVSR010000054.1:0-19638 GCA_043775155.1 Burkholderiales bacterium | reverse complement strand
CGTAAAACGCTATTTTCAAGTTACTCAATTACCGCTTCAACCACCTTTAGGAGCCTCGCCATGTTGCGCACTGTTCTAGCCTTCGCTCTAAGCATCTCGGCCCTGTCTGTCCACGCCGCTAACCCCGGCCAACCCGCGCCCGACTTCACGCTCACTACCACTGACGGTAAGAACGCGAAGCTCTCTGACCACAAAGGCAAGTGGGTGGTGTTGGAATGGGTCAACCCCGGCTGCCCCTACGTGCAAAAACATTACGACAGCAAGAACATGCAGTCGCTGCAAAAGGAATATGGCGGCAAAGAGGTTGTGTGGCTCGCCGTCAACTCGACCAAGCCGTCGCATCAGGACTACCTGAAGCCTGCCGCGCTGCAAGGATGGATGAAAGAGAAGGACAGCGCGCCGCGCGCGACGCTGATGGACGAAGACGGCAAGGTGGGCCGCGCTTACGATGCGCGCACCACGCCGCACATGTACATCGTCAACCCGGAAGGCAAGTTCGTTTACGTCGGCGCGATAGACGATAAGCGCTCGGCCAATCCGGCTGATGTGAAGACCGCGAAGAACTATGTGCGGGTGGCGTTGAACGAGTCGCTGGCGGGCAAGCCGGTTGCGACGGCGAGTACGACGCCTTATGGTTGCACGGTGAAGTATTGATTTGCCGGTTGATGCCGTACTATCTGCGCTCTTTCAGCCGCTCAAACTCGCATCATGTGGAAAGACCCGATTGTCGAGGAGATTCATGCGATCCGCGCGCAGCTGCTTGCGCGTTTTGATGGCGACTTTGGAAAATACTGCGCGCATGTGCGGGCCGGGCAAAGCATGCCGGTCAAACCTAAGGTAAAACTTGCTGCCGCTCCTCTTTCGCGCACTCCTGTGCGACCAGCCCGAAAGAGCAACGCGCGCACGTCTGCCGCGTAGCCCGTATTGCCATACCCCTAAAACCGGCTCCCAGAGCCATTCTCCAACCATTTCACTTTTGAATCGATCATGAGCAACGACACTACTTTCGCGCGTTTTGGCAGTGGCCAGGCAGTCAACCGGATGGAGGATGCGGCGCTCGTCGCCGGCACCGGGCTGTTCACCGACGATGCAGCGGCGAACAATCTGGCGCATCTGGCGTTTTTGCGTTCGCCTTATCCGCACGCGAAGATTGTGTCGATCAACTCTGCTGCGGCGAAGGCGATGCCCGGTGTGTTGCTGGTGGTGACGGGCGCGGAGTTGTTCGCGGCTGGCGTGAAGCCGTTGCCGGGTTGCCCGTTGCCGAAGCGACCGAATGGCGAGGCGGGGGCGAATCCGGGCCGCCGTCCGCTTGCACATGAGGTAGCGCGCTTTGTCGGCGAGACGGTGGCCGCGGTGGTGGCGACCTCGGTGGCGGCCGCGCGCGAGGCGGTGGAGGCGCTGCAAGTTGAGTGGGAAGAATTGACGCCGGTGCCGAATCTGGCGGCGGCGTTGGCGGATGGTGCGCCGTTGCTTGTCGACAATGGAACCGAGGGTGTGACGTCGAACATCGCGGCCGAGATGAAGCATGGCGATGTGGCGAAGACGGCGGCGGCGTTTGCGCAGGCCAAGCATGTGGTGGCGCTGGACATCATCAACCAGCGCGTGGCGGCGGTGACGATGGAGCCGCGTAGTGTGCTGGTTGGTTTTGATGTGCAGACCGAGCGTCTGACGATTCGCATGAGCACGCAAATGCCGTCGTCGATGCGCGATACGCTGTGCGATGGCGTGCTGGGGATTCCGAAAGAAAAAGTGCGTGTCGTCGTCGGTGACGTGGGCGGTGGCTTCGGCATGAAGACCGGTATCTATCCCGAGGACTGCGTCGTCGCGTGGGCCGCGCTGCAACTGAAGCGCGACGTGAAGTGGGTCGGCGATCGTGCCGAGGAGTTTCTCTCCACCGTGCATGGCCGCGACATCGAAACCAAGGTCGAGATGGCGCTCGATGCGGCGGGTAAAGTGCTGGGTCTGCGCGTGCGCACCTTCGCCAACCTCGGCGCGTATGCGACGCCGGCTGGCACGATGATTCAAGTGATGATCGGGCCGTGGGTGCAGACCTCGGTCTACGACATTCAAACCATCGACTTTCACATGACGGCGGTGCTGACCAATCAATCGCCGACCGGGCCGTATCGCGGCGCGGGGCGGCCCGAGGCGATCTACAACATCGAGCGCCTGATGGACGAAGCGGCGCGCGTGACCGGCATCGACCGCATCGAGCTGCGCCGCCGCAACATGGTGCGCCCCGATCAAATGCCGTACAAGAGCCCGATGGGGCAGACCTACGACACCGGCAAGTTTGAGTCGGTGATGGATCAGGCGCTGGTGTTGGCGGACTACCAAGGCTTCGCGGCGCGCGCGGCCGAATCGGCCAAGCGCGGCAAGTGGCGTGGGCAGGGCATCTCGACTTTTCTTGAATGGACCAGCGGCAACGCGTTTGATGAGCGCGTCACGATCTCGGTCGCGGGCGATGGCATGGTGGAAATTTTCTCTGCTGTGCAGCAGATGGGGCAGGGCATTGCTACCTCGTTGCGGCAACTCGCGGTGGATGTGTTCAAACTGCCGCCGGAGAAAATTCGGATTGTGTTGGGTGATACCGATCGTGGCGTTGGTTTCGGCAGCGCGGGTTCGCGTTCGTTGTTTACCGGCGGTGGTGCGGTGAAGGTGGCGAGCGAGAAGACCATCGACCGTGCGCGCGAACTGGCGGCAGAAGAACTTGAGGCGGCGGCCGGTGATGTGGAATACACCGGCGGTGAATTTCGCATCGTCGGCACCGACCGCAAGATTGATTTGTTTGAGCTTGCGGGCAAGCAGGCCGACAAGCGCATTTATATCGACTCGACCACAACCGCGGGCGCGCCGAGCTGGCCGAATGGTTGCCACGTGACGGAGGTAGAAATCGATCCCGATACTGGCATGGTCAATGTCGTTGCCTACGCCTCGGTGAACGATGTTGGTCGCGTGGTGAACCCAACGATTGTGCGCGGGCAGGTCGATGGCGGCGCAGTGCAAGGCATCGGCCAAGCGCTGTCCGAGAAAATTGTTTATGACGCTGAGTCCGGGCAGATGCTCTCCGGCAGCTTCATGGACTACACGCTGCCGCGCGCCGGGATTGTTCCGGACTTCAAGACCGAAATGGATCAGTCAGCGCCGTGTCTGACCAACGTGTTGGGCGTGAAGGGTGTTGGGGAGCTCGGCACTATCGGCGCGACGCCTTCAGTCGTCAACGCGGTGGCCGATGCGCTCGCGCGTGCTGGGCGCAAGGAGCTCGCGCCGAAACTGCAGATGCCGCTGACGCCGTCACGCATGTGGGAGTTGATGCACGCTTGACGCACGTGTGACGGTAGTCGTTTCGCTTGGCCACGCTTAGGCGGTGGCAGGCCCAAAGCTTCACATCAGTCGGCGACGCGTACGAGATCGCTACAGCAGATAGCTGTGGCAGATCGCTTGCAGGCCGCAGCGCACGGCCTGCAAGCTGCGGCTAGTCCGCCTTGATGCCGGCAGCGCGCACGACCTTTTCCCACTTCGCGGTCTCGGCGCGCACGAAGGTGGCGAACTCTTCCGGCGTGTTGGGCGTGAAGCGCTCGCCTTCGACTTCCATGCGCCGCGCAATTTCGGGCAGGCGCATGATGCGCATCACTTCAGTGTTGAGCTTGCGCACGATCTCGGGCGGCGTGCCGGCCGGCGCAAAAAACCCGATCCAGTTGTTGACCGCAAAACCCGGCACACCGCTTTCGGCAATCGTCGGAATCTGCGGCGCGGCGGCAGAGCGCGACGCACCCACCACAGCGACGCCGCGCAATTTGCCCGCGCGCACATGCGGGATCACGGTGGGCAAAGTGGCAAAGGTGAGTTGCACCTGCCCGCCGATCACATCGGCCACCGCCGGCGCGTTGCCCCGGTACGGAATGTGTACCAAGAAGGTTTTGGTCATCGACTTGAACAACTCGCCCGCAAGATGGCTGGCGGTGCCGACACCGCCGGAGGCGTAGGAGAGCGCCCCTGGCTTGGCGCGCGCCAGGGCAAGCAACTCGCCCACCGTGTTGACCGGCAGCGACGGATGCACCGCGAGCATGCCTTCTGCTTCAATGATCATCGCCACCGGCGCAAACGCGGTTTGCGCGTCGTAGGGCATGGTCTTGAACATGAACTGGTTCACTGCCTGTGGGCCGACGTAGCCCACCAACAGTGTGTAGCCATCGGGCGGCGCTTTGGCGACGACATCGCTGCCGATGTTGCCGCCGCCGCCGGCCCGGTTCTCCACCACCGCTGGCTGGCCCCAGGCTTCGAGCAGCTTGGCGCCGATCACGCGGGCATAGTAGTCGGCGATGCCGCCGGTGGCGACTGGCACGATGATGCGCACGGGCTTCGACGGATACGCTGCCGCCGGCGTTTGTGCTTGGGCCGGTATTTGTGCTTGGGCCGACGTGTACGCCGCCGTTGCGAGCAGCGTCGTCAGCAGCGCTGGCAGCACCGCAGGCCGCAAAGCAGGTCGCAAAGCCGCCGCCGCCGCTAGCCTCAAGCACGACATTATGGGTTTCATGGTCTCAACTCCCAAAATTCAATTGTTTAACCAATATAATCTTAACCGTTTGACGCAAACTGTTGACCGATCACTTTGAGACTCATCACTTTGAACGAAAGGTCTGCCATGAACCGCAAAAAACCCCGCATCGCTCCGCGCCTGATTCGCGAATACATGAAGCTGTCGACACCGAACATTTCCGACGGCCTTGACCGGATGGAGCTGTCGGGCCATCCGCGCGGTATTTTGCCACTTTGGCATCCGCCGAAAAGGATCGTCGGCGCCGCAGCGACGATGAAGCTGGTGCCGCTGTATCAGTCAAAAGAGTCGCCGGTGATCGGCACGCTAAAAGCGATTGTTGATGCGCATCCAGGTGACGTGCTGGTGATCGACTTCGGCGGCAACACCGAAGTCAACGCCTTCGGCGGCGTCGCTGGCACGACGACAAAAGAACACGGGCTTGTCGGCTGCGTGATCGACGGCGTCGCCCGCGATATTGACGAATACCGCGCGCTCGATCTGCCGGTCTACGGCAAGGGCTATATTTGCAGTTCGATCCGCAACCGCTGCGGCTTTGGCGGTAACGAAATTGAGGTGCAACTCGGCGGCTTTCGCGTGCGTCCCGGCGACCTGATTTGCGCCGATGATTCTGGCACCGTGATCGTGCCGCATGAGCATCTCGAAGACGTGCTGCACTGGTCGAAAGTGTTCAAGGATGTCGAAGACAGCATCATCAAGCGCGTCAAACGTGGCGAAGACCCGATTGAAGCGCACGAAGCGGTGCGCTACGACATGATGACAAAGTCGGCGGACTGGAAGAGCGCGAAGGTAACGGGCAAGTAGGCCACTACGGCGCGGCGCGGCAGATACGCGTCACGCAGCAACGGCGCGCGGATATTCGGTTGCGTACCGGCGCAGTTCAAGCGCAGTTCAAGCGTCGGTTACCGCCACGACATCAATCTCGACCAGGAAGTCCGGGTGCGATAGCCGCCGTACCTCAACTGCGGTGCTGGCTGGTAGCGCCTGGCCAAAATACTCTGCGCGAATATCGACGTGTTTAAAAAACTCGTCAATGTCGGTCGTATAGGTGACGATCTTGACGATGTCGTCGAGCGTCGCGTCCGCCGCCGCGAGTGCCGTCTTGATGTTCTCTCCGACTTGGCGCAATTGCTTCGCCATATCGCCCTTGCCGACGAGATTGCCTAGCGCATCGCGCGCGAGCTGGCCGGAGACGTAGATCGTGCGTTGCGCTTCAACGGTGACGACGTGCGAGTACAAAAGCCGGCCGTTGACGATGCGCTGCGGTAGACCCGGCGGGTGGATGTTTTGGCGTTTCATGGGTGCCGCCAGTAGTTTTCGTGCAGCGCAGTTTCGCACCAGGCACATCCTCGTGTAACGGCTTCCACAGCCATTCTCAGGCTGTTAAAGCCAGTAGAAGTCCATTCCATGCGGCTCTCTTGGCTATGGGTTGGTCAGAATTTTCGCAGCCGCACTGTCTTGCTCAGTGATAATTTTCCTGAAAACGGACAAATCACTGACGCGAGCGGGCGTTGCGGCGAGCCATGCGAATGCTTCCGTCAATGCACGCTTTGCTTTGGGCGTGTGCAGCCATTGCTCGTTGTCGTCAATCAGAGGCGTGGATTTCATGACGGCATGATAGCGCGAACGTCCTTTTTTTACGCGGCAGTGCGGTCGGCAAGTGCAGCATTCCACGCCAGAACACCTACAGCAATACCGCCTGCGGCAGCGCTCTCGCCGCTTTGTCAAACGTGATGGTCGCCTCACACGACCGCGCGTTCTTCACGAAGATCAGACAGTCCGCGAAGTCCGCCTGAGTCGATTCAAACAATCGTAGCGCGTCCTCCACCAGACCCATCTCCTCAATCTCGAATACCGCATTACCAAGCAGGGAATCAACAAACTTTGTCAAATCCGAACGGACATATCGATAGCTGGATTTCAATGTCCACAGTGTTTCGACGAGGACAACGTGATTCACGTAAAGCGTGTCGTCGCGAGCATGCGCGGCGAGCCAGCGCGTGATGGTCTTGATCTGCGCTTCATCGTCGCCAGTCACGAGGCGTAATAGAATGTTGGTGTCGAGGCCGATCACTTGCACTTTTCGCCGCGTTTGTCACCGTGCCTGGCGCGCATGGCGTTGGCGATGCCGTCATCCATCGCTTTAAGACTGAGTGGACGTTGACCTGGTTTCCGCAGGATGCCAATGAAATCTTTTAGCTCTCCGCGCCGGACGCGCATTGTTGCGCTTCCGTTGGATAGCAGATGAAAGTCAAGCCGGTCGCCAGGCGCTAGTCCCAGGCCGTCCCGAATATCTTTCGGAATCGTGGTCTGGCCTTTGCTGGTGAGGGTAGCTGCGCTCATGATCACTCCTTACAAAAAGTAAATTCGCAAGGAATGATAGCACCATAGATTTCGGGCCGTGCTCAAATTCTTAATATCTGTTCCGCTGAAACGCGCTCCCACCAACGATTTTCAGGTGATGATTACTTGGAACCCGCATCCACCAAAGGTTTCAGCATTCGTACGATAATGAAAAAGCCCGCATTGAGCGGGCTTTTTCATTATCGTGGAACTGGTGTTACTTCCCGCGCAATTTCCGGATCGCCGCGATCTGCGCCGCCATGATGGCGAATTCGGACGTTGCTTTCGCAAAGTCGATTTCGTTCTTCGCGTTCGAGCGTGCTTCTTCAGCTTGCTTCAACGCTTCGTTCGCTTTGGCTTCATCGAGGTCATGACCGCGAATGCCGGTATCGGCGAGCACGGTGACGACATCGGGCTGCACCTCGAGAATGCCGCCGGCGACGAACACAAACTCTTCAACGCCGGTGTCAGCACGCTGAATCCGCACGGCACCGGGCTTGATCCGGGTAATCAGCGGGGCGTGCTTGGGGTAAATGCCCAGCTCGCCGGACTCGCCGGGCAGCACCACAAAGTGGGCTGCGCCCGAGAACAGCGACTCTTCCGCGCTAACTACGTCTACATGCATTGTGGTGGCCATCAGGCTTTCCTCTCCGGCTTACTGCAGCGTTTTGGCTTTTTCGAATGCTTCGTCGATGCCGCCGACCATGTAGAAGGCCTGCTCGGGCAGGGCGTCGCACTCGCCGTCACAAATCATCTTGAAGCCGCGAATCGTTTCAGCCAGCGTGACAATCTTGCCGGGCGAGCCGGTGAACACTTCAGCGACGTTGAACGGCTGCGACAGGAAGCGCTGGATTTTGCGCGCGCGGCCGACCGCGAGTTTGTCTTCAGGCGACAGCTCGTCCATCCCGAGAATCGCGATGATGTCGCGCAGCTCTTTGTAACGCTGCAACGTCGCTTGCACGCGGCGCGTGGTGGCGTAGTGCTCTTCGCCGACCACGTTCGGGTCGATCTGGCGCGAGGTGGAGTCCAGCGGGTCGACTGCCGGGTAGATGCCGAGCGAGGCGATGTCGCGCGACAGCACGACGGTGGCGTCGAGGTGGGCGAAGGTGGTGGCGGGCGACGGGTCGGTCAAGTCGTCGGCCGGCACATAGACGGCTTGGATTGAGGTGATCGAGCCGACTTTGGTCGAGGTGATGCGCTCTTGCAACTTGCCCATCTCGTCGGCCAGGGTCGGCTGGTAGCCCACGGCGGACGGCATCCGGCCGAGCAGCGCCGACACTTCGGTGCCGGCCAGGGTGTAGCGGTAGATGTTGTCAACGAAGAACAGAATGTCTTTGCCTTCGTCGCGGAATTTTTCCGCCATGGTGAGGCCCGACAGCGCGACGCGCAGGCGGTTGCCCGGCGGCTCGTTCATCTGGCCGAACACCATCGCTACTTTGGATTTCGACAGGTCTTCCTGGACGATCACGTTGGCGTCCGACATCTCGTGATAGAAGTCGTTGCCTTCGCGGGTCCGCTCACCGACGCCGGCGAACACGGAGAGACCGGCGCGGGTTTTCGCGATGTTGTTGATCAACTCCAGCATGTTGACGGTCTTGCCGACACCGGCACCGCCGAACAGACCAATTTTTCCGCCCTTGGCGAACGGGCAGATCAAGTCGATCACCTTGATGCCGGTTTCGAGCAACTCTTGCGACGGCGACAAGTCTTCAAACTTCGGTGCTGGCTGGTGAATCGCGCGACGCTCGTCGCACAGGATCGGGCCACGCTCGTCAATCGGGCGGCCCAGCACGTCCATCACGCGGCCGAGCGTGCCGGCCCCGACCGGCACTTGAATGCCGACTTTGGTGCCGGTCACTGCCATACCACGCTGCAGACCGTCGGTGGAGCCGAGCGCAATCGTGCGCACCACGCCATCACCCAACTGCTGCTGCACTTCAAAGGTGAGGCCCTGCTCGACCAGCTTGTTGGTCGCGCTGGCGTCCAGCGTAAGCGCTTCGTAGATCCTGGGCATGCCTTCGCGCGGGAACTGAATGTCCACCACCGCGCCGATGCACTGAACGATTTGACCTTGACTCATGATTGAACCCCGTGACTGATTTTCAAATTCTGCTGATTAATATTGCGTATGCGTGATGCGCTGTTGCGTCGCTGTTGCGTGAGAGCGGCCACTTACACCGCTACACCGCTGCCGCGCCGCCGACGATCTCCGACAACTCTTTGGTAATCGCCGCTTGCCGCGCTTTGTTGTAGGTCAACTGCAAATCGCCGATGACTTTTTTGGCGTTGTCCGAGGCTGACTTCATCGCCACCATCCGTGCCGACTGCTCCGACGCCATGCTCTCGGCCACCGCCTGATACACAATCGCCTCGACATAGCGCGTGAGCAGCTCATCGATCACCGTCTTCGCATCCGGCTCGTACAGATAGTCCCAGCCGTAGGCGCTCTTCTCTTCTTCGCTCTGCTTGAACTTGTCAGCCGTGAGCGGCAGCAACTGCTCGATGTGCGGCTCTTGCTTCATCGTGTTGATGAAGTTGGTGTAAGCCAAGTAGACGACGTCGATTTTGCCGGCGGCGTAGGCATCGAGCTGCACTTTTACCGGGCCGATCAATTTATCGAGATGCGGTTTGTCGCCGATCTGGATTGCATGCGACACCACTTTTGCGCCGATGCGATTGAGAAAGCCGAAACCCTTGTTGCCGATTGCGGTCGCCTCGATCTTCACGCCGGCGGTTTCGAGTTCTTTCAGCTTGGTGGTGACCATGCGCAACACGTTGGTGTTGAGGCCACCGCACAGACCTTTGTCAGTGGTGACGACGATCACGCCAGCATTTTTGACTTCACGCTTGACCAGGAAAGGGTGGCGATACTCGGGATTCGCGCTCGACATGTGCGCGGCGATGTTGCGGATCTTGTCGCCATAGGGGCGCGCCGCGCGCATCCGTTCCTGCGCCTTGCGCATTTTGGATGCGGCGACCATCTCCATCGCCTTGGTGATCTTGCGCGTGTTTTGCACGCTCTTGATCTTGGTGCGGATTTCTTTGCTGCCGGCCATAACCGTTCTCCGTGACGCGCTTTACTTAGAACGAACCGTTCTTTTTGAACTCGGCGACCGCAGCGTGCAACGCTTTTTCGTCATCTGCCGACAAGTTCGCTGCCTTGGTGATCGACGCAACCAGAGCAGCGTGCTTTGACTTGACGTATTCGCGCAAGTTTTTCTCGAACGACAACGCCTTCGGCACTTCGACATCGTCCATGTAGTTGTTGTTGACCGCGAACAGGGTCAACGCCATTTCCCAGACTTCCATCGGCGCGTACTGCACCTGCTTCATCAGCTCGGTCACCATGCGGCCGCGTTCCAACTGCTTGCGGGTGGCTTCGTCGAGGTCGGAAGCGAACTGCGCAAACGCCGCGAGCTCGCGATACTGCGCCAGCGCCAGACGCACACCAGCACCGGTGTCTTTGCGCTTCATGATCTTGGTTTGCGCCGCGCCGCCAACGCGCGACACCGACACACCCGCGTTGATCGCCGGACGGATACCGGCGTTGAACAGGTCGGTCTCAAGGAAAATCTGGCCGTCGGTGATCGAGATCACGTTGGTCGGCACGAAGGCGGACACGTCGCCGGCTTGCGTCTCAATCACTGGCAAAGCGGTGAGCGAACCGGTTTTGCCCTTGACCGCGCCTTTGGTGAATTTCTCGACGTACTCTTCGTTGACGCGAGCGGCACGCTCCAACAGACGCGAGTGCAGATAGAACACGTCGCCCGGATACGCTTCACGGCCCGGCGGACGGCGCAGCAGCAGCGAGATTTGGCGATAGGCCCAGGCTTGACGGGTCAAGTCGTCATAAATGATCAGCGCATCTTGACCACGGTCGCGGAAATATTCGCCCATGGTGCAACCGGCGTACGGCGCGATGAACTGCATCGCGGCCGAGTCGGATGCCGAGGCGGCGACGACAATGGTGTAACCCATCGCGCCGTGCTCTTCGAGCTTTTTCACCACGTTGGCGATGGTCGAGGCTTTTTGCCCCACCGCCACGTAGATGCACATCAGGTCTTTGCCTTTTTGATTGATGATGGTGTCCACCGCCACCGCTGTCTTACCGGTCTGGCGGTCGCCGATGATCAGCTCGCGCTGACCGCGGCCCACCGGCACCATCGCATCAATCGACTTCAAGCCGGTTTGCACCGGCTGGTCCACCGACTTACGCCACATCACGCCAGGCGCAACCTTCTCGACCACATCGCGCTCTTTGGCGTTGACCGGGCCTTTGCCGTCGATCGGCTCGCCCAGTGCATTGACCACGCGGCCGAGCAACTCGGTGCCGACCGGCACGTCGAGAATCCGACCGGTGGCCTTGACCGTATCGCCCTCAGTGATGTGCTCGTAGCTGCCCAACACCACCGCGCCTACCGAGTCGCGCTCAAGGTTGAGCGCGAGGCCAAAGGTGTTGCCGGGGAATTCGAGCATTTCGCCCTGCATCGCCGACGACAAGCCGTGGACGCGGCAAATGCCGTCGGTCACCGATACGACGGTGCCTTGGGTACGCAGATCAGTCTGTGCGCCCAGTCCGGCGATCCGGCTCTTGAGCAGTTCGCTGATTTCGGAAGGATTGAGTTGCATGGTGTGGTACTCCTGGATTCTTGAATTATTTAAGCCGCCGTCAGCGCGGTACGCATGCGTTCGAGCTGCGAGCGCACCGAGGTGTCAAACACTTCGTCGCCGACAGTCACGCGAACGCCGCCGATGAGGGACGGGTCAACCGTGGTACGCGCTTTGAGCTTGACGCCGCCGAATTTCTTGGTCAGACCGGCGAGCAAATCGCTCACTTGGGCATCGGTCAATGCAAATGCCGAGGCGATCTCGGCTTCGGCCGAGCCTTCGAGCTTGTCACGCAGGGCGGCGAACTGTTGCGCGACTTGCGGCAAGGCGGTAACCCGGCCGTTGTCGATCACCAGCTTGAGGAAGTTCTTTCCCTCAGCGCCCAACGGCGCTTTGAGCACACCAGCGAACACGTCGTATACCTTGCCGCCAGCGACATTCGGATCGAGCATCAGTGCGCGCATTTCAGGTGTGCTGGCAATCGCGGCCAGCTCAGCGGTGAGCGCGCTCCACGCATTGAGATCCCCGTCTTTGGCGACGCGAAACGCGGCCTCGGCGTAGGGACGTGCGATGGTGGAAAGTTCAGCCATGGCGTTGCCTCTTAGAGTTGCGCTTTGAGCTGATTGAGGAGGTCGGCATGCCCCTGCGCATTGATTTCACGCTTGAGGATTTGCTCGGCACCCTTGACCGCCAGATCAGCCACTGCATTACGCAGTGCGTCTTTGGCGCGCTGGGTCTCCTGCGCGGCTTCTGCCTTGGCTTGCGCCAGAATGCGTGCCTTCTCGGCTTCGGCGGTTTTCTTCGCCTCAGCGATCAGGAGCACGCCCTGCTTTTCGGCTTCGGCCAAGCGGTTCTGGTTTTCCGTGCGCGACTTGGCAAGCTCGGCTTCGACCCGCTTGTTCGCTTCGGCCAGTTCGCGCTTACCTTCGTCGGCGGCGGCCAAGCCGTCAGCGATTTTTTTGGCGCGCTCGTCCAGCGCTTTCATGAGCGGCGGCCAGACGAAGGTCATGGTGACCCACGCCAGCACGAAGAACACGACGAGCTGGGCTAAAAATGTTGCGTTGAGATTCATCTGAAACCCCCTAAGGATTGGTCAGGGAGACCGGATTAACCTTTGAACGGGTTGGCGAAGGCGAACATCATGGCGATACCAACGCCGATCAGGAACGCAGCGTCGATCAGACCGGCCAACAGAAACATCTTGGTCTGCAGCTTGTCCATCAGCTCGGGCTGGCGCGCCGACGCTTCAATGTATTTGCCGCCCATGAGGCCGATACCGATACAGGCACCGATCGCGCCCAAACCAATGATGAGACCTGCAGCCAAAGCAACGAAACCAACGTCAGTCATGATGACTCCTTCTTAGTGGTGATGTAAAAGTTGAAAAACGAATCGAGAAACCTGAACCGGAAAGACTTGAACCGGACTAATGCCCTTCATGTGCCTGCCCCAGATAAACCAGGGTGAGCATCATGAAAATGAACGCCTGCAACACGACGATCAGAATGTGGAAGATCGCCCAAATGCTGCCAGCGATCAAATGCATGCCCCAGAGCCACCACACGCCGGTCGCGCCAAGCAGCGCGATCAGCATGAAAATCAATTCGCCGGCGAACATATTGCCGAATAACCGCATGCCGAGCGAAACGGTCTTGGCAACAAACTCAATAAAGTTCAGTGTCAAATTGGCTACGCCAAGTAGTGCAGCAAGAATCGGATTCTTACTGGTTCCGAACGGTGCGCAGACCAGCTCGTGTACAAATCCGCCAGCGCCTTTGATCTTGACGTTGTAGTAGAGCATCAGCACCAGCACGCCGAGCGACATGCCAATCGTGCCATTGAGATCGGCGGTGGGCACGATGCGGTGGTAGTGGATGTATTGATCCAGCCCGGTCCACTGAAACACATAATGCGGCAGATCGACCGGCAAAAAGTCGAGCGAGTTCATGAAGAGCACCCAGACAAACACGGTCAGGGCGAGCGGCGCGATGAAACTGCGGTCGCCGTGCGGAATGATCCCCTTCGACTGTGACTCGACCATCTCAACGAGCATTTCAACCGCCGCTTGAAACCGGCCCGGCACACCGGAGGTGGCGGCAGACGCAGCCTTGATCAGCACGGCGAGAGTCAGCACGCCCATCGCAACGGACCAAAACAGCGTGTCCCAATTGACCACGGTCATATCAATAATGAAGCCCTGCTTGACGCTTTGCAGGTGCTGCAAATGATGAACGATGTACTCTGAAGACGTGGGAGCTTGTGCGCCAGCAGCCATGTTGTGACCTGTAACCGGTTAAATATCTTTTATAGATCTTGATTGTTGCCTGCACCGTCGACCGATCGCTCTGCCGCCAGGCCAAACACATAAACTTGCACTACCGCAATGTAAGTCACCAGCAAAGCCAGCCAATCAGCACCGCGAAAACTCATCGCCACCAATCCAAACAGACTGATGGAGAGCAACACCTTGACGGCCTCGCCAACAAAAAACGCGACCACATAACCATCTTGCGCGGCACTGGCCCGCGCCAAGCGCCAAGCGAACAGACCGCCTGGCACAAAACAAATCGCCCCGCCTGCCAGCGCCGACCATCCGGCGTTTTCGCCACGCCCCAGCGCCCACAGCAGTGCGGCAGCGAGAGAGGCCAACATTTGCCAGCCGGTGACGCGCAGCGGTGACCGCACTGTTTTACTCTTTCAACACCCCGAAAGGCCGCAAATTATAGGGGTATTCACCGGTTTTTGCCAAGAGAACTGTTTACCCCAGGCGGATGCGACAAGTCTGGCGCTTTCTTGACGTCTGCGCCCCGCCGCCGCTTCAGGTCTGGCCCGCTGGCGTGGCTGCTCGATTTGCCAACCGGCCCAGCCCGCCACCCACCCCGTCTGGCACACTGCGGGGCGCACTGCGGCGCAAGTTACGAAATGCGCCCAGTTCCCACTGCCGCAGCGCCAGCAGAATACTCATTACCGGACGTTTGTCGAGCGGCAGTTTGAGGTCTTCATGGTGGGCATCGCGGAATTCCTGCACCGTGCGTTTCAAGCGGTCGGCCAATTGCGAACTCGCCGCCTTCGACAGACGCCCGCTGGCGAACACCAGCGCCTCGCCTTCGCCATCGAAACGCGAGCGGAAAAAATCGGCCTGTGCCTGGGCGTAAAAAAACATCTGGATCGGCCCTTGTGGCAGCCAAGTGAAAGCCTTGGCCACTAAAGGTTTGATGCGGTTGTTTGCCTGCAGCTCGACGATTTTGAGTTTGTCCAAGCGCGTGAGCAAGCCAATCAAATCGGTCTCGGTGAGTTGATACGACTGAATGATCTGCTCGAACGTCAGATGATGAATCGACGCCACCGCCACCAGCATCAGCTTGACGTCATTCGCCAGCTCCTTCTCCTGCTCCAGAGTGAGCTGCAGCAACAAGGTGTCACGCGCCTCGACCGCGCGCGCCAGATCGGCGAACTCAACACCGGCAAATTCGCAAATTTCGTCAAGGCGCGAAAGCATGAAATCCTTGGTCGAAAACATGCGCTTGATGCTGGCCTCGGACAAATCGAGGTGCCGGGCGACATCGGCATAAGTAATGTCGCGGCTCTTGAGTTCGCGCTTGAGCACTTCGATAAGGGCGGTGGTGAGGGCCATGACGGATGCTGATGGGTAAATGAGGGGCGATTGAGGCGAAGCGCTATATTGTCATGCATTGGGAAACTGCGGGAAACTTCGGGAAACTGCGGGAAACTGCGGCAGCGCAAATCCCGCGCCCCAAGGAGAACTCACAATGGCCACGATTTTCGAGCGCATCATTTCGGGGGAGCTGCCCTGCGCCAAAGTGTATGAGGACGAACACACTTTTGCCTTCATGGACGCCGGTCAAGTCAACCCTGGCCACGTCATCGTCGCCACCAAAAAACCGTTCGAGACGATCGTCGATGCGGACGAAGCTGCCGCTTGCGCGCTGATGGCGGCCGCGCACCGCATCGCCCGCGCCGTACAGGCCGCGTTTAACCCGCCGGGCATGACGCTGTTGCAAGCGAACAAGGCGGCCGGCTGGCAGACCGTGCCGCATCTGCACATGCACGTGCTGCCGCGTCACGCCGAAGACGGCGTGAACCTCACCTGGCCGCGCAACGAGCCGGGAATGCAGAAACTGCAAGAATTGGCAGCGCGGATTCGGTTCTGAGTGGCGACAGGCTCGGAGAAATGTGTTTCACATAGTTGATCGGCGCATTGATGATCTTGGCCGGGTTACCGGCCAGCGGCGCCTGGTAGCGCAGCGGGCAGCCCGGTACGAACGCCTGCGCCAAGCCTTCGTTGCGTTTTGTATCGGAGTCACCGGCTGTGTGCCGGAGACTCCTAGCACATCTCCGCAAGCAGCGTTTCAGGCGCAATGTCCTGCTCATGCGGCCAGGTCACGGCACCATGCTGGACGCCAACCTGTTTGAAATAGGCGGGGCTGCGCAACTCCCTGAAAACACCAAAGTCCAGATAGGGCTTCATATCAAAGACGCCTTGCCGCCCATCTTTCCGTCACGCTGCAAGGCTAAACGAGGGAGCGCGTCAAGTCAATCGCAGTCACGCAATGTCGCGCGCTTTCAGCCAGCCCCACAAGCTCAGCCGGCCGACTTGAGTTTGAGGCGTCAATAAATCAAATGCCAATCTCCAAACGCACCGGCTATTGAGTACGCTTCATCTCGGCGAGATGGCGCTGGATAGAATCAATAACACTGTCCATTACGTCCGGATACAGCGCATCAAACATGTCGTCGGTCATGACGCCGGGCACCAGATGTTTGATTTTTTTCCAGCGCTGCTTCAGATCGTTTGAATCGGCCGCGGCAAGAAGCGAGTCATACAGCGCGCATTGCGCGCGCCGTTGCGCGATCGCGGTGTGGCTAAACAGCCGGTCAAAATGTTCTTCGCCGGGCGAGTGCTCCAACGAAAAGCTGGTACAGGCATGGGCGAAATTGCGCCGCGCCTGCGCCAGGCTCATGCCGATCATGTCCTGATTCATGTTGTAGGCATAGGGATCATCCTGCCCGTCGTCGTACCACTCGCAGATGGTGCAGCGAGCGTCGGCAGGCCGCTCCTCCAGCGTCGGGTAGCCGCAACACGGACAGGTGCGCGGCAGATCGAGCACCCATTCGCGGTGAAATTCAAAGAACAAGCGGCGGTATGCGAACGGCGTGCCAGCCCACTCAGGCGCGGTGACGCAAGACCAGTTCAGACCGAAGAATTTGCTGTCGAGCGTAAACCAATAGTGATCCTTGCACCAGCGCGCGTCTGAGGCGTCGTGGCCTCCTTGGGTATCGTGCAAGTGGCGAATTTCCGCTGCCGAAATGCAAGCGCCATTCGGCCACACAGCCTGCTGCCCGGCAGCATCAAACGTCACCGCGCGGAACCGGACGTTATCGCGCAGCGGCTGGAACAACTTGCGCCGCAATAAATGCGACAGATCGACTTCGGCATACACCTTGTCGTCGAACACCCCCATGATGCGGTGGGCGCAAGAGTAGTGGACTTCAATGAGTTTGGCAGTCATGTTTGGAATCGTGGAATTTTGAATATCTGCCAACCCTTCGCCGCGTTTTGTCTAGAGTCACCGGTTGTGTGCCGGTAACTCCCAAAGCATCTCCGCAAGCAGCGTTTCGGGCGCGATGTCCTGCTCATGCGGCCAGGTCACGGCCCCATGCTGGACACCAACCTGTTTGAAATAGGCGGGGCTGCGCAACTCCCTGAAAACTCCAAAGGCCAGATAGGGCTTCATATCAAATACGCCCTGCCGCCCATCCTGCAGCGTGACTTCGATACAAAAATCTGCCAATGGCCGAACTGCTTTTACGTCCCAGTGCATGACTACCTCACAATGGATCGATTTTGTAGGGCAACTCGCCGCTGGGTCAAGCCGTCACACTAATGCGCGCCCGGACAAATTCCGGCGCGAGATCAGCGCCGTTCGGCCATGAAAGCGTGCGCGTTGCCGGGTCGAGATGGCACTGGCGGAACACGCTCCGGTCGCGCAGCGGCTCGAACACCACGCCATCGAGCTCGCCCGCCATGTCCAACTCGCCTTCGGCGCCATCCTCGAAGCGCACCCGCAGCAGGTAGGCATCGACATATTCAACCGACACAATTTTTGGGGTCATCGCATCACTCCAACGGATCAATTTTGCGCAACGGTTGCCGCAACACAGCAAGCGACCAATCCTCCGTCAACTCTGCCCGGTGCAACTGCCGCCATTCCTGAACGTGCGCCAGTGCGCGCCTTGGAAATTCGCCATTCACGGCACCGGATTCGATCTCAACCGTAATTTCATGCTCACCATAGTACGCATGAAAATGGGCGGGCGCGTGGTCGCGGTAGAACATCGCAATCACGATTCCGAGAAAGCGGCTGATCTCAGGCATCGGCTGCTCGCTCAAGATTGAGCCTCAACAACCGCGCCAGAATTTCCTCATCAGGGATCTCGGGGGTGTAGTCGTCCCAGCCGTAGGCGCGGGCGACAGCGGCGTCGAGCGCCTCGTGCGCGTGCGCGAGCCACGCGGGGCGCTGGTTGTAGAGGTTGGTGAGCGTGCGTTCCTTGATCGCCTTCGCGTATTCGGGTTTGGGGAGGATGCGGTCGGGATAGCCGGGCACGATCTCGGGCGTCACGTCTACCCACTCCGGCGGGTTGAGCCAGGCACAGCGCAGGCGGTTGAGTTCGTATGCAGCCTCGGCGATGGCATGCACGATGGTCTCGCACGGCTTTGGCAGGCCAAGGAAATTGTGCGGCAGCTTCAGAGGAGAAATAGCCGAAGAGTGGCTTGCACCAACGGTGTCAGAGGGATAGAGATTGGCGGGAAACGGGAACGGTGTGAAGCAGCGCGTCGAGTTGTAGCGCGGGCGGTCTTCGAGGGTGCCGCCGTTGCGCAATGCCCACAGGGTATGAATGCGCGACTGCAACACGCCGAAGGTCGCGTCGTCCTCCCGCGGAATCACGATCAGGTTATGTTCGGGCGCAACGCGAATGGGCAGGAATACAAAGACGCGGTGCTTGGTGGTTTCCACCGTGCAAATGAAGCGTGACAGGCCTTGGAGTGCGCTCCGCAATTCCGGGCGCGGCCTGCCGAGCCGCCACCACTTCGCCGCGCGGATGGCTTCGCGATTGTCTTTTCTGCGCGGCAGTACGTTTTCCCGCAGATTCTCAAACGGCTTTTCAAACTGCGCGGATTCTTTCTCCTCGCGCGACACACCAAAATCAATCACCCAGCGATCCGCCGAGCGATGCTGCACATCCTTGCCGTTATAAAGCGGGCGCAGTACTTCAGTGTTCGACACGCCATGCGGGTTCGGCGTGTTGAGCCACGAACGTGCGAGATCGCCTTTGACATCGAACGCGCCCGCAAGACACAGGCCGAAGAACGATGCGCCGGCATTTTCAGCGAGCGGATTGGCCCGTGTGAGATCAACGCCTGCCTTGCCGCCTGCGGCTTCGCACACGATGCCGCCTGCGGTTTCCCCGACGATGCCGCCTGCCGTGAGGTCAGCGTGGATTGTGCCCACCGGATTGCCGTCAAGCATCGTCTGCGCTGCCGCGCCGGATTGAAAGTTGACGATGGAGACGCGCACCGCCGCGCCTTCGTTCACCCATTCTTCGTCGCTCCAGGCGTTGAAGATGGCGCCGCTGTTGATGATCGCTTCAAGCACCGGGCGATTGCGCTTTTGGCGGATGCTGTTGGTGGCGACGAGGCCGGCGCGCTGGGCGCGCTGCGACGTCAGCGCGGTGTTCGCCTTCGCAAACCAGTAGCACACCAAATCTGCGCCGCCGGGTACTTGCCCTGCGTAAGTCTTGCGCAGTCGTTCGACGTATTCATCGCCGAGTTCGCGGCGCATTTTTTTGTCGCCCAAAAACGGCGGGTTGCCGATGATGCAATCGGCCTGCGGCCATTGCGCCATTATTGAATCGGCCTGCGAGCCTTGTGCCGCAACGGTTTCAGCCGTTTTTTCCTCTGTAGCCAACAACGCATCGCGGCACTCGATCTGATTCAGCGTTTTCAAAATCGGATTGCGGCTCGGTTCATACCCATGCCGCGTCATCCATTGAATCTCGCCGATCCAGACTGTCACGCGCGCGAGTTCGGCGGCGTATTCGTCGAGTTC